>CAYVUB010000008.1:0-85519 GCA_964454675.1 uncultured Flavobacteriaceae bacterium | reverse complement strand
GACACGGGAACGTATAACGGAATAAAAAAAGTAAACGCAATAGATTGGCTGACAAATACCGAAAAAGAAGGGCGAACCGATAACAGGCGTTTGGCGTAATGGGGGTGAAGTGCTTCTATGAAACATTTGTGCTAAATTTGAACTTTTCGGCTTCGTATGAAGTTTTGTGCTTCGATTTCCGCCACTTCGCCAAGCTGCAAACCGTTAGGCGCAATAATAGGAGTGCTTGATGTTTTGTTTGAGTGGAATATAGATTGGGATAATGCAGCCAGTATTAATTTTATAGGTATTCCTGCCGGCTTATTGGCTTGCTGGGGGTTTTATAAATTGCTTCAATGGCGATGGGAAAAAATTGTTGTTGTTAAAGATGAAATCCAAGATATAGGAAAATCTATGGATGAACAATAGATGCTCTTTTGGGATTGCAATAAGTAATTTACAGATTGATGTAATTTTTTGTTTTGCAGCTCTTTATTATCCAATGTTTTTTACTTTATTTTTCCAATTTGTCTTAAAATAAGTAAGGCTGCAGTTAACAATACTCCAATCCCTATAAAAAAATAACCACCATATTTATCTTTATTCCCTCGGATAAAATAAGGTACACCATCTTTATCAATAAACTGAACCGCTTTATTAAATCGAAAATCTTGGTTTTTTTGTAAAGGAGTTTTTTCTGCGTAGTAAATAGTAATTTCATCTCCGATTGTTAATTTATCTAGTTGCTCGAACTTTGGGCTAAAATCACCAAACTTATTCCCAACAAAAATGTCAAACATAAGATGAAAATCGACAATATGGATAAATCTGTGATTTCCTTTATTTTTATAATTAATTTCTCCAAAAGTCTTGTCGAAATAATCAATTTTTCCGGTTATACTTTCAAATTCGTTTTTTTCTTTATTTCCTCGAATCGATAAATAAATTCCAAATCCAACAATCAAAATGCAGGCAAGTAAAGATTTTTTAAAGATTTCTTTTGGCTCTTTTTTTTCCATTTAGGTTTAGTTTTTATCAAATATTTTATAACGGTTTCGGTTATGGTTTCATTATAGAGAAAATTAGATAGATTTTTCCGGAAATAGAAATCTTACCATTGTAAATATAGGGGAATTTCAAAATTTTAAATTAAATTTTAAGGATTTTGTGTGATGTATGAAATTATAACAGCAGAAGCTACTGTTAGTATAAATCTAATTATTTCGGTTTTTACTGGGTTTCGTTTAATGTTCAAATCGAAATAAGGTTTATCTTCTGCCAGCTCATTTTTGTATTTACCATCCTTGCAAAATAAGGATGCTATTTTTACTTTTTGATGTCCTAATACATCTTTAGTATCACATTTAAGTACTTCTTTTATTGCGTATCCAGCACGACAATAACCCTCTGTTTTAATAGTTTCTTCTACTTTTTTTAAAATAAATTCAATTTCTTTCTGCGTCATTGTAAATGTTTCATAACTTTTATTTCTGCTATTTTTATATATTTGGATTTTTTATATAATGTTTCAAACTTAAGTTTTTTTTAAGTCTTAAAACTTTTTCACTCGTTTCAATTCCAATAGATTGATAGGGTTGATGCCCAAACCGTTAACGTTTTTTCTTGTAAAGCGTACCACTTCGTCATAAAACAAAACCACTACAGGTGTTTTTTGCATAATCAACGCGTCCATTTGCGTGTAGAGTTCTGCTCTTTTTCCGGTATCGGTTTCTGTAAATGCGGCATCGTATAATTTGTCAAATTCATTGTTTTTAAAATGCGAATAGTTAGGGCCGTTAGGTGCAAAATTTGCACTGTAATACAAAGACAAATAATTTTCGGCATCGGGATAATCGGCAATCCAGCTGGCACGGAATATATCGGTTTTACCGTTGGCTTTGGCATCTTTTAAGCTCGAAGCCGGCATCACATCAATAGCAACCTGTATTCCCGTTTTTTGTATTTCACGCTGGATATATTCAGAAAAGCTCAGGTAATTACTGGTGGTTGAAATGCTGATTTTTGGGTGTTGAATGCCGGTTTCTTTTTTGAATTGCGCCACCAGCGCTTTGGCTTTTTCGGGTTGATAATCAAAACCGATGGTTGCATTATGCCCCGGCAAACCTTTTGGAATAAATCCGCCTTCGCCGGGAATGCCCACACCATTACGAAGATATACCATCATTTTTTGACGGTCAAAACCATAATTAACGGCTTGTCTGATTAATTCCGATTGTATTTCGGGCACATCAGAATCTAAATAAAACGCCAGATATTCGGTGTTTAAATACGGCCCGCGAATCATATTTACGGCATCTTTATAAGTAGCCCTCAAGTTGCCATCGGCAGTTAAAATATCATCTTTGTAGGACGCATCCAATCCGGACACAAAATCGATGTTGCCTTGGGCAAATTGTAAAAATTCACTTTGTTTATCAGGTAAAAACGTGATGGAAACGGCTTCTAAATAAGGTAATTGGTTTCCGTTGCTATCAGTTTCAAAATAACCGGGGTTTTTTCTAAAAACCAATTTAAGGTTTTCTTCCCAGCGTTTAAACTGAAATGGTCCCGTACCAATAGGGTTTGAACGAAAACCGGAACCGTAGTGTTCTACAATTTCTTTAGGAACCACACTACAATATTTCATGGTCAATAATCCTAAAAATGCAGGAAACGGTTGTTTTAGTTTTATCTCAAAAATGCTGTCGTTTACTGCTTTGTAATTTTCAACTTTACTTAAAACCCAACTTCCGGGTGACGCTACGTTTTTATCAAGCAACCGGTTAAAACTGTATTCAAAATCATTGGCAACAACGGTTCTTGTGGAGTCGTTCCCGAACAGGATATGCTTATGGAATGTTACATCGTTTCTGAGAGTAAACGAATAGGTGAGCGCATCGCCCGAAATTGTCCAATGTTTAGAAATGGATGGCAATACATTCATTTGCTCATCCATTTGTACCAAACCGTTAAACAATTGGTTGGTAGCCCAGATATCGGCTAAATCTTTGGAAAACGCAGGATCTAAAGAGGTAATGTTTTTATGTTCGTTGTAACGGAAAACATTTGTTTTTTCTTCAGATTTCGGGTTGCAGCTAATTAGCATTAAGCTGCATAGTATTATAAATTGTAGTTGTTTCATCCTTCCGGCAATGCTTTCCATTTTTTAATTACTGAGGTGTAAAAATACATAAATGCAAATCCGGCAATTATAAGAGCTAAACTCGTGTAAACGCCCAATTCCCTTAATAATATAAAGCAATTGTCCATTAGTTTATAATCATAATAATTCCGGCAATAATAATCCTGATGTATAGAGATAATACCCATAATAAGCAGCACATATAAGGCGAATCCTATGATAGAAATATTAAGGCATACGGCAACAACCTGCTTATTGAGTTTTGATGCAAAAAATATAGGAATGAACAGTATAATGGTACTTATGATGAATATGAGATATAAAATCAAAAATTCCGGATGGTTATATCTTGATTGGGTAATGTAGTACCACATAGTGGTTATCAAGGCGACAAAAACAGTAAGCATTCCCACGGTAATAATGGTAAACAGTAATGGTCTTAATCCTGTAATTCTGAAAGCAAAAATAACCGCAGCTAAAAAGAATGACAGCCAGATAAAAAAGTTTATTTCAATATATATTACCGGAGTCGATTTGATGTCTTCTATGTTTTCAAAAGTGTTGTGTAAGTCATAAGTGCGTATGTAATAATCGGTAGTGTGCTCAATATTGAAAGTTTCCAGAGCTGTTTTTTCATAATCTGAATATAATACCGGATCAAACGTGTTTTTTTCGATTCTTATTAAGGATTTAACCTCAAAATCATCAGGATGATATACCAGCTCAAACCATTTGTCGGCAGTGAGATTGGTTTCTATATGATGTTTTTTTGCAACGGATAAAAAGTCTGACAGGATTTTGTGAATTTCTTCCGATGAATTTCTGTTTAAAAGCTCTTGAACCCTTTTGTTATTTGCTTTTGTTTTTTCGGAATACTCCAGACGGTTATAATAATAGTCATAGTCATCATAAGTATAATCATAAGACAAAGGCGGATATCCGGTATTCCAAGAGGTGTTGTCGTAATGAAAATCAGTCTCATAAAATGTTCCTTTATAATTATAATAACTCGGGTATGCCGATTTGATATAACCCGACACATCAACAACCGTATCTCTGTAATAATAGGTTATGATAGAATCTTTTCTTTTGGTAAAAACATAACCTGTATCAATGTTTTCTTGCTTTTCATAAAAATTATACTCTTTATTAGTAAGCGAATAAAACTGATAGTTATAACTAAGAAACTTGTAAAACGGCAGGTTTGTATCTATAAATTCGCTGTTTTGTTCACAATATAGTTCCGAGAAAATATCGGGATAACGCCGTTGGCCTATCGTGTAATCTTCAATATCTTTAGAAAAAAATACCGCAGCCATATTTGAGATATGGATGTCTTTTTTTAATTCGGAATCGGGATATTTATTTGAAATGTAAGTTTTTAACCCAAAGTTGTAAGAATAGTAAAATGTGGTAGATGCCAGAATGATGATAAAATAGAACAAAAACTGAACAAATAATTGATTGCGTGACGAGGGATAAAAGTTTTTGAACGCGTTGTTTTTAAACATGCTTATAAGCCATATAACAAAAAGTAGTACAGACAGCATAATACTAAAATAAACTGCGCCGTTTTCAAAAAACATTTGAGAAGCACCGGTTTCATGCAGTAATTTTGGGTTTGTTAAACTTACCAACCCAAAGACAAAAAAGATAAGATGCAGGATAGTACTTATCGCAAGCATCCAGACGATTTTTGTGTTCCAGACATTCGGGAATCTTTCTAACAGATATTGATTGATATTGTGGATAAATGATTTCATTGTTGACAAAATTTAAGATACAAAAAAACGTCTGGTTGAATTTGAAATGTTCCGGGTATAGATAACCTCAAGATTGCTTTTTCCAAGGGTTTCCAATACCGATGCAAATGAAGTGCCTTCGCCAAAAGACACCACAAAAATTCCGCCGTTAAACACCAATTTTTCGGGCGGTAAAAGTTTAAAGGCTTCCACGAGTTGTTCTCTGCTGCACTTGCAGTCTATTTCCACAATAAGTTTACTTTGAACATTTTGATGATTGCCATTGTCTTTGTGTTTTCCGTCTTTTAAGAAAATAACATTGTCTGATATTTTTTCAACTTCATACAATTGCTGCGAGCTTAATATAAGCGCAACAGGGTTGTTGACAGAATTACAAACCGATTTTAAATCTTCCAGAATTACTTGCTGTGCCAGTACATCAAGGTTTGCAAGCGGCTCATCCAAGAGTAATAATTCGGGTTGGCGCAATAAGGTTCTGGCAAGTTCAAAACGCATTTTGTAACCCGATGACAGTTCGTTCCATTTAAGATGCTTGTAATTCCAAAGCCCGAACCGTGCAATCATCATAAGCACACGGGTTTCATTTTCTTCGGGCGAAATGCCGTAGTTTGACAGCACAAATTTTAGGTTGTCTTTAAGGCTTCCGTACCATTTTTGGGTGCGCTGCGGAATGTAAACCAGCCGTGTTCTTAAATTGTAAGCATTGGTTTCTTGTTTTTGAAAATTATAATCAATCCTGCCTTGGTTGTGTTGCAGTTCTTTTGCCAAAATTCTTAAAAGTGTGGTTTTCCCATTTCCGTTTTCGCCTACAAGCCCGTAAACCTGCCGTTTTTTGATTTCCAACGAAACAGGACCAAGCGAAAACCTGTTACTGCCATAGCTTTTTGTAATGTCCAGTGCTCTTACAACCGGCGTATTGGTATCAAAAGTTTCAACATCAATTTTGGAAATTTTTTCCAGGATAACACTCATCTGCTTTATGAGTTCGTCATCACTTATGGACGTTTTTTCTTTATGGTCGGTAAGTTCAATAACATCGTTATAGATGTCCATATTTTGAGTATCCATGGCACAATCCATAAATTTCCGATAGCCTAAAATCAAATCCCTGCTATCCAAAAATTTAAAAACGTCACGTATTCGTTGTTGCTGTTCAGACATATAGTATCCTGTTTTGTTTTGTGTGATTGTTTGAAGGATTATCCTTTTGGTTTCAAACAATTGTGTATTTTTGCAAATTCATATTTTACAGATTGTTGTAAATATAATCAGATTTCTGTCGTGACAGTAAAGGTACTGCGTAAAATGAGAAAAAAAGTTGCATTTTATACTTTGGGTTGTAAGCTGAATTTTTCGGAGACTTCTACTATTGCCAGAAGTTTTACAGATGAAGGTTTTGACCGTGTGGAATTTGACGAAGTTGCCGATATTTATGTGATTAATACCTGTTCGGTCACAGAAAATGCCGATAAGCAATTCAAGCAGATTGTCAAAAAATCCCAAAAAAACAATCCCGATGCATTTGTAGCTGCGGTAGGTTGTTATGCGCAGTTAAAACCCGAAGAGCTGGCAGCTGTAGATGGTGTTGACTTGGTACTTGGTGCTACCGAAAAATTTAAAATTACCGATTATATCAACGATTTGTCTAAAAACAACTATGGACAAGTCCATTCCTGTGAAATTGAAGATGCCGATTTTTATGTAGGCAGTTATTCCATTGGCGACCGCACCCGTGCATTTTTGAAAGTTCAGGATGGTTGTGACTACAAATGTACGTATTGTACGATTCCTTTGGCACGTGGCATTTCACGTAGCGATACCATGGAAAGTGTTATCAGAAATGCCAGAGAAATTTCGGCTCAAAACATTAAAGAAATTGTACTTACAGGTGTTAATATTGGTGATTATGGTAAAGGCGAATTTGGCAATAAAAAACACGAACATACCTTTTTGGATTTGGTAAAAGAATTGGACAAGGTAGAAGGTATTGAGCGTTTGCGTATTTCATCCATTGAGCCCAATCTTTTGAAAAATGAAACCATTGAATTGGTGTCAAAATCCCGGGCTTTTGTACCGCATTTTCATATACCGTTGCAAAGCGGCAGTAATGATATTTTGAAAAAAATGAAACGCCGCTATATGCGTGAATTGTATGTGGACAGAGTGTCAAAAATACGCGAAGTCATGCCGCATGCATGTATAGGCGTGGATGTTATTGTTGGTTTTCCGGGTGAAACCGATGCACATTTTTTGGAAACCTACAACTTTTTAAATGTGTTGGATATTTCGTATTTACACGTCTTTACCTATTCTGAAAGAGACAATACCGAAGCTGCCGAAATGGATGGCGTTGTGCCAAAAAACGTCAGAGCCAAACGCAGTAAGATGCTCAGAGGATTATCGGTCAAAAAGCGTCGTGCATTTTATGAAAGCCAGATTAGCACTACAAGAACCGTATTATTTGAAAGCGAAAACAAAGAAGGTTATATTCACGGATTTACTGAAAATTACGTTAAAGTAAAAGCACCGTGGAATCCCGAATTGGTCAATACCTTACACAAAGTGACACTTACCAAAATTGATGAGGATGGCTTGGTGCGGTTTGATTTTGTCAATGCCTTAGTTATATAAAAACAAAAAATCCGAAGTTATTATACTTCAGATTTTTGTTGTTGTTGATGTTTATCAAGGTTATTTTTAAATCCTGATGCCTACGGGAAGCATACTTTTATACTTACGGTTTTTGCGCATAAACTTAGCAATCTGCGGGCTTGTAGGTACTACACTTATGTTGCGTTCTGAGATGTTGTCAAAAACCAGCGTTAAGAAGTCTTCTTCAAAAGCTTCGCAATGGATACATTCGGGAATGATGAGTTTGGTTAAAAAAATCTTCCTGTCTTGAAGTGAATACTCAATCTTTGCAAGTTCGTCATCTACTTTAAGTTCAAATTGACGTAAAAAGTCATTATCAGTAAGTACTGCATCATCAGTCATAATAAATTTGTTTTAATTCAATGGTAAGTGAATCAAAAGACTATAATTTTGTATAGCTTTGTAGTGCAAATTTACAAAAAAAATGCAAACCACACAGCTACATTTTTGACAAATGCCTACGAGTCAAGAAATCATACCTGTTTATTTAATGCCCGGAATGGCGGCAAGCCCGGCTATTTTTGAATACATTAAATTGCCCGAAGACAGGTTTAAAATTTACTGGTTGGAATGGCTGATTCCCAATAATAACGAGACTTTAGAAGGCTATGCCAAGCGAATGATTTTAAGAATTGAGCATGATAATATTGTGCTTTTGGGCGTGTCTTTTGGCGGTGTTTTGGTGCAGGAAATGAGTAAATTTATCAAGGTTAGAAAATTGATTGTTGTGTCGAGTATGAAGAGTAAGCACGAACTTCCAAGGCGGATGAAATTTGCAAGATTTACAAAACTATACAAGCTGCTGCCTACGCAATTATTTAGTAATATGGACGTTTTAGCTAAATATGCTTTTGGCGAAACACTGACCAAACGTGTGGAACTTTACAAGAAATATCTGTCGGTCAATGATGCGTATTATTTAGATTGGTCTATTGAGCAAATTATCAACTGGAATCAAAAAGAGCCACACCCTGATGCTATTTATATTCATGGCAATCAAGATGCTGTTTTTACACATTCGTGTAGTGGCAACTGTATTGTTTTGGAAGGAGGCACACATATTATGGTGATTACAAAATATAAGTGGTTTAATGAAAATTTGCCAAAACTTATATTGGAAGAATCATAGAAACATCAGAATAATTTTTTAAATTTAAAGAAAATATAAGGTTATGACAATCATCAAAAATATATTAGCAGGTATAGGATTAATTGCTATTTCGGGGGTATTCATTTTTGCAAGTCAAAATAAAGTTGCGGATTTAGAATCGTTGAAAGAGACCACTTTTGTAAACGATTATAATGTGTATGCGTTGCCCTTACCGGAAGAATTGAATTTTGCAGGCGAAGATATGCCGGTTAACGACGTGGATGTTTATGAACGAATGGATAGAGAGCTTTTGGTTAATACCTATTGGCAATCCAATGGTTTGCTGATGTTTAAGCGTGCGCAAAAGTATTTTCCGGTGATTGAGCCTATCCTTAAAAAAAACGGCATCCCGGACGATTTTAAGTATCTGGCAGTCATTGAAAGCGGTTTGACCAATGCCGTATCGCCGGCAGGTGCCAGAGGCGTTTGGCAGATTATGCCTGCAACCGGCAGAGAAAACGGACTGGAAGTCAATGATAATGTTGATGAACGTTACCACTTAGAAAAATCGACCGAACTGGCATGTAAATATTTGCAACAGTCAAAAAACAGACTGGGCTCATGGACGCTTGCTGCTGCTGCTTATAATGCCGGCAATGCAGGAATTTCCAACAGGTTGAAAGACCAAAATGTCAATAGTTATTATGATTTATTGTTAGGCGAAGAAACAAGCCGTTATATATTCAGGATTGTTGCTTTAAAAGAAATCATGAAAAACCCTAAAAAATACGGGTTTAACTTTACCGAAAAAGATTTGTATAATGCCGTACCTACTGAAAAAATTAAGGTTGATACCGCTATTCCCGATTTGACAAAATTTGCCCGGGAACATGGCATCAACTATAAAGTTTTAAAAATCCACAATCCGTGGTTACGTGAAAATAAGTTGAATAACACATCACGCAAAACCTATCATATTGAAATACCAAAAAAGGGATATTATTCAACCACACCGTGATGGAAGTAAAACAAAAAAATAGCACTAAATTGATTTAGTACTATTTTCTTATGCGTTTTGTAAAAAGTTATCGTCGTCTTACCTGTTGTCTGTGACCGCCAAAATGCTGGTTGGGCATTTGGGCTTTTTTCATGCTGTCTTTCATCATTTTTATTTGCTCGGCAAGCATATTGCGTTTGTCAAGTTTTTGGGCTTCGGCAAGTAAAATTTTTGCTTCCTGCGGACGACGTTTGCTAAAGGCAATTCCTGCCAGATTTAATTTTGCCATAGCCATATCGTGATCCATTGACAGCCCGAAAGTCACGGCTTTTTTGAAAAATTTTTCAGCTTCGTTTACATTGGTTTGCGATACCATAATACCATTGAGGTAATTGTAATAGCCTTGTTGTTTTTTTACCAAAGCCGTTGACGGATTCTTGATTTTATCCAGCCATTTTTTTGCTCCGGCAAAATCTTGTTTCCGTAATCTTAAAAACGCCAAAAGAATCATTTCGTTTTTAAAATATAAAAAAACAAAAATTAAAGAAAGAAGAATAAACATGATGCCATTTCCAATAAAACCTTCGGTAAATTGATATATGGCATACCCGATGATAAGTGCTGCAATAACTAATTTTATATTCTTGTTATACATAAATTATGGAACTATTTTATAGGTAATTGTTGATTTTATGCTTGTTGGAACCGACATATTTGCCGCAGCAATTTGTGTATCTCCGTTATTTTCACTCGTTACCGTAATTTTTTGAAACAACCCTGTTTTGGAATCTATGGTTATGGTTGAACTTTGTGTACCGTTTAAAACCATGATTACATTTTCATCAATATTGGACATTACGGTTGTGGCTGTGCCGGTAATGGTTGAGGTTGTCCCGGAATATTCTTTTAAAGTCCAGGTGTTTTTTGCTTCCAGATTCCCGCTAAAAACCGTTGACCAGGTATCATTTACGGCTACCTTTTTCGCAGGAAGATAATAGGTCATTTGCTCAAAACTTTGTGATAATGCATCACTGCCAAACTGTTTTTCAAATTGCCCTTTTGAACTTTCCATAACAGCAGGATCTGTAATATTGGCAGCTTTAAACATAGATTCTATAAGTTTGTCGCCACCGGTTACCGAATTTATTTTTCCTGTTTTTTCCATTATTACGGTTACGGGAATATTCAATGAACCTTTAAACATGTTTGAAGTCATATCAAGGTCGTCCTTTTTTGAAGTATCGGCTTCCATGAGTACGCCTAATGATGGCGAGCTCATAAGCATTTTCATGGTTTGAAACGTCATTTGCAGGGTAATCGTGTTGTCATTTATTTCCATAACCTCAAACTGCATCGTGCTTGTAAGCGTATTGTCAATAACCTGATTAACACCTTGCAGGTCTTGTGTGATATGTTGTTTGGCTTCTTGCTCTACATTAAATTTTGTGCCAACGGTAAGATTGTATTGTAATAATTGCTGTGCAGATACTTGCAAAGCGGTCATAAATACGCATACCATAATGATTTTTTTCATGATTTTTTTCTTTTTTTTGGAAAGACAAAGAAACTAATTTTTTAAGAAACAAAAGAGAACTATTACAACTATTGTAGTATTTATTATGCTTTTTTGAAATAAAAAGGACACTTGTGCCAGAGTAAAAAATATTTTTTTCAAATTAGGTTTGCCAGAGTAAAAAGTCTTTGTATATTTGCACGCGGTTTTTGAAAGAGCCACATAATATATATTTTTAGTTAATACAACGACGATTTTAAAGATACACGACAATGAGCAAAAGAACGTTTCAACCATCAAAAAGAAAAAGAAGAAACAAACACGGTTTTAGAGAAAGAATGGCTTCTGCCAATGGAAGAAAAGTCCTTGCGCGTAGAAGAGCAAAAGGAAGAAAGAAATTAACAGTATCTTCTGAATCAAGACATAAAAAATAATGATTAACAATTGTTGATATTTAAAGGTGTTACTTAGGTGTAACGCCTTTTTTTGTACCTATATCATATCTATTTTTGCAACACCAAAATCAGCACAATGCCAAAAAACAACAACATCAATTCTGTACTTATTATCGGTTCTGGACCAATCATTATTGGCCAAGCCTGCGAATTTGATTACTCCGGAACTCAGGCCTTACGCTCACTAAGAGAAGATGGTATTGAAACCATTCTTATCAATTCCAATCCGGCAACCATCATGACCGATCCAACCATGGCAGATCATGTGTATTTATTGCCACTTACCACAAAATCACTTATAAAAATATTAAAAGAACACCCACAAATTGATGCCGTTCTGCCAACTATGGGTGGACAAACAGCCTTAAATTTATGTATTGAAGCCGGCGAAAAAGGTATTTGGAATGATTTTAATGTCAATATCATAGGTGTTGATATTGATGCGATTAATATTACCGAAGACCGTGAAAAATTCAGGGAATTGATGCTGAAAATTGGTATCCCAATGGCACCGCAAGCCACGGCAACATCCTATTTAAAAGGAAAAGAAATCGCTCAGGAATTTGGTTTCCCATTGGTAATCAGGGCATCATACACACTTGGTGGAGAAGGCGCGTCGTTTGTTCACAACGAATCACAATTTGACGAATTGTTGACACGCGGTTTGGAAGTATCGCCAATTCACGAAGTAATGATTGACAAAGCCTTGATAGGTTGGAAAGAATACGAATTGGAATTATTGAGAGATAGAAATGACAACGTTGTCATTATATGTACCATTGAAAATTTTGACCCAATGGGCATTCACACAGGTGATTCTATCACAGTGGCACCGGCTATGACTTTGTCTGACAGAACGTTTCAGCGTATGCGTGATATGGCCATTCACATGATGCGTAGCATTGGCGATTTTGCTGGCGGTTGTAATGTGCAATTTGCCGTGAGCCCCGATGAAAATGAAGATATCATTGCCATAGAAATCAATCCGCGTGTATCGCGTTCGTCAGCATTGGCGAGTAAAGCTACGGGTTATCCAATTGCGAAGATTGCTGCAAAATTGGCCATTGGTTACAATTTAGATGAATTAAGTAACCAAATTACCAAATCAACATCGGCATTATTTGAACCAACTTTAGATTATGTGGTAGTGAAAATTCCGCGTTGGAACTTTGACAAATTTGAAGGTTCAGATAGAACTTTAGGTTTGCAAATGAAAGCGGTAGGCGAGGTGATGGCAATAGGACGCTCATTCCAAGAAGCACTTCATAAAGCAACACAATCACTTGAAATAAAACGCAACGGACTTGGAGCAGACGGAAAAGGCTATAAAGATTATGACCAGATTATCGATAAATTAACCCATGCCAGTTGGGACAGAGTATTTGTGATTTATGACGCCATTCAAATGGGAATTCCATTGAGCCGTATTCACGAAATCACAAAAATAGATATGTGGTTCCTCAAACAATATGAAGAATTGTATCATCTTGAAAAAGAAATTTCCCGATTCAATATCAATACCATTGAACGCGATTTATTGTTAGAAGCCAAGCAAAAAGGTTATGGCGATAGACAAATAGCGCACATGTTAGGCTGTTTAGAAAGCCAGGTGTATAAAAAACGAGACGAATACAGCATCAAACGTGTTTATAAACTGGTAGATACCTGTGCGGCAGAGTTTAAAGCACAAACACCATATTATTATTCAACGTTTGAAAATGAAGTGGAAACCGCTGATGGAAAGCGAGAATCAGCCAATGAAAGTGTGGTATCCGATAAAAAGAAAATCATCGTTCTTGGTTCGGGGCCAAACCGTATCGGGCAAGGTATTGAGTTTGACTACTGTTGTGTTCATGGTGTTCTCGCTGCTGCAGAATGTGGTTACGAAACCATTATGATCAATTGTAATCCTGAAACTGTTTCCACAGATTTTGATATTTCTGATAAACTCTATTTTGAACCCGTATTCTGGGAACATATTTACGACATCATCCGCCATGAAAAACCCGAAGGCGTTATTGTGCAGCTCGGTGGTCAAACCGCCTTAAAACTGGCTGAAAAATTAGACAGATACGGCATCAAAATCATCGGAACTACTTATAAATCTTTAGATTTAGCCGAAGATCGCGGCAGTTTTTCAACCTTATTGAAGGAAAACAACATTCCGTATCCTGAGTTTGATGTGGCTACAAATGCTGACGAAGCTCTTGCCATTGCAGACGTTTTGGATTTCCCGATTTTGGTAAGACCATCGTATGTTTTAGGTGGTCAGGGCATGAAAATCGTTATCAATAAAAAAGAACTGGAAGAGCATGTTGTGGATTTATTACGTCAGATGCCTGATAACAAATTGCTTTTGGATCATTATCTCGATGGCGCCATTGAGGCTGAAGCCGATGCTATTTGCGACGGTGAAAATGTGTATATCATAGGAATTATGGAACATATTGAGCCATGTGGTATTCATTCGGGCGATAGTAATGCGACGTTGCCACCGTTCAATTTGGGCGAATTTGTTATGCAGCAAATCAAAGATCATACAAAAAAAATAGCACTGGCATTAAATACTGTAGGGTTAATCAATATTCAGTTTGCCATAAAAGATGATATTGTTTACATCATAGAAGCCAATCCGAGAGCTTCAAGAACGGTTCCTTTTATCTCAAAAGCCTATAAAGAGCCGTATGTGAATTATGCTACAAAAATCATGTTGGGCGAAAATAAACTTACCGATTTTAATTTCAAACCGCAATTAGACGGCTACGCAATCAAGCAACCGGTATTTTCGTTCAATAAATTCCCTAATGTGAATAAAAAATTAGGTCCGGAAATGAAATCTACAGGCGAAAGCATCTTGTTTATTGATAGTTTAAAAGACGATGAGTTTTACAATCTTTATTCGCGTAGAAAGATGTATTTGAGTAAGTAAGTTGCGAAGTTAAATCCCCGAAGTGTCAGAATAGCAGGAGAATCTTTTGTAGAGTACCTAACTGCCGGCCTTTGTGCAAACAACATTTAAAACATAAACAACAGCATCTACCTCTTTGTACAAAATTTTATAGTCCCTCACAATAACCCTTCTGTATTCGGGGAAAATATCATCTTTTTGAAATTGTTGAGAAAACACAATATTTTTGGATGCCTGAATAATATCAGTCCGCACAATTTTATATGCAGAAGGGATTTCGGCATATCGGTATTCTAAAATAGCTGTCAGAGATTCTCTGGCTTGACGTGTCCAAACAACTTTACGAACTTTTTCAGGCATTGCAGTTCCGAATTATTCAAAATCTTCTACAGAAATATAATCTCCTTCTTTAATCTGCTTTTCTGCAATATCAAGAGCATCTTTATATTCCTTTCTGGACATAGGAGTTCCGTCAGGATGAAAGGCGACTTGCTCTTGTTGGTAGTAGTTTTCAAAAACACTGTTTACAATATTCAGGATACGTTCATCTGCCTGTTCTAAAAAACCTTGAATTTTATTTTTTAATTCTACTGTACTCATATTACAAATGTAATAAAAAAATAAAAGCATAAAACACAAAGAGATACCGAAATGAAAAGTACAGGCGAAAGCATTTTGGTTATCGACAGTTTAAAAGACGATGAGTTTTACGAGCTTTATTCCCGTCGCAAGATGTATTTGAGTAAATAACACATTTATTCGATGAACTGCAACCGTATGTGGTTAATTAGTATTACTTTAGCCATGTTGAAAGTCAAATCTATCTAATGAACCTAAAGTATCTCTTTCTATCAGGATATTTGTTGATGCCGTTGATGATGTTTTCTCAAAAAAACATTTTTGATGTGGCACGCTCAGGCAGTGTTGAAGAACTCAAAGCATTAATGAGTATCAATGCTGATACCATCAATGCCGTTAACGAGCATGGTTATAAGCCTCTGACTTTGGCAGCTTATAATGGTAATATTGATGTTGCTCTTTTTTTAATAGATAAGGTTAACAGTATTAATGGAAACAGCAAATACGGTACACCGTTGACAGCAGCGGTTTTTAAAGGCAGAAAAGAAATTGTCCGGGTATTATTAAAAGCAGGAGCAAACCCGGATATAGCAGATACAAACGGCACAACACCGTTACATTATGCCGTGATGATGAATGACGCAGAGACTGTAAGGCTGCTGGTAAACGCCAATGCAGATACAACTGCCAAAGATTACAGAGAAAAAACAGCAATGGATTATGCTGAAATGACAAAAAATGAAGATATAATATTACTTTTGAATAAAAATTAATACACATGAAAAAAATTACACTTGCTTTATTTGGTTTTTTTATGACTCTATCAACATCAATATTTTCCCAAACCTATTCTACGGGAATGGTGTTGTTGTCCGATGCAGAAGACTTAGAATATTCTGCCAGAGTTGATGTCACATCAACTTTAGTGACCTTAACAATGGTTGGTCCGGCAGACCGCTGGTTGGGCTTGAGCTTCCGCTCAACAACACAGCCTTTTTATATGACAGCCGGTGATGATGTGGTTATTTTTGATGGCACCACACTTACAGATAGATATTATGGAACAGACTTTCATAGTCCGGGAGATATCGCTTGGGGGTATGTTCCTTCTTTAGATGCTATTCAAGATTGGACTGTTGTAACCAATGAAGTTTCCGGTAATGTAAGAACATTGGTTGCAACAAGGCTTCCCAATACAGGAAACCCTAATGATTATGTGTTTTCTTCAGAAGCTTCGGCTTTAATTTTGATTTGGGCAAAAGGTCAGTTTGATTCATTTGAATTAGATTACCATGGTTATAGCAATAAAGGAGCAACCGCGCAAGCATTAACATTAAGCAATCAAGATATTGCTTTAAACGATTTCAAAATCTCTCCAAATCCTTCAAAATCAAAAATAACCATCAGTTTACCTAATGGTGCTGCAAATGTGAAACTGGATGTGTTTGATGTGTTAGGAAAGAAAATAATGACCAAAAGCCTAAGTTCGATAAGCTCAACCTTTGATGTTTCAAAATGGAATACCGGCGTGTATTTGATGCGTGTATCGTCAGACAGTGGAACACAAACCAAACGTTTTGTGAAGCAATAAATTTGTTTTTATAAAAACATATAAGAGGTTACTATATCAGTAACCTCTTTTTTATGCCAAATTTTGAGCAACCGCCAAATAAATCAACCCTGTTAAAATGGCGATTCCAAAACTGATTAATGTGCCTATCAAGACATACTCGGTAAGTTTTCGTCGTTTGGAAGCAGTCAAATCTCCGAATCTGAATACAGACTTTGCCGTGATTAAAAACCCGACGGCTTCCCATCTGCCTAAAATCACAAAAACAAATACTAACAATCGCTCTAAGATTCCTATGTAATTTCCGGCATCTTTAAGCGATTTTTTACCGTTAGTAATTTTTGAAACATCCCATTTTAAGAAGATTACTTTCATGACAACAGACACCGGTAGCGTTAAAAATAACAGGCAAACCAATAGCAACATACTTTGCTGCGTTACAAAAGCATCTATTGAAAACCGGGAATCTGTAAAGCAAGAGTAAGCTGTAAAAATCATGGCAAAATGTAATAGCTGGTCAATAAAAAATAAAAGCCGCCTGTTTTTCTTGTTTTGAAATACAAGTTTTAAAGCATCAATGATGTAATGTGATATTCCAATGGTTAAAATCATACCCCAAAGCGACATATCCCAAATCAAAATAAATAACAGCGCAATATGTATAGCTATATGAATGTATAGTTTTGGTGATTTTAATTTTTGCACTTCCTTATCTTCAACCCACGATTGCGGTTGGAGGAAAAAATCGCCGATAAGGTGTGCCAGTATGAGTTTTGTGAGTAATATCATGACAGTAATGTACTTATTTTTTCTTTATAGATGGTATTCAATTCTAAAATTTCGTTGAGATAGGCACGTTTTTGCCGTTCGCTTACAGTATTTTGTGTGATACCTGTCATTTTTCCCAAATCTTCTTGTTTGGCATCGGGGTTTTCCAAATACAGTTTTACTATTTCGGCAGTTTTTGAAGACCAGTTATCCATAATGACCAAAGCAAGTTTGAAGTACAGGTTAAGCTCTTTATCCAGTTCAGGGTTTTTGGTTTTGATTTTCAAATTGACTTTTTCTTTTTTTAATTGTTCCAGAGTTTCTCCCGAAAACTGAAAAACTTCCCCGTTGGATTCTGCAATGGTTTCTCCTGTAAACGACTTTTTGCCAATACCTACAGATATACGCGCATCCAGATGTTTGTTGCATTTTAACGAAGCTTTTATGTAAATAACAGCTTCAAAACTTTTGCGTATATCTTTAATTTCTATTTGAAAACCATCACCTCTGTACAATTCCCAATAGCTATTGTCTTTGTTTAAATAAGACAAAGAAGTTTTCAATGCATCCAGCCATATATTCGGGTGTTTTAAATCCCCTGATTTTATAATATCTCCGGTAATTATACTTGTCATCTGTTAAAAAATTTATTCAAATATCGTAAAATTAAACGATAATTTAATATATCGGCTATTAATACGATATTATTTTGATTAGGATATAACATATTATTTGCTAAATTAGTTCATTATAATAAAACGATTATGAGTTACTACAAGGTTAAAAGCTTAGAACACTATTTTAAGATGTACAACAAATCGGTTAGAGAACCCAGAAAATTCTGGGATAGAGTAGCCGGCGAAAATTTTACCTGGTATCAAAAATGGGATAAAGTTTTTGACATAGATATGAAAGAAGCCAGATTCAAATGGTTTGTAAATGCAAAAGTGAACATCGTGAAAAATTGTGTTGACAGGCATTTGGCAAAACGAGGTACTAAAACAGCCATTATTTTTGAACCCAATAACCCGGATGAAGCAGCTTTGCATATCACATACAACGAACTTTACGAAAGAGTTTGCAAAATGGCAAATGTGCTCAAAGAACAAGGAATTAACAAAGGCGACAGGGTATGCATTTATCTGCCCATGATTCCCGAGCTTGCCGTAGCTGTTTTGGCTTGCGCCAGAATAGGTGCCGTACACTCGGTAATATTTGCCGGATTTTCGGCAAAAGCAGTCGAAACCCGTATTAATGATTGCGATTGCAAATTGGTTATAACTGCCGATGGAGGCTACAGAGGTAACAAAACAGTGGCTTTAAAATCCATTGTTGATGAGGCATTAAAATCTACGTCGGGTGTACAAAAAGTATTGGTGGTAAAACGTACAAATACCGAAGTAAACATGCAGGACGGCAGAGATGCTTTTATACAACCGCTACTGGATAAAGCAGCACCAGACCACGTTGCAGAAATTATGGATGCCGAAGACCCGCTGTTCATTCTTTACACTTCGGGTTCTACAGGAAAACCAAAAGGAATGCTGCATACCACGGCAGGTTATATGGTTTACACAGGTTACACGTTTAAAAATGTATTTAATTACGAAGAAAATGATATTTACTGGTGTACGGCAGATATAGGTTGGATTACGGGACATTCTTATATTGTTTATGGTCCGTTGTTAAACGGGGCAACTACCGTATTGTTTGAAGGAATTCCTTCTTATCCCGATTTTGGACGCTTTTGGGACGTGATAGACAAGCACAAAGTAACACAGTTTTATACAGCACCTACGGCTATCAGAGCATTAGCAAAAGAAAATCTGGATTGGGTGGACAAATACAATTTATCATCATTAAAAGTCATCGGTTCTGTGGGCGAACCTATCAATGAAGAAGCATGGCACTGGTACAACGACCATGTAGGAAGAAAAACGAGTCCGCTGGTTGATACATGGTGGCAAACAGAAACCGGCGGTATTATGATCTCGCCATTACCATTCATTACACCTACAAAACCCACCTATGCATCATTGCCGTTACCGGGAATCCAGCCTGTATTGATGGATGAGAAACGTAACGAAATAGAAGGTAACCAGGTTGTCGGCAGTCTGTGTATTAAATTTGCATGGCCGGGAATTGCACGTACTATATGGGGTGATCATCAACGTTATAAAGAAACCTATTTTACGGCTTTCCCGGGTAAATATTTTACCGGTGACGGGGCATTGCGTGACGAAGTAGGCTACTACCGTATTACAGGACGTATGGATGATGTGGTCATTGTATCCGGACATAATCTTGGTACGGCACCTATTGAAGATTCTATCAATGAGCATCCTGCTGTTGCCGAAAGCGCGATTGTAGGATACCCTCATGATATTAAAGGAAATGCCCTTTACGGATTCATTATTCTTAAAGAACGAGGCGAAAGCAGAGACCAGAATAATTTAAGAAAAGAAATCAACCAATTGGTTGCCGATCAAATAGGGCCTATTGCAAAATTAGACAAAATGCAGTTTGTATCGGGATTGCCCAAAACACGCTCAGGCAAAATCATGCGCCGTATTTTAAGAAAAATAGCCGAAGGTGATTTCTCCAGCTTCGGGGATACTTCTACATTGTTAAACCCCGAAATTGTTGATGAAATAAAAAACAACAGAATAGAGTAAATTTGTTGTTTTTAGAAAGATAAAAACTTCCGTCAGATGCTATCCGGTGGAAGTTTTTTATTTGGGCTTGCTTCTGAATAATATTTTATAAATTTGATTTGCTTTCAGAATTTTTCGGCAAAAGCAATGATGTGTCCGTCAATATCGGCAAAATAGCAAACCTTGTCACCCCAATCACGGTTTTTTATAGGACTTATAAGTTTTGCTCCAATTTTTGTTGCATTTTCAAATTCAAGTTTGATATTTTCAACATAAAAATAAAGTTCGCATCTTGGTATTCCGTTTCCTTGGTTAGGATGTGGTGTTTTATTAGAAAGAATCTTTGCAATTCCGTTATTTGGCATTAATCCCAGTTTACAGTTTTCGGCAAGTTTAAATTCTGTCATTCCGGGAACATTTAAATCCGGATTTTTACGGAATAATTTTGTGTAAAAATCTGTACTCGCCTGCTGGTCGCTGACATAAAGAATTGTTTGTATAAGCTGAATGTGTTTCATTACCAAAATATTGATGTGGGTAAAGTTAGAAGCAAAGTATTACATGTCGCTATCTTCTTCGGCACGTTTTAAAAGGTTTTCATTCATTTGCTTGCCGGCTTTTACACCTAATTTTTTGAGTTTTTCCACACGTGATACCAGATTACCTTTTCCGGTAAGCTTTTTCATGGCGCCTTCATAACTTTTTTGAACCGTGCCTATCTGGTTTCCAACTTTTATGAGTTCGTCGGTCAGGTTTACAAACGAGTCGTATAATGCACCGGCTTGTGTGGCTATTTCTACAGCGTTGGCTTTTTGTTTTTCGTTTTGCCACATGCTGTCAATGGTTTTAAGAACCGCAAGCAATGTTGTAGGTGTCACGATGATGATGTTTTTTTCAAACGCATCGCCGTAAAGATGAGGATATTCCATAGAGGCAATGGCAAAAGCCGATTCTATCGGGATGAATAACAATACAAAATCGGGGCTTTCATCATAAAGTGTCTGGTAATTTTTTTCGCCCAATTCTTTTACTCTGGTACGAATGGAAATTAAATGGTTTTTGAGATGAACCGGTTTTTCGGTTTCGTCAACTTCATTTACATAACGCTCGTAGGCAACCAGCGAAACTTTTGAGTCGATAATCATTTTTTTGTTTCCTGGCAGATGGATAATCACATCGGGCATAACACGCCTGCCGTCTTCGGTATTAAAACTTTGCTGTACAAAATACTCGCTGTCTTTGTTGAGCCCGCTGCGTTCGAGCACGCGTTCCAGTACCATTTCGCCCCAGTTTCCCTGCATTTTGGTGTCACCTTTCAACGCTTTGGTAAGGTTATTGGCTTCTTTGGTTATTTTTTCGTTGAGTTCTTTAAGGCCTATGATTTGCTGGCGCAGCTGTGCACTTCTGTCAATGTTTTCTTTATTGGTTTCTTCTACACGTTTTTCAAAATGTTGGATTTTTTCCTGTAACGGTTTGAGGATGTCATCTATATTCTCTTTGTTTTTTGCCGTAAATTTTTCCGATTTTTCTTCAAAAATCTTATTGGCGAGGTTTTCAAATTCTTTCTGAAATTTTTCCTGCAGTTTTTCTACTTCGGCTTTTTGCTCTTCATTACGCAGGTGTAAATTTTCAAAATCGGCATTTTTTTGTGTGAAGGCAATTGCCAGTTCTTCTTTTTCTCTGCGGATGTTTTCTTTCTCGTTTTCGGCTATGGCAATGCGCTCATTGATTTTAGTTTCATTTTCCAGAGCCAGCCGTACACGTTCTTCCAAAGCACTTTCGCGGGATTTTGATTTAAGGCTACTAAAGGTAAAGCCTATCCAGCCGCCGCCGATTAAGCCAATAACGATGATGATACTATAAATGAGAATTTCCGGCATGATGTTGTTTTGGGTAAAGATATTTAATTTTTGATTTTAAACCGATGTGTTTGGTTGTCAAATTCAATCAGATTTTCGGGGAATAATTTATTGAAAACACCTTTTGTAATCAATTCCTGAGGTTCACCGATAATCACGGTATCATCGGTCATTACAAGCATTCTGTCACATAATTGGATGGCTAAATCAATTTCGTGCGACGAAAATAATATGGTTTTTTGTGTCTCTGTTGCCAGTTTTTGCAGCAGTTTTAAAATATAAGCTTTGTGGTACAGGTCAAGATGTGTTGTAGGTTCATCAAGAATAATAATATCGGTATCTTGCGCCAGTGCGCGGGCAATCATCACTTTTTGTAATTGTCCGTCGCTCAGTTCGTAGCATTTTTTGGTTTTTATGGCTTGTATTCCGGTAAGTTCAATAGCGTTTTCAATACTCACAATATCATCGGTAGTCATATTGCCAATCCAATCGGTATAAGGCTGTCTGCCCAGACTTACAAGCTCAAAAACCGACATATTTTTTGAAGCTACAGGTTCTGTAAGTACCAGACTCAGGGATTTTGCCATGTCAATAGCTGTTATGGTTTTGCTATTTTTTTGGTTGATAAACACATCACCCTGCAACGCATTCTGTACTTTGGTAAGCGTGCGCAGCAAGGTAGATTTCCCGATGCCGTTTGCACCTGCAAGCCCCACGAGTTGCCCTTTATACAATTCAAAAGAAATCCCCGAAGCAACAACTGTTGTATGCTTTTTGGACGAATATCCTATTGAGAGATTTTCAGTTTTAAGGGTAATATGCTCTTCGCTTTTGTTCATTATAGGTTGTTGTTTCTGTTGTTTCAGGCTTCAGGTTTTGGGTGCATTCCGGCTTGTACCGATATGTGTCAAGAGTGTCAATTTTATCAAATTATACTCAATACTAATTACTAAATACTATTCATCAAATCTAAAACACCATTTTACGTTTTCGTACCAGTAACCAAATCACCACCGGTGCGCCTACGAGTGATGTTATGGCATTGACAGGCAATGTGTAATCGCTTCCCGGTAATTGGGCAATGGTATCGCAAATAAGCATAATGATAGCGCCAAATAACAATACGGCAGGAAGTAATAGTTTATGGTTGGATGTGGTAAAAATCTGCCGTGTTAAATGCGGAATAGCCAACCCGATAAACGCAATTGGTCCGGCAAAAGCGGTAATGGTTCCTGCCAATAAGCTGGTAGCCAGAATGACAATCATTCTGCTCTTTTTGATGTTTAAGCCTAAACTTCGGGCGTAATTTTCGCCAAGCAACAAGGTATTCAAACTCTTGATGGAAGCAATGCTCAGCAGCAATCCCAAACCATAGACCAACGTAAAAATGAGCAGCTCGTACCATGATAAATTGCCCAAACTGCCAAATCCCCAAAAAATATACTGTTGTAATTTTTGTGCCGTGCTAAAATACGACAACACACTTACTATGGCTGTGGTAATACTGCCAAACATCAACCCGATGATGAGTATTGCCATGGTATCTCTCACTTTATTGGAAATTGCCAACACCGCCAGTAACACCATAAAGCTTCCAAGGCATGCGGCAATTACCAAACTCCATTTTGAAATAAGCAAAGCAGATAGAATACTTCCCGAAATGCCTGCACCCAGAATAACGATGGCAACTCCCAGGCTTGCTCCCGAACTGATGCCCAAAACATAAGGTCCTGCTAATGGATTACGGAAAAGCGTTTGCATTAATAATCCTGAAATTCCCAATCCCGAACCTGCAAGAATTGCCGTAAAAGCCTTAGGCAATCTGTAATGATGAATGATGTATTGCCACGATGTGTTATCAATTGTGCCAAATAAACTCTTGAAAATTTCTTTTGCCGGTATCGCTACCGAGCCAAAACTTATGTTCACAAAAAAACATACCACCAGGATAATGCTTAGTGCAAAAAACGGACGTTTGTATGTTTTTTGATATGCCATCGTTATTCCAAAGGTTTAAAGAAATAAGGCTGATAGTCTTCCAATAATTCGGGATGACATATTTTTATCAAATCTTTCAAGACCAAATCCGGACGGGCAAATCCTTCTTCATAATAAGTAACGCCTCCTTTTTTACCTCCGGTATTTACAAACGAAAATACCTTTTTGTTTTTGTAGGCATCAAATTGTGTATAATGCTCATTGGTTTTTGCAAGCGATTCTAATGATTTATGATACGACGGGCTTATCCATAATTCGGCATGTTTTGCTTTAGCAAATACCGTTTCAAAGCTCAATGCCAGACTGCCGGCACTCGTTTCATCCTGCCATAAATAAGTCACATTGGCATCTTTGAGCAATTGCGCTTCGGGACTTGTACCGCTTGGTAAATACCATACATCTTTTTCCAAAGCACCGCTTAAAACGGTTGGTTTGTGTGTTACCTGCAACGCCAGTTTTTTTGCTTCAAGATAATCGGTTTTTATGTTGTTAAAGATAGAATCTGCTTGTGCTTCTTTATTAAAAAGCAATCCGAAAAACTTAATCCATTCGGCTTTGGCAAGCGGCGAAGTTTCGACCCAATCACCATTGTATAATACAGGAATTCCGGCTTTTTTAATAAGCTCAAGTGTGCGGTTGTTGCCGTCTATGCCAAATGCTACGACGGCTTCCGGTTGTAATTCGAGCAACACTTCGGTATTGATACCTTCATTTTTGCCAAGTTCACGAATATTTCCGTTGTCGATACGTTTGCGTGTTTTTGATGATGATACATAATCTGTTCCAGGGAATCCTACCAGTGTTTGCTCAACTCCCAGAAGTTCCAGTGCCGGTATGTGCGTTGTTGAGGTTACAACTATTTTTTCGACAGGAATAGGGATGATACCGTCAAATTCGTCAGCATTTAATGTTATTGAAGGCAAAATGTTCTTATCAACCAATGCATAATTATAGGTTTTTTCAGATTTTGGCCACGGATTTTTTATGGTAAGAATGCTGTAATTTTCGGCTTGTGTAATTGAAAAACCTTGGGCAAACGTAAAGTTTTTTGTTTGGGTCACAACAGGTTTTGAATCGTGTTTACAGCCTAAAAAGCTTATGAACAAAAATGAGAGTAGTAAATGTTTCAAAATAGAGGTGTTTAATTTTTCAAAAATACTATTATTTAAACTTTTAATGAAAGTAGAAGCAAAATGTTTACCTTTACACTCGAATTTTGGTTCTGTGTTGATAAATATTATCAACAGGATTAAAAGGGAATCAAGTGCGTTGATGTACGATTTTAGAATTACGATTTACAAATCAAAAATCGTAAACCGTACTTCGTAAATCATCAAATCTTGAACTGTTCCCGCAACTGTAAGTTTATACCCAACTTGATTGGGTATCTCTGCAATAGAGATGTTATTGACTTTATGCCACTGTCATTATTTTGATGGGAAGGCAGATAACGTAAAACAAGTCAGGAGACCTGCCAGATTTCATAATTAATACTTAAAGCTTTCGGGTAAAAGGCTTTTTTGACTATGAAGCAAGTTTTTGTCGTTTTAACTTTTTTGATATGTAGCAGCGTTGTTTTTGCACAAACGCTTGTCGATTCTGTGCAGCAATTGGAAGAGATTGTGGTAAAAGCCGACCGCAGTTTGAAAATTTTTTCAAATACGCAGCATGTATCGGTGTTGAAAGATAGTACACTACGCCGCAATGCCTCGTCTCTTACAGAGCTGCTTAATTTTAATTCGCTTATTTATTTCAAAGAAAACGGTCTTGGCATGGTGTCGTCGCCTGCATTCAGAGGTACAACGGCACAGCAAACCGCAGTAATATGGAATGGTATTAATGTTAATTCGCAGTTTAACGGCCAGACAGATTTTAATACGATTAACACCCGGAATTTTAATGAAATATCTGTAAGAAGTGGTGGTGGAAGTGTGCTTTACGGCAGTGGTGCCATTGGCGGAACGATTCATCTGGATAACCGTACAGAGTTTAACCAAGGTTTTGAAAATCAGGTTTTAGCAAGGTACGGAAGTTTTAATACCGGCGATTTGAGTTATAACGGGCACTATTCAAACAAAAAGTTGAGCGTAAATGTATCGGCAGGTTATGTGTTTTCAGATAATGATTATGATTATGTGGACAGCGACAGGAAAAACAGTAACGGGCAGTTTTATAATGTGGGCACATCCATCAATGCGGGTTATAAGATTAACGCAAAAAATGTGATTAACTATTACAGCAATGTTTATGATGGCGAGCGGCATTTTTCGTTGATTTTACCTTCGGAAACAAAAACCAAATATCAAGATTTTAATACACGGCAATTGCTGGAATGGAACGGTTTGTACGGCAAGTATCTGTCAACTTTAAAAGTGGCTTATATTACCGAACGTTATAAGTATTTTTCAAATATCAACAGTGAACATTTTACTTATGGCGAAGCGCAGACATTTGTGGGTAAATATCAGTTGGGATACAGGGTTTTTGAAGGTGCATATCTTGAAGCCGTTGCCGATATTAACCATACCACAGGCGAAGGGTCGGGCATAGGCAAAAGTGACAGAACCATTACCGGTTTTAGTGCCTTGTTTAAACACCGGTTTAAAAATGTATTGTACGAAGCTACCGCACGCAAAGAAATTACCAATACTTATGAAAGTCCGTTGTTATTCAGCTTCGGGTTTCAATATGCGGTAAGCCCAAACTACATTTTACATATTAACGGTTCGGGAAATTTCAGGATTCCTACCTATAACGATTTATATTGGGCAGGCAGCGGTAATCTTGATTTAAAACCAGAATCGTCTTATCAGATAGAACTTGGGAATTCTGTACAATTTAAAGAGATGTCGCTATCGGTGATTGGGTTTTATAATGATATTACCGATATGATACGCTGGCTTCCGGGTGGTTCGGTATGGCGGCCTGTAAATACCGATAAAGTTAAAACTTACGGACTGGAAACCCGTGCGGCATACAAAACTACATTTGGAAAACATCAATTGGAAATAAACGGTAATTATGCCTACACGGTTTCAGAAAACCAAGACACCAAAAAACAGCTTATCTATGTACCGTATCATAAAGCTTCGGGAACGTTGCAGTATGCGTATAATCAGTTGTCTGTGTATTGGCAAAGTGTGTTTGCCGGCGAGGTTTTTTTGCTGTCGGACAACAACCCGAGATATGTTTTGGATGCTTACTTTGTAAATAATATAGGTGTCGAATATTATTTGAAACCGCTTACAATCGGTACGCAGATACGCAATATTTTAAACGAAAATTACCAGAGTGTAGATAACCGCTACATGCCCGGTATTAACTATAATTTTTATATCAACTTTAATTTTTAGACTATGAAAAACCTATTGAGATTTTTAAGTGTATTCCTGTTAGCAGGATTGTTTGTAACGTCATGTAGCGATGACGATGATTTTAATGATGTGCCTTTGGGTGATTATGAAAATGGTATTTTGATAACAGGCGAAGGTTCGGGATTACCGGGTTCTGTATCATATATTTCAAATGATTTGAGCACTTCTGAAAGCGATATTTATTTCAATGTAAATGGAGAACAGCTTGGCAACTATTTACAATCTATAGGGTTTGAAGACAATAACGCTTATATCGTTGTGGATAATACCAATACGATAACGGTTGTTAACAGATATACGTTTGAAAAAAAGGCAACTATAGCATCAGGTTTGGCACTTCCGAGATATATTGATTTTGAAAATGGTAAAGGTTACGTGAGCAATTGGGGCGATCCTTTTGATGCATCAGATGATTTTATTGCTGTTGTAAATTTAGCAACCAACACAGTAGAAAGCACAATTTCTGTTGGAGAAGGTCCGGAGCAGGTTTTGGTTGAGGATGGTAAAGTATTTGTTTCTCATAAAGGCGGTTATTCATCAAACAATATTATATCTGTGATTGATATTGCTACTCAAAATGTCACAACTATTGAAGTTGCCGATAATCCTAATGAAATGCTTATCAATAGTTTAGGTCAATTGGTGGTTTTGTCTGAAGGTGCTACCTTGTATGACGATGAATGGAATTTTATAGGAACTACACCCGGAGCGATTACCAAAATTAATACCTCAACAAATGCTGTTATTTCATCAATAAGTCTTGAAGGTTCTTATGTTGGGTTAATGGCTTATGATGGAGGTAAACTATATTATGTTAATAACAATGCGGTTTATGCAATGGCAGACAATGCCACTACATTGCCGTCAACACCAATTATTACATTAACGGCTTCATTCGCTTACGGATTGTCGGTAAAGGATAACAGGTTGTTTGTTTGTGATGCAAGTTTTTCAAGTTTGAGCACGCTGTATGTATATAGTTTGAGTTCAAATTCTGAAATAGCAACATTTGAAGCACCACAGGCTGCATCAAAAGTGTATTTTAATTAAGGAATATAGTAACCATATCTTAATCTACAAAAAAAGCCGCTGTTACAAAAATAAATGTAACGGCGGTTTTTGATTAAGATGTTAAGATAAATTACTGAATATCATCATCAGTAATAAACATCAATCCATCAATAATTGTTTTATCGATATTGTTTTTAATTGGTTTTGATTTTTCATCAACAGGTTGAGCAAATCTTCCTCCACCTTGAATATTTGCCAAAGCAGCCGCAAGCAGCGGTTCGGTAACTTCACCTAATGTCCCTAAATTTCTGCCTTGTTCTACAACAGTGATTTGCGGTGCCAGCCCATTTGCGGGTACTTCTTCATCATTAACATTGATGGAGTTTGCTATTAGAGGCAATAAAGCATACGTATGATTAGGGTTCTTATTGTTTGGTCCTAAATTGGGCGAATCGTAAACAATCCGTGAGGCTTGCGTTTTTCCCGTTGTAAAATCGCCTACCTGAACCACATCAATATACTCTTTAAGGCTGTTGATGACCAATTCACTCGCCGATGCAGAGTTTCCGGTTGTTAAAACATAAACTTTATTTAAAAATAAGCTGTTAATGGAAGAACCGCCGCTTCCTAAGCTGTTTGTAAAATTATAATTGGTGTTTAGCTCTTGTAAATCTTCATTGTAAATCGTTTTTGAAAATATTTGTCCGTTAAACTGACCGGTAATCATACTTCCTAAAAATACAGCGGTACTAATTGTTCCACCACCGTTATAACGCAGGTCTAATACCAAATGCTGTACATTATTGGCTTGAAAGGTTGCAAAAGCATTATTGAGCTGCGTATGGTAGTTACTATTAAAGCTATTATACATTAAGTAGCCTACATTTTGCCCGTCAACTTCAATGATTTTGGTCATATATACAGGATTTTCGGTGTAAGCCACTTTGGTTAATGACGCTGTGTCTGATGTAGAATTTATACTGTCATCAGATGTATCATCCGGTGTGCCATTATCATTATATGTAGCAAAATGAAGCGTGTAGCTATCCTGAGTCAATAAATTCTCATAATTATCAACCGTTAAAGTAGTGCCATTAACAGCATTAAAAAACTGCCCGCGTTGTAAACCAAGATTACTTGCAGGACTATCGTTTAGCACCAATCTTATAGCGCCAAAGATATTGGTATTACTATTAGGAACATAATACAAATTAATTTCTAAACCATTGGTTGTGAAAACGCCATTCAATTGTTGTTCAAGTTCATAGTAATTACTTCTAATTCTGCTGAATCTATCCACAACGTCCCTGTTATAAATAACACTTTCAAACAACTCTTCGGGAGTTGAAAAACTATTAAGATATGAGTTGTAATCTTCATTTGAAAGAAAACGGTCGTTTGCCAAATCGGGTATTTCGGCTTTGTACAAATACACCGCATTCATGGCTTTCCATACAAAATCATTAATAGCAACCGTTGCAATGGCGTTGTCATCCATGTCTTCAAAGCATGAGGTGTTTAAGCCCAAAACAAGCACGGTTAACAGAGTGAGTCTTATTTTATTCATAATTTTTCTTTTTCGTTTTAGCAAAAGGAAGTCGCTATATAAACACTAAATTTACTCAGAATATTGTAAACTAAAAATTTTTTGTAACAAAATTGAAACAGCTTCGTCGTAATAGCAAACAGGGATAACAAAGCTGTTTTTAAAACAAAACCAATCATAATGACACAAACTGATTTTGTAAAATTGGTGATGCCTTTTAAGGATAAAGTCTATCGGCTTGCAAAACGCCTTCTGGTTTCCAATGAAGAAGCCGAAGATGCCACGCAGGAGGTTTTATTGAAATTATGGAATAACAAACAGCAAATTGCCGGGTACAAAAATGTAGAAGCTTTTGCGATGACGATGACCAAAAATTACAGTCTGGACAGGTTAAAATCAAAACAGGCACAGAATTTGAAAATCGTTCACAGCAATTATCAAGATAGCACATCGGTACAAAAGCAAACAGAATTGAACGACAGTATGCAATGGCTTTCAAAAATGATAGAGCAATTGCCCGAACAGCAAAAAATAATCATACAGCTCAGAGATATTGAACAATACGAATTTGAAGAAATAGCCCAAATGCTCGATATGAATGAAACAGCCATAAGGGTAGCTTTATCAAGAGCCAGAAAAACATTAAGAGAACAATTAACGCAAACACATAACTATGGCACCAGATAATATAGAACAACTGCTGGAAAAGTATGAAAATGCCCAAACCACGCTTCATGAAGAGCAGCAACTAAAAGCTTATTTTGCTCAGGATAATGTGGCGCCGCATCTGGAAGTTTACAAAAGCATGTTTCAATACTTTGCGCAAACCAAGCAGGAGCAGTTTGACAAAGCAGTTATCGTACCCGTAAAAAAATCATACACATTGTACAAATGGCTGTCTGTGGCTGCCGCAATACTTGTAATGACAGGATTATATACACAGTTTGACAAAAAACGTAGCATTGATGATTTAAACGAAGAAGAGCTAATGGCTTATAACCAAACCATGGATGTATTAAGTATGGTATCAACACACTTAAATAAAGGAAGAGAAACCATGGACGTTTTAAATCTGGTATCCGAAAATTTAAACGAAGGCGCCGGAAATGTAAAATACATCAATGAATTTTCAAAAACAACCGAGAAAATAATTAAGAATTAAGAGTTAAGAGTTATGAGTGAGTAACTATAACCTACAAATAATAAACAACAAACAATAAATAATAAACAAACAGAAATCATGAAAAATTCAAAAAATTTTCACGAACACACAAGCAAAATAAGTTCGGTGAGTAAAAAACTAATAATTTTAACAGCAATTGTTTTAGTGCCATTAACTACAATTGGGCAGAGCTTTTTTTCAAAATATGAAGATTTAAGAGGCGTTACCTCAGGTGTTGTCAACCAAAAAATGTTCAATATGCTGGCAAGTATGAATGTCGAAGCAGATGATCCGGAAGCGCAAGCAATTTTAGACATGACAAAAAAGATTGAAAGCCTAAAGTTCTTGGCTACAGGTGACAACGCTATTTCATCAAGTTTATCGGTCGATATAGAAAAACACATAGCAAGCTCAAAACTTGAAGAATTAATGCGGTTTAAAGACGGCGATAAAAACGTGAAATTCTTTGTAAAATCGGGTAAAGATGAAAACCACGTTAAAGAATTGTTGATGCACATTACAGGATTGAAAGAAGTTACCAAAAATGCCAACGTGAAAGTGAACGGTGAAAAGCGCGAAATAGAAACCGTATTAGTATCTATAGTTGGTGATATTGACCTAAGACAAATCTCAAAACTTACCAATAAAATGAATATTCCCGGAGGCGAACAGCTTGAAAAAGCCGGAAAAGGAAAAAAACAATAAGGTATTATGGTAACGGCAGTAAAAAATATAGCATACTTAATCATTCTGGTTGCAACGGTATATAGTTGCAATCAGAGTGCATCATTGCAGAGCTATTTTGTAGATAATCAGGAAAAACCCGGTTTTTTGGCGGTAGATATGCCGGTTAGTGTTTTAAACATAGATAAAAATGCATTAACAGACGAACAGAAAGAAGCATACAAATCTATCAAAAAACTTAACATGCTTGCGTACAGACTATCACCTGAAAATAAGGCAGAATACGACGTAGAGTTAGAAAAAGTTAAAACCATCCTCAAAGAAGAAAAGTACGAAGAGCTGATGCGTGGTGGAAATGATGTTGACGGCAGATTTGTAATCAAAATTTTGGGTGATAGTGATGATGATATCGATGAGTTTATTTTATTCGGAAATTCTGATGATAAAGGTTTTGCGGTAGTAAGAATTTTGGGTGATGAGATGAATCCTGTGAAAATAATGAATCTGGTATCGGCATTGGATAAAGCCGATATTGAAGAAGCCAAAGTAAACGAATTTATAAAGTTTTTTAAGTAATAAGAGGACTAAATCCTAATACATAAAATCACTCGCTGCTTTCTTGGTTCGGGTGATTTTTAGTTTCGTTATATTGCTTGACTACGATATAAACCACATATATCATCAGCATAGCAAATCCGGCAAACAACAGCAGTTTTACAATAAAATAATCAAGCACATTAAAAAGGCCGGCAACAAAAAATCCTATGGCAATAATGCCTGTAACGGTAAGTGCTATGGTATTTTTACTAAAAGTCATATACCTGTATAATTGCTTGGTGTAATCTGTTTCAATTCTGTCTTAACAGCATCAGAAACTTCAAGAGTTTCAATAAAACCGGCAATAGATTTTTGGGTTATCGCTTCGTTGGTTCTGGTCAAACCTTTTAAGGCTTCGTAAGGATTTTTATAGCCTTCACGACGCAAAATAGTCTGTATGGCTTCGGCAACTACCGCCCAGTTATTTTCCAAATCTTCGGCAAATTTTACTTCGTTAAGCAGTAATTTGTTCAGTCCTTTTACTGCCGATTTAAATCCTATCAATGTATGCCCAAAAGGAACACCTACATTTCGCAATACCGTACTATCGGTCAAATCGCGCTGCAATCTCGACACAGGAAGTTTTGCCGATAAATGCTCAAATATAGCGTTTGCCAGTCCCAGATTACCTTCGCTGTTTTCAAAATCAATAGGATTCACTTTGTGCGGCATAGCGCTGCTGCCTACTTCGCCGGCTTTTATTTTTTGTTTAAAATAATCCATCGATACGTATGTCCAGATATCTCTGTCCAAATCAATTAGTATGGTATTGATACGTTTTAAGCCGTCAAACAAAGCCGCCAGATGATCGTAATGTTCAATTTGCGTGGTAGGAAACGAGTGGTGCAATCCTAACTTTTCCTGAACAAACCGACCGCCAAAATCTTTCCAGTCAATATCAGGATATGCAACTTTATGTGCGTTGAAATTTCCTGTAGCACCGCCAAATTTTGCCGCACTCGGCACATCGTTCAGCAGGTTAAACTGCTCTTCGAGCCTTACCACAAACACGCTGATTTCTTTTCCTAATCGGGTAGGCGATGCCGGCTGCCCATGTGTTCTTGCCAGCATTGGGATATGTGCCCATTCTTGAGCGAGTTCTTTCAGTTTTTTTAATAAACCGAAATATTCCGGAACATATACCTCGTTCATAGCATCTTTAATACTCAGCGGTATAGCGGTATTGTTGATGTCTTGCGAAGTAAGCCCGAAATGGATAAACTCTTTGTAAGCCGATAGTCCTAAAGCATCAAATTGCTCTTTGATAAAATATTCAACAGCTTTTACATCGTGGTTGGTGACTTTTTCGATGGTTTTGACAGCCAGAGCATTTTCAGTAGAAAAATTTTGATAAATGGCTCTCAAATCGTCAAAACGTTCAGGGTTAACACCCGTAAGCTGCGGCAAAGGCAATTCGCATAAAGCTATAAAGTATTCAATCTCAACAAGTACACGGTATTTTATTAAGGCTTCTTCTGAAAAAAAGGCAGCCAGTTCATTGACATTGTTTCTGTAGCGGCCATCAATCGGTGAAATGGCGTTGAGCGATGATGTGGACATTTTATTCTTAAATTTTGAAAGCTGCTAAGATACGGAATAGATTAAGGATAGACGAGAGTTAGTCCGATTAAAAACCTCGATTTTGATTTTTTTTTAATATAGTACAAACGATAGCGTTTGAAAGTTTTGTGAGAACCTGTGATGAAAGTCTGTAAGGACAAAAAAATGTTGTATCTTAGTAGCTTTATAAAAGTTATTAGCAATAAAATGAAACCATCAAACTTTTATTTTTCTGATAATCGATTGATTCGGCTTTTACAGTCGTTGTTGTATTTGCATGACGATACTTTTTTAAGAAGTTCTAAGGAGTTTATTTCTTAAACCCTGTCGGCAGGACTCTGGACAGGGAAATCAACCAGTTTTAAATCAATTTATTTTCAATTAAGAACCATTAAAGAGCTTACGCATCTGTTTAATGTAGAGTCTTACCTCATCTTTTTTGAAAAAATTAAAAAATTAAAAAACTAATGACACAAAATATTGTATTAACAACCGGAACTTATGATTTAATTAAAGATCATGTACGAAGAAAAAAAGTAACTCCAGGCGAAGAAAAAATTATTTTAAGCGAATTAAAAAAGGCATCGCAAGTTTTAAGAAGAGAACTTCCTGCCAATACTGTTTGTGTAAACAGTATTGTTACTTATAGAGAGCATACCTCAAACCAAGAGAAAACCGTAACTTTTGTAGGTCCCGGGAAATCTAATCCAAATAAAAATAAAATTTCGATTTTATCAGATGAAGGTATCGCTATGGTAGGCTATAAAACAGGTAATATTATTGAGTGGCCCGCAAAAAAGGGAACTCTCAAATTAGAAATTTTGAATGTCGAACATATTGATAAATAAACACAGAGAGGTTGTCTCAAAAGTGCTGAAATCAGCATTTTTGCCATTCTATAATTGCAAACATAAGATGGCAGTTTTGGGACAACCTCTTCTTTTATTGGCTGATGCGCACATTATTTCTACAAAGTTATTTATCCAGTAACACTTCGTTAAACAACTTTAAAATACGTTTGTATTCGTCTGTCCAGCTGCTTGGTTCAACAAAACCGTGGTCTTCGGCAGGATATACCGCCATTTCCCAATTATCTTTTTGCAGTTCTATAAGGCGTTGTGCCAGCCGTACCACATCCTGAAAATGCACGTTTACGTCCACTATACCATGCGCAATAAGCAAATGTCCCTGTAAACCTTCGGCAAAATAAATAGGGGATGAGCGGCGGTAAGCAATAGGGTCGTTAAACGGTTCGTTCAGGATATTTGAAGTATAACCGTGGTTATAATGCGCCCAGTCTGTCACAGAACGCAATGCTGCACCGGCTTTAAAGGTTTCGGGATTGTTGAACAATGCCATAAGTGTAATGAAACCGCCGTAGCTGCCACCGTAAATTCCTATTTTATCGGGGTTAATGCCGTGTTGCTCTACAAGGTATTTTGCGCCGTCAACCTGGTCTGATAAGTCTTTGCCGCCCATGTGCCGGTAAATGCCTGTACGCCAGTCGCGTCCATATCCTGCGCTTCCCCGGTAATCGATGTCTATAACGGTATAACCCAAATCGGTAAGCAGGTTATGAAACATATACTCTCTAAAATAGGATGACCACCATTTATGAACATTTTGCAAATAGCCTGCACCGTGCACAAAAATAACCGCCGCATCATTTTTTACCGAACTGTCAGGAACATACAGCCGGGCAGGAACCATAGCACCATCTTCGGCTTTAAAAGTTACTAATTGCGGGTCGCGCCAAGTATAACTTTTAAACGCTTCCGATTGTCCCGATGTAAGTTTTACGGCTTCGGCTTTTGGGTTGTTGGGTTTATAATACAGTTCTTCGGGCTGGTTGCTGTATGAGTACAAAATAACAAGATGCTTTTCATCGGGTGATAATTTAACGTCATTATTTCCGGTAAGTGATGTTAACTGCTGTTTGTTGCCGCCCATAACCGGCATTTTGTAAAAATGACGCTCGCCCGGATGTACTTCGGAGGTTGTTAAATACCAGTGCTTGCCGTCTTTTGATAAAAACGGGCTAAACACTTCGTAGTTGCCCGAAGTAAGTGCTTTTTTTGTTCCTGTGGTAACATCAAGCAGGTACAGATGTGAGTATCCCGTAGCTTCCGACTGGAAGTAAATGTGCCTGTTATCCGGCAGCCAGCCCAACGTACCGCCTTCCATAGTCCAGCCAATTTCGGGGCCGGAAATCCATGCTTCATCACGCTGGCGGTCTAAGGTTGTTAAATTTCCTGTGTTGAGGTCGAGTTTTGCTATCCATCGGTCTTTATTATCTTTGGAGCGTACGTTTACAATAGCGTGTGCACCATCGGCAGAAAAATAAGCTTTAGAAACAACCACATCTCTTGGTTGCGTTGCCCATTCTTTTTCAGGGTAATCTTTAACATAGTCGGGTAAATCGCTTATTCCGGTAAGCATTTCGGTATTTACTTTGTAAACGGTATCTTTTGCAATGTTATAAACCATAAGGTCTGTTTTGGTTTTTTCATCGCCAACTTTTGTGCGTGTATTGAGATTGGTTGTATAACCCGAAGCGTCAATATAATCGGGAACTATGGTAGCATCACCATTATTGGAGTGATTGATGTTAAACGTCACATAATTGGCAGTTGGTGATACTTGTATATTGGTAATGCGTTGTTTCCCGGAATAATAGGTGTAAGGTTCTTTGTCTTTTACAAGTTCGTTATATGCTTTTGCAGCTTCACGTTTTTGTTTACGTTCATTAACAACGTTTAATAGCTTAAGATTATCGGTTTCGAGCCATAAAGATTTATCAGATGTTTCGGCTTTTTCGTTGGTTTTTGGGGCATCACCAGATTTGATATTGGTGAGTTTTTTAATGCTTCCTGTGGATTGGTTTATTATATAAGCATTATTACCGGCATTAAAAGTGATAAGGTTTTCATTTGCCAAAAACTGCGGATTACGGATGTAATCAGACCATTCTAATAAGGTTTTTTCGGTTCGGGTGCTGATATTGTAAACCGTTAAAGCGTTGTTTTTTGTATAAACTTTTTGGGTTTTTGAAGAGTTATAGCTACCACCTGCAAAGACAATGTTTCTTTTTGCCGTATGGCTTACCTGCTCAATAGTTTTTTTGTTTAACACTTGAATGCGGTAAAGCGAATCCTGAGGATTGTCTTTATCGTAATTAAAATAGACAGATTCACTATGCTCATCCCATTTTACATTTGCAGGGAAATTTCCAATCCATTTAGGGTCTTGCATGATTTTTTCGACAGATAAGGCAGGTTGTTGGGCTGTAATACAATGAGATATACTAAGAAACAGGGCAATAAACAAAAAGATTTTTGACATGGTTTTTTTGAATTTTAAAGAAAGATAGTTAAACTGTCATAATTTCAAAACAGAAAGGTTTAAATTAACGTTTTTAAGGTAGTCTTATAGTGATGTTTCAAATAATTAATACCATTTTCTTCGGAATAACCCAAATAACGTCTGTGGGTCAACGGTAAACATAAACCGTATTTTCTGGTCATAATTATCCCGGCCTATTTCCCAGCCTAAGTTTGAATATACAGGGAAAAACACTTCAAAATAATCGGTAACCAGATTAAGCCGTATGCCCGAATCATACACAACGGCAGCATTGTTAAATTTATTTTTTACCAGACCAACATCGCCATACGCTTCAATAAACCGCCAAATGGTGGTACTCGTATTTACCGTGGTCATCCATTGGTTGGCATAAGGTGTATCGAGTTTTGATTTAAAACCGCCTTCGGCAATAATGATTTGCTGGCTGAAAATTCCCGAGGCTTCAGAACGTCCCAGATAGTTGTAATCAAACAGGTAATCTGTAGGCCGGTCAAGAGCAAAGCTGAAATAATCGGAATTTGGATCAGTTTTATTATAAATAAAGCTTCCTGCAAAAAGCCGTATTTGAAACTGCCGGTTGCTTTCATAAAGTTTTCGGTATTCATAATTTACTGAAAGCTTTCCGAATCGTTTTGCAGCCTGAAAATCATAATGCCATTTTGAGAAATTTACAATGCCGTTATCAGAATTTACATAACGTATATTAAACACACCATAATTAGGTTCATCCAGAGGAATCAACGGATTTTTATCGACATTCCTGAAAATATCCAGATAACGGAAATTTAAATAACTCGATTTGTTAGACCTGAAATGCTTGTCTTGCCTGAAATTAAATGAAATACTTGGTGTCACAACCGTTACAAAAGCATCCGGTGCAAACGATTTGTAACTGGCACCCAAACCGTAAATGATACTGTGCAGGTTGTGGTTTTCAATATCCTGAATGTAAGTCACTACCGATGATCCTGTAAGGGTTTTTGATTTTGTCCCGTATTGAGGTGCCAAGCGGTAATTAAGACGACGGCGAAGCAGGGTTTTGTTATAGGCTTTTAATCCTAATGAAACGCCGTCATAAATGTTGTTGAACTCTACAAGCGGCATCAAAAATACCTGATTGTAATTTGGATTTTCAATATCTTGAAACAGCCGTATTTGCAGCGGTTTATTATTGAAGAAAAAGCCTTTGAGCGATTTCCAGTTATCTCTCAGGTTAAATTCCGGGACACTGTTATCATAATTAAGGACGAGTTTGTTTGCGCCGTCGTGTGGTATGGTAATGGTCTTTTTATCGTTGATGTCTTCAATCCATATTTTAGAAAGTACCGAATCATTATGTAATGTAAACAATGATACAGGCATATTGTTATCACGTTTATTTTTGATGGTAAGTGTAATGGAATCTTCGGTTGAACGAACATTTTTAATGCGGAAATCGATTTTTTTTCTGGTACTGATGTAATCTGTAAAAAACCAGTCAATATCTTTATCTGTTTGTTGTTTTAATAAGGTTTCAAAATCTTTTGATGAGGTTGCCTGCAATTTTTTTGTGTCCAGAAATTCTTTGACCGTCTGTTCCAGAATATTACCGTTAATATAATCATTCAAATACTTTAAACCTATGCCGGCTTTATATTTATTGGCAATATTGGCGTTAAACTTCAATAATGAATCTTTGGGCACAGTTAACGGCTGGTCACGGTTGGTGCGTGCCATCTGCATATAAAACAGATTATATTGTTCATTGAAATTGACTTCGGCAGCATGAAACGACCGAATACCCCAAACATTTGCCAAGGTTCCCAAAAGTTTTAAATCGGGGTAGTTTTCTTCAACATACTTCATCAGGTAATAAATCTGGATGCCCTCTTTAAGCCAGTAATCATTACGAGGATTGAGTAACAGAACATTATCTAAATAGTTGTTTAAAGCGGTTTTCAGTAATTTCAATTCATACTGAAGCGTGTTGGGAAACGGCCGGATAAAATCGGGAAGTTGGTTGAGTCCGTATAACGGGTCTTTTTTGTATTCGGTATTGGACAACAACAGGTAGTTATGCGGATAGTTTCCTAAATGATTACTGATGAATGCCGTGATTTTATCGGTTATGATGGCTTTATCGGCAGAGGTCACACCGTTATCTTCAATGTTGGTAATGACCGTGAAATTATCGGTTTGTACGTATTTAAATTTAGGATACTTTACTATAAACAGCTTGGTGTCAACCCTGTCTTTTCCGTAGAAAGAAAACGTTTGCCTGTTGCCATTTTGCTTGATGTTTTTAATGTCTAGCTCGGTGTAAATGGCAAAATTAAGAGGTATTTCAACATTTAAGCTTATATCGGCTTTTGGTACATAAAGATCGTCAAGGTTTTTGTTGCTGTAATAATGCCATTGCCCGTCATAAACTGCCGGTGTGATATACCAGTAACGCAGGTTCATCTCACCATCGGCGGTAATGCCGTAGCTTGTATAAGCATCACTTGGTATTTTTACATTGTAATACAGTGTGATGTCATAAAATTCGCCGGGCAATAAAGGCTGTGCCGGTTGTAATGAAATAATATCCTGCCGGTCTTTGATGCGTGTGTGTGAAAGCTCATTAGCATCTTTATCTTTGATAGATATGATGCTGGTATAACCTCTGTCTTCACTTTTTGCAAAATGAAATCTGGTACTGAATTCCTGCGTAAATCTATGGGCTAACGGCGTGGTTTTGGTTGAATAGCTGTTTGCCCAGTCATTAAGATAAACAGTGCTTAGTGTATCATTGCTTGTATTTTGATAACGTATTTTTTGTTCAATATGAATGATTTTCTGTTCCATATCAAAACGGGCAGAAATATCTATTGTGTTTTGACCATACGTAATGGCTGTAACAAGTATAAATATTAACGTTAGATACAGTGATTTCAACAGGTTGTGATTCATATAAAGAAAACAGGTGTCTTTAAGTAAAGCAATATCTTACATAATTTACTTATATATAACGTGCTTTTGACGTTTATAGTTTTTGATTAAAAATTTGGGCTCAATCCGTAAACTTTATAGAAATTGTTGAGTATGTTAATAACTTCATCAGAAGTATCTACAATATGAACAAGATCTAAATCTTCGGGGCTTATATTTCCTGAGCTTTCTAATAATGTCGATTTTACCCATTCCCATAAACCTTTCCAGAAGTCTTTGCCAACCAGAATGATAGGGAATTTTTCAATTTTATGTGTTTGGATTAATGTGATGGCTTCAAACAGTTCGTCCAGGGTTCCAAAACCGCCGGGCATGACAACAAACCCTTGCGAGTATTTTACAAACATTACTTTTCTTACGAAGAAATAATCAAAATCCAGGCTTTTATCGGTATCTATATACGGATTGTCGTGCTGTTCAAACGGTAGCTCGATGTTTAATCCTACCGATGTGCCTCCGCCTATATGCGCACCTTTGTTTCCGGCTTCCATGATTCCGGGACCGCCGCCGGTAATAACACCATAGCCGTTTTCTACTATTTTTACGGCTATTTCTTCGGCAAGTTTGTAATGTTTATGGTCGGGTTTTGTACGTGCCGAACCGAATATGGATACACAAGGTCCTATTTTGCTTAATTTTTCATAACCGCCTACAAATTCGCCCATGATTTTAAAAATCGCCCATGAGTCGTTACTTTTTATTTCGCTCCATGCTTTGTTGTGTTTTTCAATTCTCATACCTATCTGTTTTTTCTGTTTTTTATTGTTATAAGCCAAACATACTAATTTAATTCCTTTTTTAAATACTTTGCCGTATAACTTGTTTTGTGTTTTGCTACTTGTTCGGGTGTACCTTGGGTAATAATCTGTCCGCCGCCTTTTCCGCCTTCATATCCAATATCAATAATATGATCCACCATTTTAATGACATCCATATTGTGTTCAATAATCAAAACCGTATTGCCTTTATCTGCCAGTTTGTTTAAAACGCCCATCAAGACTCTTATGTCTTCAAAATGCAGTCCGGTTGTGGGTTCGTCCAAAATGTAAAAGGTATTTCCGGTATCGCGTTTGCTCAGTTCGGTGGCGAGTTTTATGCGTTGTGCTTCGCCGCCCGAAAGCGTGGTGCTTTGTTGTCCCAATGTAATGTATCCTAAACCTACATCTTCAATGGTTTTAAGTTTTTTATGGATTTTCGGGATATGTTCAAAAAACGCTACGGCATCACTTATGGTCATATCCAGAACATCGCTTATGGATTTTCCTTTGTAGCGAATTTCCAACGTTTCACGGTTAAAACGCTTGCCCTGACAGGTTTCGCATTCTACATATACATCCGGAAGGAAATTCATTTCAATAACACGCAATCCGCCGCCCTGGCAGGTTTCGCAACGTCCGCCGGCTACATTAAAACTAAATCGTCCGGGTTTATAACCACGTATCATGGCTTCGGGAATTTTGGCAAATAAATCGCGTATCTCGCCAAAAGTTCCCGTGTATGTTGACGGATTGCTGCGAGGTGTACGTCCTATAGGCGATTGGTTGATGTCTATAACCTTGTCAATATGCTCCAAACCTTTGATGCTTTTGTACGGCATGGGTTTTTTAACACCGTTAAAGTAATGCGCATTTAAAATAGGGTAGAGCGTTTCATTGATTAATGTCGATTTGCCACTGCCCGAAACACCTGTAATGCCTATCATTTTTCCTAACGGAAATTTAACCGAAACATTCTTTAAATTGTTGCCGGTACAGCCGTTAAGTTCTATAAAATGACCGTTGCCTTCACGGCGTTTTTTTGGTACTTCAATAGCTTTTGTGCCGTTAAGATACTCGGCAGTTAAGGTGTTATGCGTTTTAAGTTCGGCCGGTGTTCCTGTACTGATAATTTCACCGCCGTATTTTCCGGCTTTAGGACCAATATCAATCACATAATCTGCCATTTCAATCATATCCTTATCATGCTCAACGACAATCACCGAATTTCCTATATCACGCAATGACAGTAGCGATTTGATGAGTTTTTCATTATCACGCTGATGCAGTCCTATGCTCGGCTCGTCAAGAATGTACAAAACGCCTACCAGCTGCGAGCCTATTTGTGTGGCAAGCCTTATGCGCTGCGCTTCGCCGCCCGACAGTGATTTTGAGCTTCGGCTGAGCGATAAATAATCAAGACCAACATCTAACAAAAACTGTAAACGGGTTGTGATTTCTTTGATGATTTCTTCGGAAATCTGTAATTGCTTGTCCGATAAATGTGCCGGTAAATTGTTGAACCACTGTGCTAAATCGGTGATATCTTTGTTGGATAATTCGGCAATATTTTCATTATTGATTTTAAAGTACAGCGATTCTTGTCTAAGGCGCGTGCCATGACATTCATCGCAATCTACCTTATCCATATAGTCTTTTGCCCAGCGTGTTAATGAAGTTGTTTCGGCATTATTAAACTGCGTTTCGATAAAATTGGCAATACCTTCAAACTCGATACTGTAATCTCTGCTTACACCAAGTGTTTTGCTTTCTACGGTAAATTTTTCATTGCCGCCATACATGATGATTTGCCTGGCTTCTTCGGGGATATCCTTGTAAGCGTCCGATAGTGAAAAATTGTAGCGTTGTGCTATGACTTCCAGTTGTTTAAAAATCCAGCTGTTTTTTTGGGTGCCGAGAGGTGCCAACGCTCCGTTTTTAATGGATACGGAATGGTCAGGAATGATTTTCTTTTCGTTAACCTGATATAACCGCCCTATGCCGTTACATTTTGGACACGCACCTTTGGGCGAATTGAACGAAAAATTGTTAGGCTCAGGATTTGGATAGGAAATTCCTGTTGCGGGACACATCAAATTACGACTGAAATAGCGCACTTCTCCCGAATCCTGGTCTAAAACCATCAGCACGTTTTCGCCGTGATGCATAGCCGTATTGATGGTTTGGGTAATGCGTTTATCGTCATTTTGCGCATCATCAATTTTTAAACGGTCAATGACAATCTCTATATCGTGTGTTTTATAACGGTCGAGTTTCATGCCTTTTATCAAATCGACAATCTCGCCGTCAACACGTACTTTAACAAAACCCTGCTTGGCAATATGCTCAAAAAGTTCGCGGTAATGTCCTTTTCTTGCACGTACTACCGGTGCAAGAATATTGATGCGTTTGTCAATATAGGCTTCCATAATGAGCGATTTGATTTGCTCGTCATTATAGCTTACCATTTTTTCACCGGTATTGTAGCTGTAAGCATCTGCGGCACGCGCAAACAATAAACGTAAAAAGTCGTAAATTTCTGTGATCGTGCCAACGGTTGAGCGTGGCGATTTGCTCGTGGTTTTCTGTTCTATGGCAATTACGGGCGAGAGTCCGTCAATTTTATCTACATCGGGGCGTTCCAATCCGCCCAAAAACTGACGTGCATAGGCAGAGAATGTTTCAATATAACGCCGTTGTCCTTCGGCATAAATGGTGTCAAAAGCCAATGACGATTTACCGCTTCCCGACAAACCGGTAATAACCACCAGTTTTTCACGGGGAATGGAAACATCTATATTTTTCAGGTTGTGGACTCGTGCACCTTTTACCTCAATAAACTCTTCAAATGGATTCATAGCACAGTAATTTGCCTGCAAAACAGCAAAGTTGCAAAGGTACAGATTTAGCAGTGAAAAAGGAAGTGTAGGTTGTAGAGAGTTTTGTTAAAAATGTTACTGTATCAGACTTATTTGGTTTAACTCAAGTTCTCTATCACGGCGTTCGCCCATTTGCTGACGCCACATGGCATAAAACAAGCCTTTTTGTTCCAGCAGGTCATTGTATGAGCCCGATTCTACGATTTTGCCTTTTTCTAAAACGTAAATCGTATCGGCGTGCATGATGGTCGATAATCTGTGGGCAATCAAGATGCTTATTTGTTCCTGGTTTTTGGAAATAGCCTGGATAGTATTAGTAATGTCTTTTTCTGTGAGTGAATCCAATGCCGATGTGGCTTCGTCAAAAATAAGCAGCCTCGGTTTTCGCAGTAATGCTCTGGCAATGGAAATACGCTGCTTTTCGCCGCCGGAAAGTTTCATGCCGTTTTCGCCCAAAACCGTATTGATGCCTTTATCGGCTTTTGCAATTAGCTGCGATGCTGATGCTTTTTCCAGAGCCGACATGATTTCGTCATCGGTAGCATCGGTTTTTACAAACAGCAGATTGTCTTTTATGGTACCGGCAAACAGTTGGGTGTCCTGTGTTACAAAGCCCATTTGCCGTCGCAGCGGATTGTATCGGATTTTATCAGATGGTACATCATTAAACATAATTTGTCCGTCAATAGGTTGGTACAAGCCCACCAAGAGTTTGATAAGTGTCGATTTTCCGGAACCTGACGGTCCCACAAAAGCAATGGTCTGCCCAATTTTTACGTCAAACGATATTCCGTCAATGGCATTGTAGGCTGCTTTTTTATGTTTAAAAGTCACATTTTTAAACCGGATGCTTTGCAAAGCATCTATTTCTACCGGATTTTCGGGGCGTTTATCAATGGGCTTATTCATCAAGGTTTGAAAATTATTGAGGGATGCGTCAACTTCGCGGTATTGTATAATGATAGAGCCTAAATTTTGTAAAGGGCCAAAAATACTGGTAGAAATGAATTGCATGGCAATAAGCTCGCCCGTAGAAAGCACATTTCTAAAAATGAGCCACAGCAGAATAAACAAAATGGATTGTTGCAGCACGTTAAGCGTGATACTTTGTAAAAAAGACAAAGTCCGCATGCGTTCCACTTTTGCCATTTCCAGCTTGTAAATACTTTCGGTTTGTAAGTTCATGCGGCGTATTTCGGGAAAGGTCAAGCCCAGGCTTTTTACCAATTCGATATTGCGAAGACTTTCGGTAATAACTCCGGAAATCTGATTGGTTTCTTTGTTGATAGAACGTTGCAGTGTTTTTATTTTTTTTGAAAGCGTTCCTGTCAGTGTTCCTAAAATTACTACGCCAATTAAAAATACGGGGATTAACAGCCAGCTTTTGGTAATGCTGTACCAGATTAAAAACCCGATGCCCACCACCGATGAAAATAAAATAGAGATAAAAGCACTTACAAAACGTTCTGTATCACGCTTTACTTTTTGCAGTATAGATAATGTTTCGCCGCTTCTGCTTTCTTCAAATTCCTGAAACGATAACCGTAAGGTTTGCTTGATACCGTCGTTAAAAATCTGCATCCCGAATTTATAAACAGCCTTATTTGTCAAATACTCCTGAAAAGCCTTTGCCAATCGTGAGGTAACCGCAACAAGAATAGCAATACCCAGCCAGAATAATGCTCCGTTTACACGTTCGTCTTCCGATAAGTTATGAGTGTTTGTCGCATAATCATCAATGATTTTTCCAAAAATAATCGGGTCTATTAAATTAAGTAACTGTGCCAGGGTTGCCAGTAACAGCGATAAAATAACGGTTGCCCGTTGCGGTTTAAGGTAATTCCAGAGTATTTTCATAAATTAGTATTAATGTTTTCCGCTCATGATATCCAGTTCTATGCCGGAAATTAAAAATCTGTGAGCTGTGGGTAATTGTGCGTTGCTTTCGGTTACAATCCAATTATCCCAAGAGGCTTCCAATCCTTGAATAGGAAGTTTTGAACTCCACATTTTGAAGGCTTTGGGTTTATATTCATTGTCCAATAACCATAAGTATGAATCTCCGGCGCTATAGCTAACCAGCAAACCTTGATTGTCATTATCCAAAGTTACCGCTTGGCGTTCTGTACCTTCGTCAAATACTTTATAAGGTGCTGCCAGCCAGAAAGAATCGTTAAAAAAATAGTCGGTTGCCTCAGTTATTAATTCCTGAGCCTGCTCTCCGTTTACCTTAAAATTATGGATATAAGCCTTGTTTGAAGCAGCGTTTTTGAAATCGAGAAATACTTTAAAATCTCCCCAGTATATGGTGCATTTATACTCGTTTTTTTTCCATTTATAATGCCGCCTGCTTTTAAAGGTCCATTCAATAAAACCGGTATTGTCGTATGCCTGAGAGTTTAAAGCATTAAGCATTTTTGATGCCAGTACATCTGCTTCTTTGCCTTTGATGCCTACAGGTAAATCTTCATTGTATTTATAATATAAAAAACCGTACAGCAGCATACCGGGCAAGGTCATAAAAATGATGATGCCGACAACTATTTTAATAATACGTTTTATATTCATAACAAAGATTGTTGTTATGTAAATATATAAACTTTTTGTATGTTAATGCCATAGGATTCGATAAAGCAAAAACGATGAGCAGAAATTTAAACAGTTACTGAATAATAACGGTAGTACTACAGAATAGCTTTTATCAAAAGATATGTTAATCCTGCAATAACTGCCGATACAGGAATGGTAAGTATCCATGCCCAAAGCAGTTTTATGGTCACGCCCCAACGCACGGCCGATATACGTTTTGTAATACCAACACCTATAATACTTCCCGTAATAGTATGTGTCGTTGACACCGGAATACCAAAATGTTCAGAAACATAAAGCGTGATGGCTCCGGCTGTTTCTGCACTTACACCTTCCAGAGAGGTTACTTTGGTGATTTTTGACCCCATTGTTTTTACGATTTTCCATCCGCCGCTCATAGTACCAAGTGCGATAACCAAGAAGGAAGTAAACGGTACCCAACCCCATTGGTCAACAAAATAACCAAATTGATCGGGGTGGTTTATCCAATCGGCATGTCCGGCATTTATGTGATAAAAAATCACAGCCGCGCCAATAATACCCATTACTTTTTGCGCATCATTGGCACCATGACCCAAACTGAAGAGCGCCGATGAAACAAGCTGTAAACGTCTAAACCATTTGTCGGCTTTGTGCGGATTTGTTTTCCGGCATATCCACATTATTGCCACAGTGAGAAGATAGGCTACAAACATACCAATGGTTGGCGCCAGAAATATAAAAGCGATGATAGGAAGCACTTTAGTGTAATTTACCACCATATTCAAATCGCCCGAAATCATATAGGCATGCATTAAGGCAGCACCCATAAAACCACCAATAAGTGTGTGTGATGATGATGATGGAATACCTAATTTCCAGGTTAACAAGTTCCACACAATAGCCGCTATAAGTCCGGCAAAAATAACTTCAAGGGTAATGAAATCTTCCGAAACGGTCTTGGCAATCGTATTACCTATTTTAAATTCTCCAATCCAGTATTTGGAGATAAAATAGGCCATGAAGTTAAAAAATGCCGCCCAAAGTACGGCTTGAAAAGGGCTTAAAACTTTTGTGGCTACAATGGTAGCAATAGAATTTGCAGCATCGTGAAAACCGTTGATATAGTCAAAAATTAAGGCTAAAACGATGATTATGATAAGTAAAGTCAAATCCATAAACGCTATGAAGTTATATGATGTTTATGAATGTTTTACAGAAATTTGTTCCAATACATTGGCAACGCCTTTACATTTGTCTGATGCTGTTTCCAATGCAGAAAGCACTTCTTTGTACTTGATGATGTTTTTGGCATCTGTTTCGTTTTCAAAAATATCGGCAACCGCTTTGTCAAAAATAGTATCGGCTTTTGCTTCCAATTTACTTATTTTGGTACAGGCATTGGTAACGGCTTTCAGGTTTTTCATCCCTTTTAATTCTGTTACGGCAACGCCTATTAATTGGCATGCTTCAAGATTAACCTCAGTAAGCTTTCGTATAGATTTTGTGATTTTTTCTACCTGATACAATCTCATTCTGCTGGCGGCACCATGCATATAATCGGCTACATTATCCATTGCTTTTACCAAAGAGTATATATCTTCTCTGTCAAAAGGCGTGATAAAATTTGTACTTAACTCAATGTGGGTTTTATGAGTGATTTCTTCAAGTTTTGCTTCTAATTCTTCTATCTTGATGAAATATTCTTCTCTTTTGTCCTTAGGAGCATTTACAACTTCATTTACGGCTTCTGCCAGTAAAATTAAATTATGAGTGGCTTGTTCAAAAAGCGGAAAGAATTTTTTATCCTTTGGAACTAAAAATTGAAAAATAGCATTTAGTGACATATCTCTTATAAATTGAGGTGCAAAATTACGAGTGCAATGTTAAGAAATGGTTAAGTTAACAATAATTCAATTTTAATAAAATTCAATAATTTTATATTTATGCTGATTATTAGTGATTTATAATTTTAAGATAGCATCGTTGTAATACCTGTCTTATTTTTTATTTAAGTGTATTGTTGCTTAGTGCCGGGATGCTGTTTTAGTTTCTGAAAACAGGTGTTTGTTTCATTTGTGCGTGTATTGTGAGGTAATTTCGTTTAATTTAGTTGAAGAAAACTGACGCAATTCTTCAAAAAAAGCAGTAAATTCCTGTTCAAATTCGTTATAATATTCTTTAAGTTCATTAGTAGCACTATCCATACCCGAAACAAATTTTGTTCGTTGGTTCATACCGTTCAAAACATTTTGTATGCCTTCAATTTTTGCGTAATTCAGCAGCCAGTTACCGGCAAGCATAAAAGGTATCAGTTTTTTGGTTCGTAAAGGTAACATCTCATAATGGGCATCGAGCAGGTCGTAAAACTCATTTACATAAGTTTCAAGTGGAATATCTGAATAGGTATTCCAGTTTTTTGCCAGAAAATGGTCATACAAGATATCTACAATAACACCGCTGTAATGCCCGTAGTTTTTATGTAAACGTTTGGTGCTTTGCCTTACTATCGGATGCGCATCGGTAAATGTGTCTATCTCACGATGCAATAGTATGCCAATCTGAATGCCGTCGGGAAAGTTTTTATAGTCTTTTCCTTTGATGCCGTCAGCAATAAAATTACCGATGGTTACCAATTTATTATTTCCGGAAAGATATATATGTGCTAAAAAATTCATTTGGGAAAATTACGAATTAAGAACCAAGTATCAAGAATCAAGAACCAAGATTTTTTGATTGAATCCGGAAGATATGATGCACTTAACAACTCACAAAAAAACAATTTGTAATTGTATATTTGTGACGTAATAATCAAAAAAACATTATGACACTTATAAAATCTATATCAGGTATTCGCGGTACCATTGGCGGAACAGTTGGTGATAATTTAACACCTGTGGATGCTGTAAAATTTGCCGCAGCCTATGGTGTGTGGTTGAAGCAGCAACGTCAAAAAGACACTTACAGGGTAGTTGTGGGCAGAGATGCCCGAATTTCCGGAGAGATGATTCAAAATTTGGTAATGAATACTTTGGTAGGATTGGGAATCCATGTTATTGATTTGGGGTTGTCCACAACACCTACGGTGGAAGTTGCCGTACCTATGGAACATGCCGATGGCGGAATTATTCTCACGGCAAGCCATAACCCGAAGCAATGGAATGCTTTGAAACTCTTAAATGCAAAAGGTGAATTTTTAAGTGGTGCCGAAGGTGCTAAGATTCTGGAAATAGCCGAAACCGATACCATGACATTTGCAGACGTTGACAATTTGGGGAAAATCACCAAAAATCAGGCGTATATCGATTTACATATTGATGAGGTTCTAAAACTTCCGTTGGTAAACAAAAAAGCTGTTGAAGCGGCACGTTTTAAAGTGGTGGTTGACGGTGTGAATTCTACCGGAGGCATTGTTATTCCGTTGCTATTAGAGCGTTTGGGTGTGCATACCGTAAAGCTGTATTGTGAGCCTAACGGACATTTTCCTCACAATCCTGAGCCTTTAAAAGAACATTTAACCGATTTGTCACAAGCCGTTGTCAAGGAAAAAGCCGATTTAGGCATCGTGGTGGACCCTGATGTTGACAGGCTGGCGTTTATGGATGAAAACGGTGAGATGTTTGGAGAAGAATATACATTGGTGGCTTGCGCCGATTATGTGCTGAGCAAAACACCGGGAAATACGGTAAGCAATATGAGCTCAACAAGAGCGTTGCGCGATGTGACCGAAAAACACGGCGGAATGTATGAAGCCAGTGCGGTAGGCGAAGTGAATGTGGTTGAATTGATGAAAAAAAATAAAGCCATCATCGGTGGCGAAGGCAACGGCGGCATAATCTACCCTGAGTTGCATTATGGGCGTGATGCCTTGGTAGGCGTGGCGTTGTTCCTGAGTTTATTGGCTGAAAAGCAAATGAGCGTTAGTGCTTTGAGAGCGAGCTACCCTAATTATTTTATGAGCAAAAAGAAAATTGAGCTGACGCCAACTTTAGATGTGGATGCTATTTTGAAAGCGATGACGCAACGTTATCAAAACGAAGATGTATCAACCATAGATGGTGTTAAAATTAACTTCTCACACAGTTGGGTACATTTAAGAAAGAGCAATACAGAGCCTATTATCCGTATTTATACCGAAGCACCAACGCAGGAAGAAGCCGATGCTTTGGCAGATAAAATCATTAGTGAAATTAAAGCCATTGCAAATATTTAGTACCTTTGCGGTTGATTGCTCTCGATACATTTTTTAGCCATTGACTTTGAGTCAAAATCTAAAAACACTCGAACTGACACTAACGAATTGTATTTGCAAATCCGAATCTGCGTTAGGGATTGAAGTGGAAATCCTTTTGTGAGGCACGAACAAAAGATTGTAACGAAAAGCCCGACCTTTTGTAGCTTTAGCGGAAAAGGGTAACGCCCAAAACATATTTAGTACTATGATTTCTACAGAAACATCAAAAGCGACGCTGACCGAATTGGAAACCTATTTTCAACAATTCAGGCAGCATATTATTGGTGTAGATCAAGAATTTCAGTCGGCATTTGGCAAGCAGAAAATCATTTACACGGATTGGACGGCTTCAGGGAGGCTGTACCGGCCCATTGAAGAAAAGCTTAGTAACGATTTTGGGCCTTTTGTGGCCAATACCCATACCGAGACCACGGTTTCGGGCACTGCCATGACGCAGGCTTATCATAAAGCGAAACATATTATTAAAGAACACGTTAACAGCAATGATGATGATGTGTTGATTATGACCGGAACAGGAATGACAGGCGTAATCAATAAATTTCAACGGATTTTGGGCTTGAAAATTCCTGAAAACCTTCAGAAGTTTACCAATGTTCCCGATGAAATCCGTCCAGTGGTGTTTATTACCCACATGGAACATCATTCCAATCAAACTTCTTGGCTGGAAACCATTGCCAAGGTTGAGGTTGTTCCGCCAGCGGCTGATGGTTTGTTCAGTTTAAAAAACTTAGAACAACTTTTATTAAAATATAAAGATTGCACGCTTAAAATTGCTTCTGTAATTGCGGGTTCAAACGTGACAGGTATTCAAACACCGTATCACGAAATTGCGCAATTGATGCACAAACACGATGGCGTATGTTTTGTGGATTTTGCGTGTTCGGCACCGTATGTGGACATCGATATGCATCCTGAAGATGAGAGCAAAGCTTTGGATGCTATTTTCTTTTCGCCGCATAAGTTTTTAGGTGGGCCCGGAACTTCAGGCGTGTTGATTTTTAATAAGAAATTATATAAAAACATGATTCCCGATTGCCCAGGTGGTGGCACCGTAAGTTGGACTAATCCTTGGGGCGAGCATAAATACATTGACAATATTGAAGATAGAGAAGATGGTGGAACTCCGGGATTTTTGCAAACCATCAAAACCGCTTTGGCTATCAAACTGAAAGAGCAAATGGGCGTTGCCAATATGTTAAAACGCGAGCATGAGATTGTCTCTATTATTTTTGAACAATTAGGAGGTATTGATAATCTGCATATTTTGGCAGGCCAGCATAAAGACAGGTTAGGTGTTATTTCGTTTTATATTGATGATTTGCATTACAATTTGGGTGTGAAATTATTGAACGATAAATTTGGCATCCAAACACGTGGTGGCTGTAGTTGTGCCGGTACTTACGGGCATTTTCTGCTGCATGTGGATATGGAAACTTCGCACGAATTGACCAATGAAATTTCCCTTGGAGAATTGACCCGAAAACCGGGTTGGATACGTATGTCCATTCATCCCACAACGACCAATAAAGAAATTGCTTATGTGTGTGAAAGCATCAAAGCGTTATCTGAAAATTTTCCGGATTGGGCAAAAGATTACGAGTACAACAAATCCACAAATGAGTTTGTGCATCAATCAAATCGGGATGCCGAAACACCAATTGACGACTGGTTTGAATTATCCAAATAATATAGTCTTAAAAAAATTACTTTCTAATATTCAACTATCTTAAAAACCATTAAGGCATTAAGCCCTGAAGTTTCGGGGTTAAGAAATGCTTAATGATAGTCTTAAACACCTTAACTTCTTAATGGTTAAAAACATTGTTTTTTTGTAAACGGATTTTCAATGTACAACAGTCAAAGAAAAGTAGCAATGATTATTATTGAAATTCTACAGGCACACGGTCTTTATATTTCCAGCGTTTGTGCGTCCACAAATAATATTCGGGAGCTTCATGGATTTGCTGTTCTACCAAGCGTAAAAAGATGTCGGTAATTTCATAATCCTTATAGTTGTTGGGTTGTAGTGTGATGGTTTCAAAGGTGGTTTCATAATGCCCGCGTTTAAGACGTTTAACTCTAAAAAACACTACTGCCATGTCCAGTTTTTTCGCCAGCATTTCGGCACCGGTATGTACAGGTACTTTAATTCCCATAAAATCAGTCCAATAAAAAGCTTTTCTGATATGAGGTGTTTGGTCTGACGCAAAACCGTTAATGGTCAATTCGCCCCGTTTTTTTGCTTCAATCAAGGTCGGGATGGTTTCTTTTGTGGTAATAAGGTAGCTGTCATATTTTGCTCTTATGCGTTTTATGAGTTTATCAAAATATTTGTTTGCCAGTCGCTTATATACTGCATAGCCTTTATGGTTGATGTATTTTTGAAGGATAAATATCCATTCCCAGCTGCCATAATGGGCGCACATAAGAACGATACTTTTATTGGCTTTTTCGAGTTTATGGATTTCTTCAATATTAGAAAATACGAAACGCTTTTTCATTTCATTTTCAGAGATGCTCAACGATTTTAGTGCTTCAACTATCATATCGCATAAGTGATGGTAAAATGTTTTAGTGATTTTTGATATTTCAATGTCTGTTTTTTCAGGAAATACCAGATTTAAATTGGCTTTAACAGTTTTTCTCCGGTATCTGATAATGTGATACAGCAGTATGTAAAGCCCATCAGAAAACGCATACAATAATTTAAACGGGAGAATGGAAATGAGCCAGATAAAAGGATAAATTAAGATGTAAGCGAGAAATTGCATTTTAAAATATTAGATTTGCAGTGCAAAGATAAATTATTTTAAAAGATTGCAGGTTATGGGAGATATAAGTTTGATTACCATTATCATTATTGCGGCAAATGTGATGATATCTTACAAAGGATTTGGCGATTACGGTTTTTTTGAGCGGTATAAATTTAATGTCGGTGCCATCAGGCGAGGCGAGCAAGTGCGTATGTTCAGCTCTGGGTTTTTGCATGTAGATACGATGCATTTGTTTTTTAACATGTTTACCCTTTACTTTTTTGCCGATGTGGTCATTTCATATTTAGGCAGCACCAGCTTTATTATTATATACATTGCGAGTCTGGTCATGGGAAGTTTGTTGTCACTCTATTTTCATAAAGACGAATACCATTACAGTGCCGTTGGTGCCAGTGGTGCTGTGACCGGAGTTTTGTATGCGGCTATTTTGTTAAAACCTGGTATGGAATTGTATATGTTTTTTATACCCATACGCATACCGGCTTATGTTTTTGGTATTGGTTATTTGCTGTATTCTATCTATGGAATGAAAAACCGCATAGGCAATATAGGTCACGATGCACATTTTGGCGGAGCTTTGGGTGGTTATGTGGTAACGCTTATGCTTGCGCCGTCATTGTTTCAAACCAGTTCGTTAATGGTTGTGTTGCTCGCATTGCCTATCGTTATCCTGTTTGTGCTTTATAAAACAGGGAAGATTTGAAGGTGATGAGTATTGAGTATTGAGAAAATGGAATAAGTTCTAAAATAATGGTTATAGATGTTGTTGTGAAACTTATTTATTCATACGCTGGGTTGCTTCCCAGACATACTCTTTAGTAAATTCACCAAAATAACTGATAAAATTCCCCGTTTTTGATATAACGACGAAACTATTGCAAGGGTAATGATGTTTAAAAAATAATCTTTCAATTATGCCTTCCGGGTCTTTGTGCCAGATTAGTGTTTCATCATTTTTTTTAAGTCCGGTATTATCTTTGTAAATATAAATTGGCTTTACTTGTGCAATTTGATCTAAACCTATCTCAAGTTCCCCATACCACATTTTTTTCCCTTTATAAGTAAATCCGCTACTGTTACAAGCATCTTTGCCGGGATAGTAAATAATAACAATTGGCTTATTTGGATTCCGTTCTAAATTTGTTGTATTTTCAAGTAAATCTCTCAAATCTTTATTATTAGTTATGTCTCCATGGTTTTCTCTAACAATTAATTTTGTATGATTTATAGAGTCTCCTGCTATGGATAAAAATTTTCTTGTTGAGCGAATACGGGTAAATTCAGGTTCGCTTATTTCTACATTCTTTTCATTAAAATATCTTATCTTTTTCTTTTCAGTTTTTGAAGAAGAACAAGAGGCTATTAAAATTCCGAAAAATAAAATGAGTAGATTTTTTTTTATGTGTTTTACAGCCATGGTTTTTTTTGATTCATTGAGTTGTTACTCTTACTTTATAGCTAATTAAACAGGCTTAATTTGATTTTGTGTAAATGAATCTATTTATTGTCAGCGGTTAGAGCCATTACATTATTAATCCGAAATAAATTCCGCTAACAATTGTTACAAACAAACTTGAGTATAGATAACTTTTTGCTTTTTCTTTTTCTGTTGTATTTCTGTATTTAAAAATTCCAAATATCAATGGCAATAACGTTAAAATGGCTAACGTAATATTTTCAGTTAATATTGCTTTATCTGAACTTGCACCGGCACCAGAACCGAAAAGGAAAAAGAATAGAAAAATAAGTCCAAAAGTTCCGGCAACAACACAAAGTGATTCAATAAATAGCAGCAGAAAAAACAATCGTAAATTCATATTGTATTCGGTTTTTAGGTTAAAACACTCTTAACCAAGCGCCTACTTAAGCAATTCCTCTATTTTAGCTTCAAGGGCTGCTCCGCGTAAATTTTTTGCAACAATCACTCCGTTGCGATCCAGAATGTACGTTGCCGGAATCGATTTTATATTGTACAATTGAGCAACAGGGTCGTTAAAATACTGGAGGTTTGAAACATTATGCCACGTAAGGTTATCATCTTTAATAGCTTGTGCCCAAGCTGCTTTAGCGTCATGTTGCGTTGGAGAACCGTCAAGAGAAACACCCATAATTTCCAATCCTTTTGAATGGTATTTGTTATACACGTTTACCACGTTGGGATTTTCTCTTCGGCACGGACCGCACCATGCAGCCCAAAAATCTATGATTGTGACTTTTCCTTTTATATCGTTGAGTGCAATTATGTTTCCGTTAACATCCGGTGCCGAAAATTGGGGCGCAATTTTACCGATGTTCAGATTGGTTTCGCGTTCACTTTCTTTTTTTATAGTAAACAACTGAGCGCTTACTTTGATTCCGAGAGGAGAAATTTTTAAACCATTATCCATTGATTCAAATAAAGTGTTAACTTTTTCAAAATCGGTATTTGGATCTTTCAGCAATGTTTCTAAAAGTATCAGTGAGAAATAATTATCACGATGGTTAGGGATAAATTCAAAAGGATACTCTGTGATTTTTTTACTGTTTTCCTTAATTTGAAGATTGTTTTTTCTTATAGAAACAGTATCTGTGCTGGTACGCAGCTCTCTTGCTGTTTTATTTAGCTCAAAACGTTCGGTATTTAAAACTTTGGTTGCGGCATTGTAAGCTGTTAATGCATCATTTGATTTGCTTCCTTCAATTTTAGAATCCTGTAAATTTGTTTTATCAATGGTAACGGTAATATTGCCATTTTCAATGATTATTGGCAAATCGCCCGGAATGCTGTTAACAGATAAATACTTTATTTCCGGGGAATACGCAAACCCTTTAAATGTAAATTTTTCGTCAAAAATAATTGCGGAATCCAGAACCATATCTCTGCCGCGCTCATCTTTAATTTTTAAATATGCTCTTATGCCGTTATATACGCCGGCGGCATTTCCGTTTACAACAAAACCGTCAACTTTCGGTTCACTGTTTTTACATGATACAACAGCAGCAGCTATGATTAAAACTAACAGACTTTTTTTCATTTTTCATTTTTTTTGATGCACAAATATAGTAAGTTGTACCGAAACCATAAAACTTAGGCACACTAAAGAAATATGGTTTAAGCAAGGTTACGCAGTAATTTTATCTATTTTTGCGGGTAAACTATATTTGTAATGCTTAACCAAGATACCATAGTTGCATTGGCTACTCCTTCGGGAGCGGGTGCTGTGGCTATTATACGAATTTCGGGAAGTGATGCTGTTGCTATAGCCAATAATGTTTTTCGTTCTGTCAGAAATAAAGATTTGACCAAACAAAAAACCCATACCATTCATTTGGGACATATCGTTGACCCTTCGGCAAGCTCAGGGCAAGCTGAAAAAGTGTTGGATCAGGTATTGGTTTCGGTTTTCAAAAACCCGAATTCCTATACAGGAGAAGATGTGGTGGAAATTTCGTGTCACGGTTCGGTGTTTATCCAACAGCAGATTATTCAGCTGTTACTTCGTAAAGGTTGCAGAATGGCACAAGCGGGAGAGTTTACACTGCGTTCTTTTCTGAACGGAAAAATGGATTTGTCTCAAGCCGAAGCCGTAGCCGATTTGATAAATTCCGATAACGAAGCCTCACATCAGATTGCGATGCAACAAATGCGTGGAGGTTTTAGCAATGAAATTGCAAAGCTTCGTGAAGAACTTTTGAATTTCGCTTCACTCATCGAGTTGGAACTCGACTTTGCAGAAGAAGATGTCGAATTTGCCGACCGAACACAATTCAAAGAACTATTAAACCGAATCGAATTTGTCTTAAAACGCTTGATTGACAGCTTTGCTGTCGGGAATGTCATTAAAAACGGAATTCCCGTTGCTATTGTCGGAGAACCCAACGTAGGAAAATCTACACTCTTAAATGCACTGCTGAACGAAGAAAGAGCGATTGTTTCGGATATTGCAGGAACAACACGGGATACGATTGAAGATGAACTCGTTATTGACGGAATCGGTTTTCGTTTTATAGATACAGCAGGAATCAGAGATACGAAAGACGTAGTGGAAAGCATCGGAATCCAAAAGACTTTTGAGAAAATTGAACAGGCACAGGTCGTAATTCTTTTGCTCGATGCAAAAGAATTACGAGTTTCAAGTTTCAGGTTTCAAGTTGAAATCGAGAAAATCAAAAACAAATATCCACAAAAACCACTTGTAGTTATTATCAACAAAGTTGATTTGCTTTCAGAAAGTGAATTAAATTCCATTAAATCCAAACTTGAAACTTGGAACTTGAAACTTGAAACAATTTCAGCCAAACAAAACATCGGAATCGAAGAACTTAAAAACACGCTTTTATCTTTCGTAAACACAGGAGCTTTACGAAACAACGAAACCATAGTTACCAATACAAGGCATTATGATTCACTTTTAAAAGCCCTCGAAGAAATCCAAAAAGTGCGTTTCGGTTTGGAAAGCGGTTTGTCTGTTGATTTGATGGCTATTGATATTCGTCAGGCTTTGTATTATTTTGGGGAAATTACAGGAGAGATTACCAATGATGATTTGTTGGGGAATATATTTGCGAATTTTTGTATCGGAAAGTAAAACACTTTCTTTTGTTTACTAAATGATTGTTTTTCATTAATTTAATTATCATTTTCTTTCCCTTTTTTGTTGCCCATTTGCACTTATTTTCTTATATTTGTTGCCATAGTGTTGCCCAAATTGAATATTTGTTGCCCTGATTAGAATTTGTTGCCCGATATTTTGTTTGGGATTTTTAGTAACTATTATAACTGAAAGAAATGAAAGTAACCCTACGCCAACGCCAAAAAGGCAATAAGATTAGCCTTTATCTCGAATACTATGCAGATGGTAAACGTCAATACGAATACCTAAATCTGTACTTAACACCAAATCCTGAAAAGGGCAAACTTTCCAATGCTGAAAAGGAGGAGAACAAAAAGATATTGGCTTTAGCTGAAACTATCCGCAGTAAAAGACATTTAGAAATTCAATCCAATACATACGACTTGCACGATAAAGAGAAGTTGAAAAATTACTTTATTGCTTATATGGAAAGTCTTGCAGAAAAGCGTAAAGATAGTATGGGTAATTATGGAAATTGGGATAGTACAATAAAGCATCTGAAAAAGTATTGCCCACGTGATATTCAATTCAGTCAATTAAATAAACAGTTTATCGAAGGCTTTAAAGAATATTTGGTAAAGAAAGCTGTTACCAAAACAGGGGCGCAAATTTCTACTAATACAAAAAATAGCTATTTCAACAAGTTCAGAGCCGCAATAAAGCAAGCTGTAAAAGACGGTATCATCAATCGTAATCCGGGAGAAACAGTTGAAGGATTGCCACAAGGCGAACCGGTCCGTGAGTTCCTCACTTTGGATGAAGTTAAAAGATTAGCCAAAACAGAATGTGGCAATGACCTTATGAAAAGAGCGTTTCTTTTCAGTTGCCTTACGGGTTTGCGCTTTAGTGATATTCAAAAATTAAAATGGAGTGAAATGCAACACTCAGAAGAACTTGGACATTATATCCGTTTCATACAAAAGAAAACCAAAGGATCTGAAACTTTGCCAATATCTGATGAAGCGTTTACACTAACAGGTGAGAGAGGCGAAGGAAGCGAAAATGTATTTCCAAATATGGTTTATTCCGATAGTCGCAATCATACTTTGTACCGTTGGCTTGCAAGAGCCGGAATAGACAAACATATTACCTTCCATTGTGCCAGGCATACATACGCCACATTGCAACTTACTTTGGGGACAGACATTTTTACTGTATCAAAATTGCTTGGTCATAGGCATTTGAAAACAACGCAGATTTATGCAAATGTAATTGATGAAAAGAAAACGGTTGCTGCAAATAAAATCAAAATTGGTTTGTAAATAATACTTATGGGTATGGATAATTCACTTGCAATTTTTCACGAAATATTCTTCTTAGGGCTTCGCCCTTGGATGAATAGGGATTTGCGTGAGGATAAATACAAAGAACTATTTCAGGCAGTAACTCAAGAAGTATATAATCATCAACCACTTTATAAAATCGTTTTTAATAAACCATTAAGTGCCAAACGCAAATACTATTTTATACTTGCAACAAATGGAACAATACATTTTCTAAACCATATCAAAACAAATATTGATGAGGCGTTGAACGATAATGAAAAAAAATATATTGTTATCCAGCAAGCCTTAAAACCTTTATCCCAAAAATTAAAAGAAATCAATACCCTTATTGAAGAAAGAAACTATCAATGGGATGAAATCAAGGGGACTGCACAAACCAATAAATCAGATAGTAATGTAGCTGATGAAGCATATATCTTTCAATTGATAAAGTACCATTTACTGTCTTTATACTTAGAAGTTCAGAATGTGTACCCGCAGTTTTTAAAGGATGATGCTTATACCGCTGAAGAGTTACACCAAAAGTTTTTTACAGAACCAGTATTTCAAACAGGCATTATCACAAGTGCAGATAATATCCACTTGCCTACACCTGCTTCGCAGGTTAAGGCAGACCCGAATGCCACGCCATTTGAAAGAAAAGCATTTGATTTTAGAGACCCCAAAAAAGGTATTTTGTCTTACGACAAAATCATTAGGAATGAACAGCGTTTTTCCGCTTTTGAAGAAGAATTGTTTAAGCACGATATAATTGATGCAGACTACAACTTTATCGATGCACACGGAAATAAACAACTCTTAGCCGCGGCAATTCATACAGCCATATCGAAGAAATACTTTTCCGAAAGAAACTTTGAAAAGAGAACCACCCTAAAACAAGTTGATATTCGCAAGTTCATTGACCATAGATACACCGCTTCTATAGATAAACAATTCAGAACTTGGGGCAATGATGCGACCGCATTAGCCCAATTCTTAGACAATCAGTTTTGGATTACCAATTTACCTGTCGGGTAAATTGCGGTAATTTTCTGTCAATTTACCAATTCAAATTACCACTTTTTTTTAGAACCCTTACCCAGTAAGGGTTTTGGCGTTTTCAAATTACCATTTTCCCCATTACCAGTATTGTATTTGCAAGTTTGCATTGTCGTTGAGATACAGCGATGACTTTGCGCAAAGTCCATTTCATAACATTTTAAATCGTTATACGATGGAAGAAGTCTTATTGCAGCTTCAAAAAATTGCACGGCTGCTTGAAACACAAAATTTGGTTCGTAAAGAAGTATTAAACTTCAACGAAACCTGCGAGTATTTGGAATTATCACAATCCCACTTGTACAAATTAACTAGTACGGGAAGTATTCCACACTATAAGCCAAACGGAAAGAAAATTTATTTCAAACGAATTGAGCTTGACGAATGGCTATTGCGAAATCGTTCTACTTCTACGGATGAAATAGACAAATTGGCTACCGACTATTTATTAAAAAATAAAAAGCCAAGACTATGAACGAAGTACTAATAATGCTGCAACAGCTTGTCCAAAACTTTGAGGTCGTTAGTGCTTACATATTTGCATTAAAGAAATCGAAATTAGACCACTTAAAAGAAAGTTGGATAGACGGTAACGAAGTTGCAAAAGCTTTGAAAATAAGCAGTCGTACACTTCAATCATTTAGAGATGACGGCACACTATCCTATAGCCGTATTCGTGGTAAATTTTACTACAAAGTTTCAGATATAGAAAACCTTTTAGAATCCAATTACTCACCTTTTAAAACTGATAGTAATGGAACTAAATAAGAAATCTGTATTGTGGAAAACCCATTATGGTTTAAAGATTTATTCACGGATTTTGTCCCATTATTATCCGGGCGAAACAGTCCTTTCCCTTTCGGGAAGGGACTGTAAACCCACTAAAAATCCGTTTGATAATGATAAACCAACATTGCACATTCAAATTGTAGATAATGTAGCGGTTCACGAAGATTTAGAAGGAAATTTCCCTTCGGGAAATGTTTTTGATTTTGCTGCACGGCATTATCAATTAGAAGGTATTGAACTATTGAAATTTCTCAACGAAGAAATGAATTTGAAGTTGGGTAAAATCGTACCGCCTATTATCAAAGAACATTATGGTACAGAAATCCCGATTGCTACACCCAAAGTAATTCCTTGTCCTTCGTTCAGCTATTTTTCCGCACCCGTTACCAACACAAATCCAAATAATACGCTTACACTTTTAGAGGTATATCATTTACTTAAAAGTGATAGGAATAAGGCAATAACTGAAAAGCTAAGAAGCATTTCGGATAAGCAGGAAGCAAGAAAGTACAAGGCGTCTGCATTTGATTATGTTACTTTCTCAGGTTCATTTTCCAAAAGAACAGATAGTGCGTTAATAAAGCATTCAGGGCTTATTACCATTGACTTTGACCACATTAGTAACATTCCTGAATTAAGAGTAAAACTTTTGGACGATGATTATTTTGATACAGAATTATTATTTGTTTCCCCTTCGGGCGACGGCATCAAATGGATTATTCCAATAGACATTACAAAAGCCACGCATCAGGATTATTTCAGGGCAATAGCAAGCTACATAAAACAAACCTACGGTTTGGAAATTGACCATTCAGGTAAAGACGTTTCAAGAGCTTGTTTCCTTGCACACGATGCAGAGGTATTCATTAACCCTAAATACATTTCATAAAATGGCAAAGAAAGAATTTATACCTTCTGAATGGTTAGAAAAACCAAAGCAGAATATGGTAGAGCCGGTACAGTTACAGAAAAATGTATTGCCGGACAATGAACAACTTGAAAAAGTAATTCAGGAAATAGAAGCTAAGAATTTGGATATTGCTTCTGCTTATGCCGATTGGCGGGATATTGGCTTTGCCTTTGCCGATGCTTTTGGTGAAAGTGGCAGAGAATATTTTCATAGGATTAGTCGCTTTTATTCTGATTATACAGCTACAGATTGTGATGCACAATTCAATAAATGCTTACAGGCAAATGGAACAGGCATTACCCTTGCAACATTCTTCTTTCACGCAAAGCAGGCAGGGATAAAATTAATACCAACCGAGTACAAAGAAGAAGTACAACGTGAAGTTTTACCAACTTTAGGGCAACAGGTGTATAATAATCTTCCTGAATTTTTAAAGTCAGTTATCAATATTGCAAAATCGGATGAAGAAAAAGATTTGTTGATATTAGGTAGCATTGTTAGTCTTGGTGCTTGTTTGCATAAGCTATACGGCATTTATGACGGCAAAAAAGTCTTTGCTAATTTGTATTTATTCATTACCGCCCAGGCATCAGCAGGTAAAGGCAGATTGTTACATTGTAAGCAATTGGTAAAACCAGTTCATCTTCATTTAAGGGAGCAAGCCAAAATGTTGAAGCAGCAATACGATATGCAAATGTTAGATTACAACCAAGCCAAAGGAAAAGATGCGAATATTGAGAAGCCCAACAAACCGCCTGAAAAAATGCTGTTCATCCCTGCGAATAATAGTACTACAGGAGTGTATCAGTTATTAAGCGAGAACGAAAGTAGAGGACTAATGTTTGAAACCGAAGGCGATACTTTAGCACAAGCATTCAAAAGTGATTATGGCAATTACAGCGAAGGTTTTCGTAAAGCATTTCACCACGAAACCATTTCCTATTACCGCCGTACAGATAGAGAATATGCAGACATTGAAGCACCTTGTTTATCAACCGTACTTTCAGGTACACCCAAGCAAATTGCTACGCTTATTCCCAATGCGGAAAATGGCTTGTTCAGTCGGTTTATTTTCTATTTTATGAATGTAAATCTTGATTGGAAAGACGTATTTGCATTTGATAGCAGCAATGGGTTAGATGATTATTTCCAAAACTTAGGCAATGAGTTTTTCAATTTGTACCAAACATTATCCAATGGGTCGGAATTACAATTTTGCTTTTCAGCAGAACAGCAGCAGCAATTCAATCAATTCTTTGACCATTTGCATAGTACACATATTGCCTTGCAGGGTTTAGATTATATGGCTACCATTCGCAGATTAGGGTTGATTGCTTTTCGCTTATGTATGGTGCTTACTGCATTGCGTATTATGGAACACGGCGAAGTTTCACCTAAACTGATTTGTGAAAACCGAGATTTCCAAACTGCTATTGCAATGGTAAAAGTATTGGTACGCCATTCCGGTAAAGTATTCTCTGAACTTCCTGAAGAAACACCCAAACCAAAACGGAAGAACCAAAAAGAACGCTTCTACGAAGCCTTACCAAATACTTTTGGCAGGCAAGATTATTTGGCAGTTGCAAAGCAGTTGGCTATTCCCGATAAAACAGCAGAAGGTTACATAACGGATTTTTGTAAAAAAGGAGTACTGCATAGGGACAAACAAAACCAATACCTGAAAACCTGAAATACCAAAAATTCAGGAAACTAAGGATATTAAGGAAAGTGGTACGCTGCTTTCCTTTTTTGTTTTCCTGCCTTTCCTTTGTTTCCTTAAAATCCGTTTCCGAGTATTTTAGTCTTTTCTTGCCCCTCATTATCTTTTTCTTGTTTTTTATTAGTATATTTGACAGATTATGACAAGTCAGCGTATGTACGACAGAACTTTTGGCGAAACCATTCGGCAGATAAGAGAATCCAAAGGAATGTTACTACGGCAGGTAGCAGCAGCTTTGGAGATAGACACGGCACTCATTAGCAAAATAGAGCGTGGAGAGCGAACGGCACAAAAAGAACAGGTGAATAAAATAGCTACGATATTGGAAGTACCGGTAGAAGAACTGATGATTATATGGCTATCTGATAAAATTCTAAATATTGTAGAGGAAGAACCTATGGCGTACAAAGCACTTAAAAAAACTGAAAAAAGAATAACAAAAAACTGATATGGACGGACAATCACTCAATATTACCCAAGACCTTATTACGAAGTTGAAAGAAATTATCCCCGGTGCTTTTACCGAAGATAAACTGAACATTGAGCAGCTAAAGCAACTTTTAGGTGAAGATATTAATACCGATACCGAACGCTACCAATTGAATTGGGCAGGGAAAAACGAAGCGTATAAAGTTTTACAAGCACCTTCTACCTCAACATTAAATCCAAACGTTTCTGAATCTTTAAATTGGGATATTTCAGATAATGTTTTAATCGAAGGTGAAAATTTAGAAGTTCTAAAGTTGCTTCAAAAATCTTATTATGGTAAAATAAAAGTTATATGTATTGATCCGCCCTATAATACAGGTTCTGATAGTTTTATTTATCCCGATAAGTTTTCTGAAACCAAAGAAGAATATTTAAAACGATTAGGCGAAAAAGACGATGAAGGATTTTTAATGAAGGAAGGTTTTTTTAAACCTAATAGAAAAGAGAATGGACAATTTCATTCAAATTGGTTATCAATGATGCTGCCCCGTTTATTTCTTGCAAGAAATTTACTAAAAGATGATGGTTTGATTTTCGTGAATATTGACCAGAATGAAATTTCAAATCTTAAATTATTGATGGATGAAATTTTCGGAGAAGAAAATTATGTTCAAGAAATTATTTGGCAAAGACACGCAGGAGGCGGTAATGATTCTAAATACTTCGCTGTTGATCACGAGTATATTTTGTGTTATGCAAAAAACCTATCCGCTATCCAAAAACTTCGTCTTCCTTTAAATACAGCTGATATTTCCCAATACAAATTTAAAGATAAACACTATGATACATTAGGTCCTTATAAGACAAAATCTTTTTACAGAATGCGTCCCGATGACCCAAGACCAGGTCTTCAATATAATATAAAGATGCCTGATGGTTCGGACTTATTTGGCGAATGGAAATGGGAGGAGAAATCTTTTCTTGAAGCATTAGATGATGATAGAATCTTAATAAGAGAAGATACTAAAGGTAAATGGACAGTTGAATACAAGCTATACCTTAATGCCGAAGATGGAGATGAAAAAAAGAAAGTTCCGAGGTCAATGTTTCTTAATGAGGCAAGGAATAGCCAAGGGAAACAGGCACTCACTCAAATTTTAGGTGTTGCCAACATTTTTAATAATCCAAAACCAATTGAACTCTTAAAACTACTAATCAACATAGGTATCGGCGATTCCGACAATGAATATGTTTTGGATTTTTTTGCAGGTTCAGGTTCAACAGGACAAGCGGTTTTAGAGTTAAATAAAGATGAAAACAAGTCTTTAAAGTTCATTTTAGTTCAATTGCCAGAAGTAGTTGAAGAAGGTAGCATAGCTGCAAAAAATGGGTATAAATTTATTTCTGATATTACTAAAGTACGTCTTACAAACGTAATTAAGTCAATAGAAAGAAACAGTTCATCAGAGTTGAAATTTGAAGAAGAAAAACCAATAGGTTTTAGGTTTTTCAAATTATCATCATCAAATTTCAAAATATGGAGAGGGGCTTACATTGACGATATTGAAAATTTGAACCTACAAATAGATTTATTTAAAAAGGCAGAAAAGGAAAACAGTAAAGAATATAATTTACTATGGGAATTATTGTTGAAAAACGGCACTTCTCTTAATTCAAAGGTTATTGCTTTAGAAGTTGATTCCACTTTATTGTACTTAACAATGAACAACAAACTTTGTTTCAGCTTTTCAAAAGTTTCTGATAAAGTTGTAGAGAAGCTATTAGAATTAAAACCAACTCAATTCATTTGTTTAGACAGTACTTTTAATAATGAAGATTGCTTAAAAACCAATATTCAATTAAAGCTACAAGATAATAACATTGAGTTTAAATCAATATAAGTTAATTATTTATGGAAATAAACAGAGAAACGATTGAGTGCCAAAATCCGCCAAATCAAAGTTATTCAAAGCGTTCATTTTATATTCTTCGGTGCGTGTTAAAAAAAGGCTCTGATGAATACAAAGACATTCTTTCCAGAGCAGAACAGCTTGCAAAAATTGTAAACAAAGGGGCTGCTAATCAAAGTGAATATGAACGCAATTATTCAAGAAGAATAATAGATTCTTTTGGCGGATTGTGTGCCGAGTATGGTTGGGAAAAAGCTATTAATGCCGTTTTTGGTGAAATTGCATCGCCTACCCCCTTTACTGATGCTTCGATACAAATAGACATTCAATTAAGTAACGGCGAAAAACTTGAAGTGCGTTCTTCATTTCCGTACAAAGGGGTAAAATTCGCTATCTGTAATAACTATGCAAATTTTAAAAACATTGGTCCTTATTCAAATTCCATAAAGCCAGGAGAAATACAAAAGAACTTCTATTTGTGTGTTTTATTTGATACTCAAAAAAAAGACTTATTAACTGCTGATGAAGTAGTATTTTCTTTAGTAGGCGGTTCAACTTGGGATATGATGATACAATACGGAATTAACACTTCTCTTACCCCTTATGATGATGATTCATTTGCTGTAAAAAGTAATTACAAAGTAATTAAATTATCAGAAGCACTTGATGCAAGAGGAATATTTAAAGAAATTGAAAATGTTGGATATAAAAAGGGCAGTTAAATGAAATTACAATTCGATAAAAATCAAGAATACCAACTACAAGCCATTCAATCTGTAATTGATTTGTTGGAAGGGCAGCATTTGAATAATTCAGATTTTGAATTTTCATTTACCGATAGCAATAGCGGTAGTTTAATATTTACAGAATCGGGCGTAGGCAATAACCTTACTCTTACAGAAGAAGAAATTACGGCAAACCTTATCAAAGTACAGGAAAACAACAATCTTAAAAACGGTGATGCTTCCACACAATTAGAAAAATTGTGGTACAACGATGATACAGATATTAAAGGTGTGGTTGAAGGCAAAACCATTATAGCACCTTATCCCAACTTTTCTGTAGAAATGGAAACAGGTACAGGTAAAACCTATGTCTATCTCAGAAGCATTTACGAACTGAATAAAGTATATGGCTTCAAAAAATTTGTGATTGTAGTGCCTTCGGTTGCCATTCGTGAAGGCGTTTTAAAAAGTCTTCAAATTACATTTGAACACTTTCAGGAAATCTACGAAAACCAACCTGCTGAATTCAAAGTATATGATTCAGGCAGAATTACCGATTTAGGAAACTTTGCCAAGAGTAATGCTATTCAGATTTTGGTAATCAATATTGATAGTTTTACAAAGGATGCCAATGTAATCAATCAGATAAGGGAAACAGGGGTAAAACCAATTGAGTACATACAAAAATCTAATCCTATTGTAATTATAGACGAGCCACAGAATATGGAAACCGACATTCGTAAAAAGGCGATTACAAACCTCAATCCACTATTTACACTTCGCTATTCTGCTACGCATAAAAATCTGTACAACCTTATTTACAAGTTAGACCCGGTTAAAGCATACGATTTAGGATTAGTAAAGCAGATAGAAGTAGATTCCGTTATATCAAGAAACGACAGTTCAGGGGCATTTATAAGTGTAGATAGTTTTCGTACAGCGAAACAATCTATTACCGCAAAGCTTACGGTGTTTGTAAACGAAAAAGGCGGTGTAAACAAAAAGCAGATATCTGCCAAAGTGGGCGATGATTTATACAAATTATCCAATGGTTGGGATATTTATAAAGACGGCTATGTAATTAATGAAATGGATGCAGATAATGGTTACATAGAATTTTCGAGTGGTCAAATCGTGTACAAAGGTCAGGCAGTAGGCGGTTTAACCGACCATATACTAAAAGAAATGGTTGATGCTACTGTAGAAAACCACTTTAAAAAGGAAAAAGAATTAAGAGCAAAAGGAATAAAAGTATTGTCCATATTTTTTATAGACCGTGTTGCCAATTATAGAAGTTACGATGAACAGGGTATTGCAGTAAAAGGAAAATTTGCAGAATGGTTTGAAGAAAGTTTTACCAAATGGCAAAATATGCCTGCTTACAGAGGTTTATACAGCTTTACACCTGAGCAAGTTCACGACGGTTATTTCAGTCAGGATAAAGGTAAGTTTAAGGATTCTAAGGAGGGCAAATCTACAAAAGCCGATGATGAAACGTTTAAACTGATAATGCAGGATAAAGAAAGGTTATTGGATATTAATACACCATTGCGTTTTATATTCAGCCATTCCGCTTTAAGAGAAGGTTGGGATAATCCGAATGTATTTCAAATTTGTACGTTGAATGAAACCAAGTCTGATGTTAAGAAACGTCAGGAAATTGGGCGTGGTTTGCGTTTATGCGTTGACCAAAGCGGAGCAAGAAATACAGACCGACCAATTAACCGCCTTACAGTGATAGCCAATGAATCTTACGAAGCTTTTTCAAAAGCATTACAAAGCGAAATTGAAGAAGATTGCGGAGTAAAATTTGAAGGCAGAATAAAAAACGCAAGAGAGCGTAAGCAGGTTCAGTTAAAAGATAAATGGTTAGATGATGCCCTATTCTTAGAGTTGTGGGAAAAGATAAAATACCGTACAGAATACAAAGTAGATTACAGTACAGAACAGCTAATAAAAAATTGTGCAAATGCTGTAAAGAAAATGGAAACTATTGCGAAGCCTGAAATTTACAGGGATAAGCACATTACCAAATTTGTAAGAGATAGAGAAGGTCGGTTAGTAGAAATAGGCGGTACACAAACAGGTTCTAAAGTAAAAGCCATTAAAGAAGTGGCTTATGAAATTCCTGATTTTGTAGCGTACATACAATCCAAAACAGAACTTACAAGAGACACTATTACAAAAATTATTTTAGAGTCGGGGCGTGTAGGTGAAATCTTCAACAATCCTCAGTTGTTTATGGATAGCGTGGTACGAGTAATCAAGCACGAATTTGACAGAATAAAAATCAATGGTATTGAATACGAGAAAATCGCAGGGCAGGTATATGAAATGAAATTGTTTGAAGCTGCTGAAATAGAACAGTATTTGGATAATTTGATTGAAGTAAAAAAACAAGCAAAGACCATTTATAACTATGTAGTGATTGATTCGCTAAGTAGTCCTGAAAAGAAATTTGCCGAGGATTGCGATAGCCGTGATGATATTATTTTCTATGTAAAACTGCCGGGTAAGTTTCAAATCAAAACACCTATTGGCAATTATAATCCCGATTGGGCATTGATTAAAAAAGAGGACGGCGAAGAAACCAAAATCTATTTCGTAGCAGAAACCAAAGACCCTAAAGCTGCCAAAGACAGAACATTACTCAGAGATACCGAAAGAATGAAAATCGAATGTGCCGAAAAACATTTTGCAGTAATTGACGACGTTAATTATCGTGTAGTGGGTTCTGTAAGCGACCTTAAAGTCTAATTATCTCAAATCTAAAAATCCAATGGAACAACAATACTTTGCAACCCTACAAGAGATAAAAAATAATGACGTAAAAGTCTTATTAAAAAAATCCTATCGTGGTATTTGGGAAACGGCAATTAAAAAATATTCTGATTCTGCACACTTCGTTTATGAATTACTACAAAATGCTGATGATGCAAAAGCCACTTGGGTAAAGTTTGATTTAACAGAGGACGGTTTATGGTTTAAACATAATGGTTCAGTACGTTTTACTATTTCAGACCCTGATAATGAAGAACAAGATTCCGAAGGCGGTAAATTAGGGCATATCAATTCCATTACTTCTATTGGTAATTCTACAAAAATTGACGAACAAAAGATTGGGAAATTCGGTATTGGTTTTAAAGCGGTTTTTGCTTACAGTGGCACACCACACATTTACGATGAACAATTCAATTTCAAATTAGAAAACTACATTGTTCCAATCGCATTAACACCAAACGGTGAGGATAGAAAAAAGGGAGAGACACTATTTTATTTCCCTTTTAACCACAATTCAAAAACACCGGAAGAAGCATACGATGAAATAGAAACAAAATTAGATAATCTGTTTCAGCCAATACTATTCCTTAGCAATTTAGAAAAGGTAGAATGGAAATCCGTAGAGAAAAGCGGTATCTATACCAAAGAGGAAAAAGAGCAGGAAGTGTACGGAAATATTACTGCAACATTATACAATGTAGTGAGTAATGAAAACGGAGAAAAGAAGAATGAATTAATATGGTTATTTTCTAAAAATGTTACACGAACTTCGACAAAAGCACAATATAAAATTTCAGTCGGGTTCTTTGTTTTAAAGAATAAAGAGCTTGAAACAGGCTTTAAATACGATGCGTTTTGTTATTTCCCTACTAAGGAAGATACCAAGTTAGGATTCATCATACAAGCACCTTTTTTATTGACAGATAGCAGGGAAGGTATTCAGGCAAATGATAGTTGGAATCAGGCATTAATACTAAGATTAGGCGAATTGGCAGCAGAATCATTTCCATTATTGAAAGATATTGGAATAAAGAACGGTTCTAATTTTTTTAATGATAACATTTTAGAATTAACGCCTTACAATCAAAATGATTTTCCGACCTATACTGCAAATGCTAAAATATCATTCCGTCCATTTTATGATGAAATCCAAAAGGCATTTCGCAATCAACAAATAATACCCGGCACAAAGGGAAATTACTTTGCCACAAACAAAGCTTATTGGGCTGCAGACCCAGAATTATCAGAACTATTTTCCGATCAACAATTAAGCGACTTATTTGGTAATCCCAATTCGGGTTGGGTATTTGTCAGCAAAGGACAAAAGCAATTAAACCAGGCGAACAAACCGTTAGAAAGCTACATTAATAACATTGTTGCAGAAAGTGTTGATGCAAAAAAATTAATAAGAAGGTTCACTAAAGAATTTGTAGAAAAGCAATCCGATGAATGGTTGATTAGTTTGTACACCTACTTAGCAGACCACAAATATCTTTGGGATGACAAAGACAAGTTAGCGTTAAAGCAACCTATCGTATTAAACCAAGATAGAAAAGCCGTAACACCATTCAATGAAGATTTAACAGCACCAAACATATTCCTTCCTTTGGATAGGGCTACAAGTTACGATACCATTTATCAACCATTTGCAGATAACAAAGAAGCAATGGAGTTTTTCAAAACCATAGGTTTAGGGAAACCCGATATTAGAGCAGAAATTTTCAACAATCTAATTCCAATTTATAATGATGAATTTGCTTATGATGATTCTGAAACTATTTTGCACCACTTTGAAACCTTTTTAAATTACTATGAAAACAGTCCGGCACTTTCACAAGCTGATTTAATTACAAAGCTGAAAGAAATACAGTTTATTGCTTGCCGTACAGAAGCCAATCCTGATACAAGATATTTTGCTTATCCACACGAAGTATATTATGGCAATGATAATCTTGTAAAATATTTTGCAGGTCAAGAAGATATTTATTTCCTTGATAAAGACTTTTACGCTGAATTTTTAAACGATGCCAAAAGCAGTATTACAAACCAATTTCTTTCAGAGTTAGGTATTGCACACAATCCACGAATTGAGCAGAACAATTTAGATGATGATTATTCAGTAAAAGAAAGATTTGGCTTAGATAGCATTCAGATTTCAAGAAAGTATTGGAACGACCAAACTATTACCGATAAATCTTTAGAAGGATTAGAAAATGCAGTAGCAAACATTACACCTGAATTATCTGTACTGATTTGGGATTACTTAATTCACTATGCCAAGGGCTTATCATTACAACTTTTCAAAAGCAAGGTATTAGGCAGTTTCATTTATTATCCATTATATGGCACTTCCAAAGTAAAGACCGAATTTGATTCTACTTTAGCATCCATACTCAAAAATGATAAATGGTTATTTGACAAAGAAGGTGATTTCTACGCACCCAATGAATTAACCATAGACACATTAAGCGATGCCTACGATACCGAAAATCCTTATGTAGATATTATTATCAAATTCTTAGGCATTAGCAATCCTGATGCTGATTTGAACCTTTCAGAAGAACAATTAGAAGCCTACCAAATTGGGAAACAACTTTTGGAAGAAAATATTACTGCTGAAGAACTACTTGAATTTAAACGATTACTTGCACAAAGAAGAAGTACGGTAGAGCAACCGGAATTACCATTACCAACAGCTGAAATTCCTTTATTTGATACAGATATACAAGATACATTAACCAATATTGGTAAAGGAATAAAGAAAAATAAAAAGCAGAAAGAAGCATCCAAAAACGAAAAGGATAATAAAGAAAACAATGATATTCCTTCAGTTCCTGAAATTCCTTTTGAAGTACCTACAGAACCTGTTGCAGACCAAGACGATTATACAAAGCCTTCGGTTGATTTAAAGAAAAAAATTGATAAGCTTAAATTAGAAGCAGAAGCTAAAGTAGAAGAATTGACACGGATTGAAAAGCTGAATGAATTAGCAAACACTTCGGATAAATATTCTTTCGCTTGGTTTAAAGCACTTTTAGAGTTAGAATATTTGAATAGTTCAGAAGCCAACTCACAAGGAAAACAAATATCCATTCAATTTGCAAAAGTAGAACAGGAAGCGGATACAGAAAGGATTTTAGTATTAAAGCATCCAAATAGATATATCCCTCAATCAATAGAAGATATTGGCGATATGCATATACGCTTTTATCACGGCGACGAAACTGTTACCGTTACAGTTGAGGTAGTGAATGTGAAAGAATACACGTTAAGAGCAAAACTCAAAAAGTCCGCAGACATTTCGGGTATAGATTTTACCAAAGTAAGCAGAGCAGTAATTGATATTAAAAACCCTGTATTCATTCTTGAAGAATTAAGAAAGGCATTTTATCAGTTAAACTTTGACGATACCTATAATCTTCAGCAAAATCTTACAGATAAAATAAGGTTCATTTTTGGTCCGCCCGGTACAGGTAAAACTACCTTTTTGGCAACCAATGAAATCATTCCATTAATGCAGCAGGACGAAGCATTGAAGGTTTTGGTTTTAACCCCAACTAATAAAGCCGCAGACGTTCTTACAAAAAGGATAATAGAAAAAATGGACGGTGACGAATCATATTATCATTGGTTGTTAAGATTTGGTACTACAGGCGATGCAGATTTGGAAAATAGCGGTTTAGTAGTTGATAAATCTTTTGATATTCGTACCAAACCAAAGAATACAACAATTACAACCATTGCAAGATTTGCTTATGATTATTTTCATCCAGACGAACACCAAGACCGTTTACACCTAAAGTTTTTAGATTGGGATTATATTATTATTGACGAAGCTTCTATGATAACCATTGCAAGCATTGCCTATGTTTTATATCAGAAAAAAGATGCCAATTTTATTATAGCAGGAGACCCTTTCCAAATTCAGCCGATTACTCAGATAGAGCAATGGAAGGATATGAACATTTATGAAATGGTTCAGTTAAATAAGTTTGTAGATCCTGATACTACACCGCATCAGTTTGATATTGTTAATCTGCAAAAGCAATATAGAAGCGTTCCTACTATTGGCAATGTGTTCAGCCATTTTACATACAATGGTATTTTAGAGCATCATCGTTCTGAAACAGAACAAAAATCATTGAACGTTCCCGGACTTGATTTCAAAGACATAAATATTATAAAATTCCCTGTTCAGAAATTTGAAAGTATTTACAAGCCAAATACACTGAACAAATCAAACTATCAGGCGTATTCAGCAATATTTACCGTTGAGTTTGCAATGCAGTTGGTAAAGCATATTCGCAATACTCATAAAGACCATTTCCGTATTGGTATAATTTGTCCTTACAAAGCACAAGCAACTTTGATAGAAAAACTTTTGTCGAGAGTACATAATGATGATGATAAAGTTGAAATACTTATAGGTACAATCCACGGCTTTCAGGGCGATGAATGTGATATTATCATATCAGTATTTAATCCGCCTTTTGGAATAAGCAAATCACCTGCAATGTTTCTTAACAAGCAAAATGTATTGAATGTAGCAATTAGTAGGGCAAGAGACTATTTATTTATCCTAATGCCCGATGACTATACGCAAGACATAGAAAACCTATATCGGATAAAGAAAATTGAAAGATTAATAAACAATCACGCCGCAGGTAGATTATCAGTTTACAATTCAGAAATCATTGAAGAAAAACTATTAGGTTCTAAAACCTATGTGTACGACAATACATTTGCTACCACGCATCAATCCGTAAATGTGTATTCCAAACCCGAAAAAAAATATGAAATCCGTTGTGAGGAAATTGCAGTGGACGTACAATTAAAACCATAACTACTGAAAATGCAGAGCCAAGAACACAATTTATATTTCAACTTAATTCATTTTGATTGGGAAAAGAAACCGCAGTCATTATATTTCTCATTGCAAGAGGACAGCAGAGAGAAAAGAATTTACAAATCAGCTTTCCCTGAAGAATTGAATAAAGTATTTAGTGATGAACAGTTAGAAAATATAGATTTTGTTTACACAAGTTTCGGCTTTGCAAAAGAAGGGTATTCAAAAGTGGATATTGATATAAGCAAAACAAATCCTGATTTCGCAAAGCATTATTACAAAAACAAACTAAAGTATTATTTCAGAAAGAAGAAAAAGCAAATCGTAAAAATCGGGTTCATAGATAACCTTGAAGTATATTCTTTTTCTAAAACTTTAAGTACTGCTGATTTTTGGGTTTATAAATGTTTTTCATTGCAAGTTAAAATTCAAAAGGGTAGCCAATTTCCTTCTTTACTAATTTCTTCTGAGGGGAAAACAAAAATACTTACCAAGCCAGTACCGGAAGTTCTAAAAACAGTGCCGCCACGTTTTATAAAAAAAGTATTGTACGACAATAACATTGTAAAATACGAAGATTTATTAGAGTGGGATGAAGATATTGATCTAATGCAAGCATATCCTGTATTAAACTTTGACCTGATAAAATCACTAAATATTCCTTTTGATAGACCAACGAAAGAAAACAAATACCTGCGGTATTATCAGGATATTAATACATTTTACAACTATTTTTTGAATAAACCCGAGTTTAAAAAATTGATTCCAATTCACAAAGAAGGTTTCATCAAAGTACCTAATGCGTACATTGGGAGCATTAAAGAATCCAGCAGAGACCTTGCTTATCAATATGGTAAAACAGGTACAGCAAAAACACCTAAAAAAGACTTTCCAAGATTAAAACCTGCGGAGAAAAGCCCCTACAAAAATGTTCACATATTTTTTGTTTATCCTTCATTTGAAAAAGAAACTAAAGACTTATTAAAGAGCTTCCTTCAAGACGGTAAAGGCAATTTTTATAAAGGCTTATACGATTACGCTACTATTCCAAATTTTATTGACGATGATGCTTCTATTGAAATCAAGGATATTGAAAATCCAATTCCGGAATTGCAAGCAAAATTTGATTCGTACAATTACGACACAAAATCAACAAAGTACTTAGCAATTTACTTAACACCTTTCACTAAAGAAGAAACACAAAGACAAGAGGAAAGGGTATATGTGAAAGTAAAAGAGTTTTTACTGAAAAGAGAAATCGTTTGCCAGTCTGTAGAACCTTCTAATGTGAGAAGTGAGGTGTCTGATTTTGTTTGGAGCTTAACTACTATGTCGGTTGCTATTCTTGCGAAATTAGAAGGTGTTCCTTGGAGATTAGCTACACAACCCAAAGACGAATTAATCGTTGGTATTGGTGCATTTACACATTCTGAAAATGGAGTAAAATATCTAAGTAGTGCATTTAGTTTTGATAATTCGGGTAAGTTCAATTCATTCGATTATTTCATAAAAGACAATATTGATTTATTAGCAGGTAATATTTCAAAAAAAGTAAGAGAATTTGCTACAGCTAATGGCTTACCACAAAGATTGATAATTCATTTTTACAAAAGATTGAGTGAAGATGAATTGATACCGATAGAAAGGGAATTAAATAATTTAGAACTGCCTCAACCAATTCCTGTATTCATTATTTCAATTAATAAAACAGAAGCTACCGACATTGTAGCTTTTGATTATAATTGGCAAGGTTTAATGCCTATAAGTGGTACTTACATCAATATTGGAAACAAGCAATATTTACTTTTCAATAATTCCCGAACTGCGGAAGGACATCTTATACACGACGGTTTCCACTTTCCGGTAAAACTTGCTATTGATTGCAACAAGAAAGAATTACTAAATGATACCAATACCATTCACGATTTAATTAACCAGGTGTATCAATTTAGCCGTATGTATTACAAAAGTTTGAATCAACAAAATTTACCCGTTACAATCAAATATCCTGAAATGGTTGCAGAAATTGCACCCTTCTTTTCTGATGATGAAATCCCTTCATTTGGGAAAGACAAACTTTGGTTTCTATAATTCTTTAAACCCAAATTTTCCCAATGGAAATACTAATACCTGCCATAATATTAATTGCCTTAATAGCCTATTGGTACAACTCATATCAAAAAAAACAAGCAATACTTGCAGAACAAGAACGCCAAAGAAAAGCTGAAGAGGAAAGACAAAGACTTGAAAGAGAAAAAATACTTCGTGAAAAACAAGAGGCTATCATAGCTCAACACCTACCAGACATTGAAAAACTAAATAAAGCCTCTTTAAATTTTCTAAATTTCAAAAATGGCTACTTTAACAATAAACAAAAATCAGCTTGGCTATTCTTATCAAATAAATTCTATTCACAAATAAAAGATATTCCACTTTCTAAACTCTCTTTAACACCCTCTACAAAAAAGGCGGTAAATGACTACTTAGACTTCCACATTAACATTGACATTAATCTTAAAAACTATAATCAATCATTCATAGCACACGAATTAAAGGAAAACAAAGACTTTTTCTCTGATATAGATAACGCTTCCTTAGATGACCAACAGCGTTTAGCAATTGTAAAAGACGAAGACAACAATTTAATAATTGCAGGTGCAGGTAGTGGTAAAACTACAACTGTAGCAGGCAAAGTAACATATTTAACCAATCGCTTTAAAGTCAATCCAGCAGATATTCTACTGATTACATTCACTCGTAAGGCAAGCGAAGAAATGAAATCAAGAATAAAGTCTAAAATGGATATACCTATAGAAGTAAATACATTTCACTCATTCGGTAGGAAAGTAATTGGTGAGTCAACTCAAAAAATGCCTTCTGTCATAGAAGAAAACGAATACTATAAATTGCTTCGTACTATATTTACTAAGCAAATGCAAAGTCCAAGTTTTTCAACTTTAGTATTAAAACTACTTACTGAATATAGATTAGAATGGAAAGACGATAACGATTTCAAAAGCCACGGTGAATATGTAAATTATCTAAAAGAAAATAAATTTGAATCATACAAAAAAGTACCAGTAGTTATCCAAGGCAAAACAACAATGCTACGAGAAAAATGTAAAAGCCGTGAAGAAGTTCTAATAGCTAATTATTTATTTCTAAATGGTGTTAACTATAAATACGAAGAACCATACAAGTATCAAACAGCCGACAACATTTATGCTCAATACAAGCCTGACTTTTATCTACCAGATTATGACCTTTATATAGAACACCTTGCATTTATTGATAGGTCCTACAATGTGCCTAAATGGTTCAGTAGTGGTAATTACAGTTCACCCAGTGAGAAATATAAAAGCGATTACGATTGGAAAATAGCAACACACTCAGAGTATGGCACAACATTAATTGAGACTTACTCATACGAGCAAAAAGATGGTAAGCTTCTTTCCAATTTAGAGCAGAAGTTAAAAGCACACAATGTTACAATCAAACCAAGAACTAACGATGAAATTTGGAAAATCCTAAATGAAATAGCCAAAGATGAAGTTTCAGCACTTGATACATTAATTTCTACTTTCTTAAATCTTTTCAAATCAAATAATAAAACAATTGCAGAACTTCAAGAATCTATTGGAAACTTTTCAGATTCTAATATAGAAAATCGTAATTCAATATTTCTATCAATTTTTGAGCCGATTTATACTGAATATACTAAATCCTTAAAGAGCAAAAATCAAATTGACTTTAATGATATGATAAATGAAGCTACTTCATTTATTACTTCTAAACAATTCAAACATAAATTCAAGTATGTAATTATTGACGAGTTTCAAGACACTTCATTGAGTCGGTTCAAATTAGTTAAAGCAATTTTAGACACCGGTTCAAATACAAGATTATTTGCAGTTGGTGATGATTGGCAAAGCATATACAGGTTTGCAGGTAGTGATATTTCACTGTTTACTCAATTTGAAAAATACTTTGGCGTTACTGAAACTTCTAAGATTGAAACAACCTATCGTTTTAGTGCTTCAATGATTGACATTAGTAGCAAATTCATTCTTGCTAATCCTAATCAAACACCTAAAGAATTAAAAGCATTCAAACAGTCAGATATTCAGCCAATTTCTATAATAGAAAGCCAAAGTTTTAGAAATGATGATACAACACCTCTAATTCAAATCCTTACTGAAATAAAAGAACTTCTTTCTGATGGTCAGCAAGTACCAACAATAAAAGCATTGGGTCGTTATAAAAACACAATAGACCCTTACTTATCCGATACCTCAAATTTTACAATAACTGAAAGTAAAGCTACAGGCAACCAAATAATCACATACAATGCTATTCCTGAGATACAAGTTGAATTTCTAACAGTTCATAAATCAAAAGGTTTACAAGCAGACTATGTTATTGTCTTAAACTGTGTTTCAGGTACATATGGCTTCCCCTCAGAACAATCAGACGACCCAATTCTAAATTTATTACTATCTAAATCTGACCAATTTCCAAATGGTGAGGAAAGGCGTTTATTCTATGTAGCATTAACAAGGTCTAAAATCAAAACCTTTATAACCACCAATGCACAATACAAATCTAAATTCATTAAAGAACTTGAAGACAATACTTTTGATACAAGCACAGACAATTGCCCTATCTGCAAGCTTGGCACTAAAATAAGAAATAATGTTGTAAGCAGAGATGGCACACCCTTAGTAAAAGTTAGCTGTTCAAATTGGAATTATGATTGTAAATATTTAGCTTGGGAAAAAAGATAAAGTACCCCGCCCACAAACACCAACACACAAAAAATGCGGCTTTAGTCAGGCGCATCCGCACATTGCCAACCCTTCGCCTGCCTTCTATACCATTGCCGCCGTTTACAACTGTCATACTATTTGCATTCGGTGTAGCCAACGCACAAAAGGCACATACGCATCCTCGTTCCTGCGGTGCGTAAGAGCCTTTTCCTATTCAATACACCGAAAAGCAAATAGCCGCTTCGTTCCAACCACCACCACCACTTCGCTTATGCCAGTATGTAAAACGGCGGAAGCATACTTAAACATAATGTGGCATTATAGTACTTTTTGCCACGCTTATAGGCGACTATGCCAACGCAAAAAAGTCCTATAATAACATTATGTTAAGTAGCCAATGGCATAGTCTTCACCCGTAAAAATATGCCCTCGCACAATTTCCAACGCTTATATTTTTCGGGTTCAGAAGCCGCATTTTTCCCACGCTTTTCCCCTCACGCCCCACCACCCATTTCAGCGGTGCAGCGATAAAAAGGCATTAGTTATTGTTTGCCGTGTGCTGCATAAAGTGTTCAGCCGTTTTGCTACATTTCATTTCGGTAGGTTATTAAAAATTTACCTTCATTCAATTTCGCTTCACTTGCTTCACACCTTATTGCAGCACCGCACAGCAAGAGTATTCGTTCCTCATACATTTGCTTTTTTCCCTCGCTTCTGATTTTGGTATGCCTTTTTATTCCTGCGGTTTTATAGCCCCATTGCCAAGGCTTCAATTGTTAGAGTGATAGTCTATTGAATGGATTGAGTTTCCTTTTCCAAAAGAAAAAAGAATAAAAAGAGAAGCAAAGGTAGGCGGCTTCCACAATGCCTTCTCACCATAAAAAAGCCAAAAGACTACGGCATAATGAAAGGCAAATAATGTTTTCAATTTTTTATGGGCATTTGCCTTTCAGCCTTCGGCACTTATTCCGTTTCCTTTTGGCTTTTTTGCCACGCCGCCTTTTGAATGGCTTTCTTTTTTTTCTGTTTTTTTCTTTGTAAAAATGTTTTTGTTTTTAGGCACACAAGGGAGGAAGCAGAGTAACCAAAATAAAGTTATTCGTTATGCTTAAAATCAAAATCTACACCTACAGCCCCAAAAATCCTATCAGCGAGTTTGATGTTTTCGCACTTTCCAAAGGATTAAACAGTGGTAAGCCATTAGATACACCTTGCCCAAATTGCTTTGTTATTGCCTGTAAAAATCAGGAGGAAAAAGACTTTTACCGCACCTTGCTTTTTGGTCTTTGGAAAATAAAGTATTTTGAACGCTTTCTTGTTGGTTCTGTTATCCCATTTCTTCGCATCAGCGATTTTAAACAAGAAGTCATTTCACAAGCCGAAAGAGTAAGCATAAAGCCTAGCGATTTCAAGGCGGATATAGACAGAGTAAAACGCATTGAAGCAAAAGAAAAACAATACTACGAACAAATGCTGTTGCTGAATGACGTAAAACGTGCCTTAATATACCGCCATTTTAAAAGCAGGTAACAGCATTACGCTGAAAGGAAGATGACTGCCATAATGAAGATTTTTATCTGCAAAGATAACAAGGCGGGCAGCCGCACGATGCCAACAAAAAAAACCAAAAGACTACGGCATAAACACAAGCCAACCGCACAGAGCCATCCTTTATTCCGTTTCCTTTTGGTTTTTTAATCCGCCTTGCTAATGAAACGCATATAAAAATTTCATTATTATGTCAGTACATCATCTTACCCCTTCAGCTTCTTGCACTTGCAGTTCTTCTCATTGTGGTAGCTTAGTTCCCGTTTCCCGTTATGCGTTTCAGCGTCGGGTTCGTCGTCAGTTTTTCTCTTGGTCACCTTCTGCGGGTTGCCGTGTCTATTCGTTGCCTTGCGGTTGCTTCGTTTGGGTTTATCGTTCCGGTCAGCGTTTTGTTTCGTCTTTGCCCTTTTAGGGCATTGACTTTTTATAAATGAAAAAGCCCCGCAGGAATGCAGGGGCTAATTATTAACTGATAGAAAGAAGTTGAATTATACGCCACCATCAACTTTTACAAGAGCAAGTGCATTGAAAGCACCATTTTTCAATGGATACATTTGCGCATTTACTTCCTGATAAAATTCCACACCCAACACAAGAAACAAAGGTTTTGTACTTGCTGCGGTTACAGTGTTAGAAAGGTTTAATGCAGTTGTTGCAGTTGCATCCCACGGCAGGATTGCAGAACTGTTGTCAGCTACTACATAAGTTTCATTTTCAAAATCAATTTCCACACCGGCAGAAATAATTTTGTAGTGAGTAGTACCGCCCGGGGCTGCAATCATATTTGCAGGTACGTAAGCCGGAATATCAACGGACAATTCCCCTGTAGGTCGGTCAATATTGGCAGTAAAAGGAGCATAAAGTGTATTTCCCAATTTACCATTGATATTGAACTCAAACCCTTGAAGCATTTCTGCTTCGCCATCAATTACATTTCTAAGCCCACGTGGGTTAGTTGCATCTGCCTGAATAACCTTTACCATTTCGGTAGTTAATCGGCTTACTACACGGCTATCAGAAGCGTTTTGAAGTAATGCACGGAGAGAAGTTCGTAAAACTTTTCCTGCTTTTCCAGCCCTGCCAAACTCAGCACCGTTTTCACGGGTACGTTGAAAGTTAGGATCGTTGGCTATTCTTTCAGCAGATACACCGCCTTTTTCACGAGCGAGGTAGCCGTCTTTAGATTTGTAAAAAGTGATACCGCCAATAGTACCATCCAGTTTGATAATGCCTTTTTGTTGTGCCATTGTATGAAGATTTTAAGAGGTTAGTAAAACAATTTGATACAAATCTATCACGCCCTGAAACCCCTTGCAAATCTGCACTTCCGTTATTTCCGTTATTGGTACATTATTCCAACAAACACCCTTTTACCGCTTATAAATTATTAATATCTTTGCCATAGATACAACATATCCGAAGTATGGATAGTGTATGAAATAAGTAATTAAGAAATGAACAGACTGTGTATTTATCCGAAAGACATTCAGATAATCACAGGCAAAAGCGATAGATATGGCAGATACCTTATCAAAAGGATTAAAGAATACTTCAACAAGGAACAACACCAGGTTGTTACTATTGAGGAGTTCTGCCAGTATATGGGTTTGCAACTTGAAACAGTTGCCAAGCAACTAATATAGTTCGTACCCTTTTCTTCGCTTTCGCTTATGATAAGGACAAACTCACACTTCATCGAGCAACATTTTTTCCTTTCTTTGTTACCTGTTTTCCTTTACTGATGCGGGTTTTGTTGCCCAGTCGTTGCCCAAAATATCGCATTAATACCGAAACCCTTTATTGATAAGGGTTTGAAAAAACAGTATAGAAATTGTATAGGGAAATAAATTCTGCATTAGAAAAGCAACTCTAATCACTACATAATTGCGGAGAATAATTTGTGCTTTAAAATCATTTTCAGACATCTTGATACATCTCATCAATCATCCACTTCCCACGCAATCTGAAAGCAGGAATAGTCTGTCGTTTGGCTTTGTTTGCGGCAATGTTGGGTTTTACACCGTTTTGCGAAGCCCATAATGAAAGTGGGATTATTTTCTTGGCAGTCAACATTGTTATTCTTTTATGTAATGCTTCCTGCAAAAGCACGGCAAAAAGTTGCGTGAAACCACCAAAATTCATCGTAACCGGATATTTTGTAAAAAGCGGGTAATAGTCGGTATGCTTACTTTTGTTTTGGATGATGACAGGAGGCAAGCCAAAATTCATCAATTGCAGGTTGATCAGCACTCTTCCAAGCCGTCCGTTTCCGTCACCAAAAGGGTGTATGGTTTCAAACTCTGCGTGAAAATGGGCTATTTTATCCAAAAAATAGCGGTCTTTATAGTTGTCGTAATTATCAACCAATTCCTGCATCAGGCTATTTACAAACAAGGGATTGGCTCCCAAATGGTTTCCTACTCTTACCCATTCCTTACCGCTTCGGAAACGTCCTGCAATGCTGTCGTCAATATTGGTTAGCAAGGTTTTATGTAAGTCTAAAATCAACTTTACCGTCAGCTTTTGGTTGTTTTTTTTGAGTAAGCTTTCGGTAATATTTGCCAGGTTTTTAGCTTCAAATACCTCACGGATACTGACCTTACGTTGCAATTCACCACCTTCAAGAATTTCTTCGGTATCTTCGAGCGTAAGCGTAGAATTTTCAATGGCATTGGAATTATAGACCATTTCAGGAATCTCTGCCAAAGCAATTTCTTTCAAAAGTGCTTCATTGCCTTTTGAAAGAGCTTTATATTTTGCCTGTAATGCCGCTATTTTATCTTTGGTTGCCTGATAAATCATCAGAAAAACTTTTTACAAAGATAATAAAATACCGTGAAAAATCGCAGTTTTTACATAAAAATCACGTGATTAATCGGCTCATTCTAACTAATGAATTTTCGATGAGCTATTTTCACATTGGTTTGGTTAACCATTGCATAGTGTAACGTGGTATCAATTTTTACGTGTCCCAACAATTTCTGAACCTGTTCAATAGGCATTCCTTTATCTATGGCTAAAGTTGCTAATGTCCGCCTGAATTTATGTGGATGAACTTTATTAATACCACATTTGTTACCTAACTTTTTAAGAATATTTTCAACCGCACCTATGGACAGTCTTTTTCTTAATCTTGATAAAGACACAAAAAGAGCTTCGTTTTCATCGGTTCTTGTGCTGATGTATTCTTGGAGATGAATTTTTGTCCGGGCATCAAAATAAACTTCCCGTTCTTTATTGCCTTTTCCTTTTACAATACACGAACGCTCGTGGAAATTGATGTCCTTACGGTTGATTTTAACCAACTCACCAACCCTCATTCCTGTAGAAGTAAGTATTTCAACCAAAGCCAAATTTCTGATATTTGTACAGTTATCCCTAAGAATTTCAATTTGTTCATCAGACAAAACTTCTTTGATAATCGTTTCGGTTTTTATTTTATGAATCCTTTTTACAGGTGATTTCAGGATATAGTCTTCATCTTCCAACCACGAAAAGAAACTGGAAAAAATACGTCGGATATTGTCAATAGTTACTTTACTGGAATTGTTTTTTTCTTGGTAATTAGAAAGGTACAGACGTAAATCGTTCGTAGAAATATCCACTGTTTTTTTATCAATACTTTTAAATAAATTTTGAATTGTTGATTGATAGTATTTTAATGATTTTTCAGAACAACCCTCTACTTTTTTTGAAGATATAAAAAGATCGAGCAAGTCGTCATTATTATCCGTGAGCGATTCATCTTTTTTGTTTACTTTTTCAATGCAAACATTTTTAAAGGATTGGTGTATAACCTTTTCAAGTAATTGATTTTGTTGAAAATTCAAAGTGGCAGCCATTGCTTTTAATATCTCTTGTTTTACTAATTCTTTCATCAGATTTTATTAAAATTAAAAAATATCAAAAGTAAACAAACACAAAGAAAGCCGATAAATGATAATTTAGAGCAACAAGCAAAAACGCTTTACGACTACTGGTTTGTGCAGAATGCTGACCCGAATTGGGAAGTGAAAACACTTGATAATATTGGAGATATTGTTGGAGGAAGTACCCCATCAAAAAATATTGGAGATTATTTTACAAATAATGGTATTCCTTGGATAACACCTAAAGACCTTTCATTAAATGTTGGTAATAAATTTATTAAACGAGGAGAATTAGATGTAACAGAAAAAGGAAAAGCTTCTGCTTCATTAAACATTCTTCCGAGAGGTAGTGTCCTAATGAGTTCGAGAGCCCCAATAGGTTATTTAGCTATTGCACGAAATGATGTTACCACAAATCAAGGTTTTAAATCATTTATCCCTAAGTCATATTTCACTACAGAATTTGTTTATTACACAATCCAGAATAGTTTATCTATTATTGAGAGAAATGCAAGCGGTTCAACTTTTAAAGAAATTTCTACGAGTACATTAAAAACAATTTCTACACTCATTCCAACAAAAGATATTGTAATACAGTTTACAAATTCCGTAAAATCAATTTTTGCAAGGCAAGAGCTATTAGAAGAACAAAGCCAAAAACTATCTCAATTACGAGACTGGCTGTTGCCAATGTTGATGAACGGTCAGGTAAAAGTTGAGTAAGTTGTTCGGTAAATTATCATTTATTTTAGAAACTCATTAAAATTTCAATATTGATTGAAAACAATATTAAAATGAGAATATTACCTTCAAAATACAAGTGTTAAAACATTGATTTTTAAGAATACGTCAAGAAACACAGTT
>CAYVUB010000007.1:0-101073 GCA_964454675.1 uncultured Flavobacteriaceae bacterium | reverse complement strand
GGTCATCGCCTTTTTTGAAGAGTCCTCAACATGTATTTGTTGGGGACTTTTTTTGTTTTATAAAGAGCTATTTTTTAAAAATACTGTTTAATTTCTACAGGTATTATGCCCAAAATTAGTTTTGTGTAACTCAAAATACTATACTTTTTGTTTTGTTGCACCAAAATTTCAACGAATTCAAATATCTTAAGTCCATGTGTTCTTTAATTTGAGTTTCTTTTCATGAACCAGTTTCTGTTTTTAATGATTTGAAGAACCTTTCTGTTGCGGTATTCTCAACAGGTTCATACTCCTACATGACTTTATTAAGTGCAAATATCTTATTGTCATAATCTGAATTGTTAATAAAAGGTATGTTTTATCTTGCTCTTCTTTTGGATTAATTTATGTGGTGTTTTTTAGTAAAATGCCTTTTAAAATTCATTAAATTGAAAAGGATTGTTTTTTTTTATATAGATGTTAACAGGTACTTTTACTTCATAACACAAAAAATTAACCACTAAAAATTCCAAGATTTATGATTATTAATTACTTAAAAAGTTCTTTATGCTCAATTTCCTTTTTGGACAGAGAGCACATTGAACTAAGACCGAAATCACATCGGCTAACATTGGTTGTTTTGATGTTGCTGTTTACTATTATTGGTACGCATGCGCAGACACAACTTATTTCTGCTTCAGACGGAGCATTTGATTCAGGCGATACTTTTGCTGCTAATGGTTGGACTGTTGCAAACGAAGGTGCCGGTGCTGTTAAATGGGTTGTAGGAACAGCAGTCAATTCGGATGCTATTTCCGGAAATTCAGCTTACGTTTCCCTTGATAACGGAGTAACCAATTCTTATGTGGGTATTTCCGGAGCCAGAACAGTATTTTTTTATAGAGATATTGCTATTCCGGCTGGTCAAACTAATATTGCTTTAACTTTTGACTGGAAATCGGTAGGGACTACTACTTCAACATGGCAGGTTTTTGCTGCACCTACCAGTTATACTCCGGTTGGGACAGATTTACAAACAACTGTTCCGGCTACGATTGCCGGAATAACAACGGTAACTCACGGGAGTGTCAATGCTGTTACCTCAAAAGCTGTTGGGTTTATTCCTTCAAGTTTTGCAGGAACAACCGTAAGGTTGATTTTTATGTGGACTAATAGTAATGGAGGTGGAACAAACCCTCCGGCAGCTATTGATAATATTTCATTAGTGTCACGAGTGGGTGGAAATGAGATTGCTTCGGTTGCTTCGGGTAATTTTACCGATCCGGCAACATGGGATGCGGGTTATGTGCCTTCTCCTGCAGATGATGTGGTTATCAATGGCGGTCATACCGTGACGATTGACAACAAAAACCTTGGAGCAGGTAATTTGTATATAGCCGGTGCTAATGCTGTTTTAGATTTTGGTGTTTTGGCAGATGAATTTACCGTAACTAATGATTTATTGATAGCGGGTTCAGGTGCGAGATTTAATGTATATCAGGGAACAACCGGAAAATCATTAAAGGTAGGACATGATATTACTGTGGTTTCCGGTGGACGTTTGGATATTTCCGTAGGAACTACCGGAACAAATGCAGGTGTTTTGACCTTGAATGGTTCAGAACTTCAAACAATTTCTTCTGACGGAACGGGGAATTTTGGAGGAACGGTTGTTTCGACAACAACAACCAATACGGCTGGTATCATCAACCAGTTGATTATTAATAATACGAGTACAGCTACGCCAAATATTGACTGGCAGTTAGACGATGTAAAAATTAAAAATATCCTGAGATTGAATAATGCCAGAGTTGCTCTTGGTTCAAACAATATATATATTGGGAATTATGCCTCAATTTTCTCTACTAACTTTGTTTGTGCTATTGGTAGCGGATTCATCGGCGGACAAGTTTCAAGATGGTACACTACATCAGCCATGGGTTCTCCGGCTATTGACCCGGGAATAGATTATAATCCTAATACTACGGTATTATTTCCGTTTTTGAGTAATTCAGGTCAAAGCAGATGGGCATTTTTAATAAGTCCTTCTGGAACAGCTGCGGGTTATCTGTCTATCAGCTATGATGATGCAGCAACAATAACAACAGGTCTTTCGGTTGCAGATGATTCTTATACTGTTACTGACAGATATGACGGAAACTGGACAGTTTCAAAAGATGCTACTTATGCTACCACAGGAGACTTTACATTTGGAGTTTATGCTGTTGGAGCATACAATGCTTTGGATGGAAGCTCAAGACTTATGAATGCAGGTTCGGTAGTTGGAACTCATATAAACGGAACAACAACGCCATTTATATCAAGAAAAAATATTGCCGAAGCAGATATAATGGCAGCACCATTTTATGTTGGTGTCGGTTCAGCTTCAATCCAAGCCGGTGTTTCTAAAACTACTGTTGCTTCGGGTGACTGGAATAATGCAGCAATATGGAGTCCAAGTGGTGTTCCGTCTTGTTCAGATGTGGTAACAATCGCTAACGGACATACAGTAACGGTAAATTCTGCCGGGAACAATGCTGCCGGTCTTATTATCAGTACAGGCGCAACATTGGTTAACGTATCAGGCGAGTTAACAGTAGGTTGTACAAACAATAATGCTGCTTTTGTAAACAACGGGACGAACACGGTTTCAGGCGGGACATTTACTGTTAACGGTAGCGTGGTACACAGCACCGGAAGTACGTTTAACCATACAGGAGGTGATATTATTGTGGACAGTAATGATGCAGGTAATGTAGCTACGAGCGTTGGCCAGGGAGGAAGTTCATTTAAAATCAATACTTCTAATTTGAATCTGACAGGTGGAAAAATCACTATTGTTGACCCGCTTATCAACAATACAGAAGCTACTACCGCTACTTCGGGATCCGATTTTACATTGACTACTTTACCGGCAACTTTTGAACAAGGTGTTAATGCTTTTGCTGCCGGCACTACTTCATTAGCAGTACCAAGCTTTTTTACTAATGTTAATCTGTTTGGTATAGGACAGCAGGTTTCAGGACCGGGAATTCAGCCCGGAACTACAATTACGGCTGTTTCAGCTCTTATAAATATAAGTTTAACATTATCATTGCCAACAACAGAAGCACAGGCAGGTACTACGCTTACTTTTTCTGCTATGGCAAATGGTCAGAGAAATATTGTATTCCCTGCTGATGAAGATTTCTTCAATGTAGCTGTGGGACAACAAATTTCAGGTCCGGGTATTCCGGCAGGAACTACGGTTGTAAGTGCAGGTAGTTCATTTTCTACAGGAATTGGAGGAATTGCCTTGTCTCAACCTGTTTCAGGATTGAGTACCTCTCCAATTGAAGAAGCACAAACGGTAACATTATCTGCTGTTTCAGCGGGAAGTAATGTAATCCTTTTATCAGAGGTAAATCCGTCGATTATTGTTGGACAAGCTGTTTCAGGAAATGGTATTCAACCCGGTTCTACGGTTACTTCAATTACAGGTACTAAAATAGAATTGTCGCTTCCGGTTACGGCCGAGGTTACATCTCCGGTTGATTTGACTTTCTATGACGGAAATTTGAACAGTTACGCATTTGCGTATAATTCATCTGTGAGTTATGCTGCAGGATTAGACCATACATTGCAAATAGGTGATGGAGTTTCTACAGACAAAGCAGCTGTTACTATCAATGGTTTCTATACCAATCTGGCTCAAGGTGGTGGTACTTTGTCTTTGGGTAATTTAATCGTTGACGCACTTGATGGGGATAACCGCTTTTTTAATGCGGTTAACGGATTATATATACAAAATGCTACAACGGTTACCGCAGGCAGCGTTTTCAAAAAAACAAATACTACTAATGGAATTAGTTTTGGAGGAAATGTGACAAACGACGGTTCCATATTTGTTGGTTTAAATACTACTTACTTTGCCAGCGGATATAACACAGCAACATTCAGCGCAATACCTACAGATTTACCGCAGACTATTTCCGGTACGGGAACATTCTATAATAATTTGAATGCTGCTTTGGCAACAGGATCTATAGGTTCTTTAACAGTAAATAATACGAATCCTGCAGGTGTAACTATTAGCACTCCAAATTTCAGAGTTACAAATAGTATTACTATGACCGCCGGAATTATACATACTTCAGATGCAACACCTCTATACCATGGTCTTGATGATGTGTCAACTACAGCAACTATATTAGGTAATTTTAGTGATACTTGTTTTATTGATGGTCCTTATCAAAAAGCTATTGGTTCAAATCAATCAAGTACCAGCTTATTTGTGTTTCCGGTTGGAAAAACGTCTTACACGCCAATATCATTAGGTATAACAGGAGGAGGAATATTTATGGTCGAAGCATTTGAAACCAATGCAGGAACTACATCTGCCAATGCATCCAACCTAAGCTCAACAAGATGGAAAGCGGAAAGAGTAGGAGCTGAAGGGGCTTTATTAGATTTCAATGTTAGATTAGGAGATGATTCAATCACTGCAGACCATGTTATTGTTCAGGCATCGTCAGATGAAGGAACGTATGACAATGTGTTTGGAAACAATATGGTTTTTGCCGCCGGTACGCCAAATACAATTACAACAGCAGCGACAACTCCGGGAACTGAATATACAGGATATTTTGCCTACGCAACAGAACCAAACTGTACAACAGTAAATCCGGGTAATACTATTGCAGATACAACAATATCACAAATAGTAGCAACTCAAAATTCAAGTGCTACCGGAATAGTATCGGGCTCAGCTACGGTTACGTTGCAAGCTGCCAATGCAGCGATTGTTGTAGGTTTAACAGTAACAGGAACAGGTATTCCGGCAGGAACAACGGTTGTGGATATTAGCGGGACTACTTTAACATTGTCTCAATCGGCAACAGTTTCTTCATCTTCACAAACCACGTTGACATTTTATGATGTACAAACCCCAGCCACTTTATGTGGTTCACAAACGGTTGCGTTGAGTTTTGAAAATGCGGTTTCAGGAAGTGGGGTCACCTATCAGTGGCAATCATCATCAGACGATATTACATATACTGATATTTCGGGAGCAACAGAAGCAACGTATATTGCCACACCAACAGCTGACACTTACTATCGTTGTGTGGTAACTTGTCCTTATGGGCCAATAGAAGTTAACTCTACACCGGTTCAAGTGACTTTCACTAATGCAATTGAGTCAGTTACGCCAATTATTATTTGTGAGTCAGATGCGGCTATATTAGAAGCAACAGCGTCTGCCGGTATTATTAATTGGTATGATACTCCAACCGGAGGTGTTGCTTTGGCAACGGGAACTACTTATGAGCCAACAGTAACAGCTACTACTACATATTATGTTAGTGCAGAAACTGCATCAAATTATGTTGCAGGTAGAACATTTGCCGGAACTACGGCTCAAACAGCACCATTTAGCGGGCTTGTATTTAATACGTCAACTAATATACGCTTGAATTCGGTAAAAGTTTATCCAAAACAAACATCGGGTGCAGCTGATGCCGGTACGCCAATTACAATCAAATTGTTTAAAGATGGAGTTCAGGTGCCTGGAACTGAGGCAGTTACTTTTACACCTGCTGAAAATTTTGGTCAATATTCTACTTCAATATCAAATGAGGTTGTGTTGAATTATGATATTCCTGCGGGAACAGGATACAGGTTGCTGGCTACTCACGGATTAAGCAGTACTAACTCGATAGGTAAATTGAGTAGTTTTCCGGCAACAACTCCTTATGCTACAGGTGCTATTGGCTTTACAGGTTCAGTAAATAGTTTTGATGGTAATCCGGATGCGAGTTATAACAACTTCTTTGACTGGGATGTTACAGAAGTATGTGCTTCGCCAAGAGTTGCTGTAACTGTAACGGTTAATTCGGTTGATGCACCATCAGGTGATACCCTTCAAACTATCATAGTTGATGATTTGAACGATGCAACTTTGGCAGATATCGTTGTCACGCCGGCAGATGTTGTTTGGTATGCAACACCAGAAGATGCTTTGGCTCAGACAAACCCACTTGATGCTGATACGGTTATAACTAACGGTTCAACTTATTTTGCAGTAAGTGTTTCTGAAGGTTGTGCCAGTACACCACTGGCAGTAACCGTAAACGTAACATTGGGGATTGGTGATTTTGACAGTAAAAACTTTAATTTTTATCCAAATCCAACGTCAGGGATTCTTACTATAAATTATTCAAAGAATATTACCAATGTAAGTGTTTTTAACCTTGTAGGGCAAATGGTATTAGAAAATAAAACAAGTTTAGATCGGGTTCAAATTGACTTATCTTCACTGGCACCTTCAACTTATTTCGTAAAAGTAACAGCAGTTGATGGTGGACAAAAAGTTATTAAAGTGGTCAAAAAAGACTAAGTATGTAATAACTGTCTTAAACTTTTCAGCATGATTTCAGTTTCTTATGGACTTATTGAGAAACTAAGCGTAATGAAAAGAAAGTAGAATTTTAATTTAATAGCGTTAAAACAAACAGCCTTTCTCATTTTTTTGAGAAAGGCTGTTTGTTTTATATATGGTTTTAATATTTTTTAAAACTAACGCATGTATTTATTATTCTATATATTTGTACAATTCGTGGGTTGAATATTCTGCATTAACAAAAAAGAACATGAAATATCTTACAGGAATTAACGAGTTTTTTTATTTCGTTTTACTGTTTGGATTCTTCCATATCACTATCAATGCGCAAACTTCTTTAAGCAGGTATTACTTGTCTGACGATGTTGAAAAGTTGATTAATTCCGACCCTAATCAGGCGCTTAAAATTTCACAATATTTGCTGGGTAAAGCCAATACTTCCAATATTGATAAAGCACGAATTAATTTTTTGGTTTCAAAAGCCTATATAGCAAAAGGCGATTATAACAGTGCATTGAGTTTTTTATATGAAGATAAAAACTATAAAGATTATTTAACCAATGAAGATAAAATAAACATTGAAATTACTAAAATAGGAATTTTACGAGAGTTGACACTTTACAAACAATCGGTAAAGATTCTTGAAAAGATAGAAAATACACTTAAAACCACTTCAGACAGTACATTAAAATTGTACATAGAAACATCAATTTTTATAGAAAAAGCCAAGTTTTTACAGAAAGAAGACAAGCCCTTGGAAGGTATAAACTTGCTTAAAAAGCATGAACCTGCAGCTCAAACAATATTTGATGATTTTAAAGAGTTAGAACTGGACTTCACGCTTATTTTAGGAAAACTATATTTAGACCGGAAAGATTTGAGCCAGGCCCTAAGGCAATTTGAAGCAGTAATAGAAAAACTTAATCAACAAAATGATGAAAACATCTATGTTAAGATTGATGCTTTGTATGGTTTGGCAAATGTTTATTTTCTGGAAAAAGACTATACCCGTGCTATTTTATTAACTAAAGAAGCAACAATTTATGCAGAGCGGTTGGGCAATACTTTTTTACAATTAAAAATCAATCAATTACAAAGTGCCTGTTATTTAGGGTTAAATGATATGGCAAACTATAAACTTGTCAACATAAAGTTTTTTGAATTGACCAACGAGGTAGAAAACCAAGAGGAGGAAGCTGTAAATGTGAGTTACAATGTTATTTCTGAGGAGTATTCTAACGAGTATTCTAACGATAAATCCAAATATACTCGTATTATATATGTGTTTTTTGGGCTGCTTTCAATTATTATCCTGATAAGTATTTTTTTATGGCAAAAAATACTTGGGCATAAAAAGAGATTAAAAGAAATTATCAATTACATTGAAATAACCAGAAACAATATCTTAAATAGTTTTAATATAACCGACAAAAAAAAGCATAAACACAAAAAAACCGGCATACTAAAAGAAACGGAAGAGCAAATTTTAAACAAGTTAAAGCAATTTGAAAAATCAAAGCGTTTTTTAAATAAAGATATTTCTCTCGCTGTTTTAGCAGGTCAATTGGACTCGAACACCAAGTATCTTTCTGAAATTATAAATACACATTATAACGTTAATTTTAACACATACATCAATAAACTGCGTGTTAATTATATTATTGAAAAACTAAAAACCGATCCCAATTTTATTAATTATAAAATTAGTTATCTGGCAGAAAATTGCGGTTTTTCATCACACAGCAGCTTTGCTACTGTTTTTAAATCCATCACAGGAATATCACCTGTGAAATTTATTGAATTACGAAATAAGGAAAAAGAAAATAATCTTTTAGAATAAATGAATACCGGTAAAAATATAGTTAGCATGTATGTAACGATTGTTGTGTTATTGACAGCCGGTTCTTTATGTGCTCAAAATTATAAGCAACTTGATAGTATTCTTAAAACAGCTACCAATGAAATTTACAACAATCCGGACAACGTAATCAAATTAGGAGAAATAGTTGTCAAACAATCAGGAGATAATGTTGATTATAAAATAAAAGGATATAAGTTAATATCAGATGCTTATTCATCCAAAAGATATTACGAAAAATCACTTGATTACCTCATAAAAGCTTCAGAATTATTAAATAATTCCAATGACAAACTGCTTAAAATAAACATAATCAATAAAACAGGAATACAATACCATCAATTGAAAGTTTATGATAAAGCCATGCAGCATCTATACCAGGCAGAGCAACTAATTGCCGAGTATCCTGTTAAAGACTCTATCTACATAGAATTAGGGAAAAATTATCTTATAAGAGGTTTTATCTATAAAGAAAAACTAAGTTACGATATAGCCATCGATTTTATGGACAGAGGTATTGCAGAGCTCAATAAATCAAAGGACACAAAAGAGGCTCTGGCAAGAATAAGTATAGCAGTTTACAACAAAGGAAATTACTATCTGTTGTTAAATAACAACAAATTGGCAATGGAAAATTTTCAACAATCAGCAGAAATAGCAAGAAAAGTAAACGCCAAAAGTTTAGAAGCATTTGCATTGAAAGGATTAGCAAAAATCCACACCCTTGAAGGAAATAACAGTGAAGCTATTGAGGCATTAAACGAGGCAATATACCTTTCTTCAGACGTAAACGATTTGATTTTAAACCAAGAGGTTTATAAAGGTCTGGCTGAGAATTATTTGGCTGTGAATCAATGGGATCAATTTGAAATATACCAGTTAAAATTTATAGAAACTCAAAAACTAATTAAAGATATAGAGCGAATTTCGGTGAGTGATTCTCTTGAAGTAAAAGAAGCCGAACAAAAATTAAAAAAGAAAGAGTTGCTTAATAAATTTTATTATATCCTATTGGTTTTGATATTCATTTTAATCTTGGTTGTCCTGTTTTTTTATGTAATTATCAAAAGAAAAAAGAACGAAATAGAAATAATAAAGAGCCAAATATCCACACTGCAAAACGAAAAAGTCAAAGAGGCTTAAGATGCCTTTTGCACTTTCAAAATAATATTAAAACCTTCCTGTTATGCTTTATAATTTACTGAATTTATAAAGCATAACCATTTTTACTCTATATACCTTTTTGTACCTTAGTGCTAAGGAAATAAATCAAGCCCCATTCTTTCTTTAAAACATCATTTAAATAATTGAATATCATTTATTTGTTGTTATTTCAATGATGATCTTAATTGCGTAAAAGCAATAAAAATTGTTTTATAAACAGCAATATGCGGCATAATTTGCTGCTAATCTTTGCTGGTTTTTTTAAAAGCTAACAGCTAAGAGAAGCTATTTTAACTAATAATAACATACCAATTAAATAATTTAAAAAATGCAGAAAAATTATCCCTTTTTTCAAACTATGTCACCAAAGGATCAGAGTAACATTTTTCAAGAAAATGATGTCGCTAAAACGGGTTTTTTAACCAAAATAGTTTTTCAGCGATTTCTCGTTTTATTTTTCCTGATGATAACCGGCCTTGGTTATAGTCAATTGACTATGGAGTCGTTTGAAAGCAGTATTCCCGGAACTTGGGCTGTAACCAGCAACCTAAACCCGCTTCCGGACAACAACTGGGTTCATACACCAACCGGAGGTTATTTGTCCAGCGGAGGTGCATCAGTAAATCCTGCGCTTAATGATACACAAGGAACTACGGCAGAGTATTTTATGATAACGCCTCAGTTTTTAACTCCTACCAACGGTGAGATTCGTTTCATGACAAGGCAGGGTAGCTTTACCAATAGAGGGACAACATATCAATTAAGGATTTCTACGGCAAACCAGCCCGATTTGAGCAGCTTTAATGTTACGCTGCAATCATGGACAGAAGCCCAATTAAATGTGGTCGCAACAAGTTATGAAGAAAAAATAGTTTCAATACCAACCATCCCTTCGGGAATTCAGGTGTATTTGGCATTTGTTGCAATAACCAATCAAACAGGGACAACAGCAACCAGTGGAGATACATGGTTTGTTGATAACGTAAGAGTCATTTCAAGCTGTGAGCCTGTTTCAGATCCAATTATTGTACCTTCGGCATCAGGTGCCGAAATATCATGGACACATCCAACAGCTACTCAGTTTGGAATAGACGTTGTTCCTGCGGGAGAAGGTCACAGCGCAACAGGCGAACCAACAGAAAATACATATATTAAAGATGGTTTAGAACCTTCAACAACTTATGATGTATATATCATTACTAATTGTGATGCTATTACCTCAAGTACATGGGCAGGTCCTTTCACATTTACTACTGCTGCGGTAGGACTATCCTGCGATACAGCTATTACAATTCCGCCGGATGTCACAACTACACCTTATATATTGAGCGCAAATTTAGATCAGTTTTATGATGATACTAATTATGTAGAAATGAATAGTCAGGGATTTGACTGTCAGCCGGTTGGTCAAACTTCAAATTTATTATCCGGAAATCATGTGTACCTTTCTTATACGCCTGAGGTTTCAGGTCTGATTAATATAACACAAGCTGTTAATACAGCTTCCGGCGGCGGCGGTAATAACTGTTGGAATTCCTTGTCAAGTGTTTTCATATTTGATGGTTGTATAGGTGTAGGAACATCAGAAAGTTGTTTAGGTGCAATTGCAACGACCACAAATGTACCAACGGCTCAAATTTCAAATTTTTACGCAGAAGCAGGACATAACTATGTGTTTGTAATTTCATCACCATACCAGCACACAAATCCGGGAGCCGGAATTTGTTTTACTTTCACTGTTAGCGGAGCAACGTGTCCGTCACCTTCTCAACCTTCAATGTCTATTGATGCGTTGCAACAAACTACGGCATTAGCTTCTTGGGACAATGTTCAAAACTTGGTTAGCGCTTGGGAATATATTGCTTTACCTGCAACATCTCCGGCACCAACAGCAGGTCAAACAGGCACAACAGCAACCAATACTAATATTGATAATCCGTTATCAGGACTTACACCGGGATTAGAGTATAACCTGTATGTACGCTCTGTATGTGAAGGAACACCGGGAGAATGGAGTGCGCCACGGGCTTTTACTACACAATGTGATCCGTTACCGTTACCATACTATACCGGTTTTACAAATGCTTCCACAGCAAACGGAATTCCGGAGCCGTGTTGGGCTGTTTTGAATTTGAATAATGATGCTTATGAATTTAATTATGGTCCCGACTGGCAGAGTGAGCCTGTGGCAAAAATAGCAACAGGAGCTGTTGGAGACCAAACTAATGATATGTTGATTTCGCCACAATTCCATTTTGATGGTGTTACGCAAAAAAGACTTCGGTTTACCTATCAGATATATGGTAACTGGGGTACAATTGCAAGCAATCCGGAGGGTGGACCTGGTTCTTTTGAGATATTACTTTCAACAACTGGAGTAGGAGAAAATGATTTTACCACTGTGTTAGTTCCGTTGGCTTCTTATGTTACAGTCTATAATTATATTGAAATGATTGTTCCTATTCCCGAAGATATTGTTGGCAATGTTAATATTGCATGGAAATTGCCATTGGGAGCATTACAAACGGGAACACAATTTTATATTGATGATGTACGTATAGAAGATATGCCTGCATGTTCAGAACCTTCATATCCAACAATTACTCCCGGTTCAATAACCAACACATCTGTAGAATTGTCCTGGACTCCCGGATATCAAAACACGCAATGGCAAATAGTTGCGCAGCCGGAAGGAACAGGTACACCGACAACAAGTGGTATTCTTGTAAATACAAATCCATACACATTGATTGATTTAATTCCATCAACACGATATGAGATTTATGTAAGAGCTTATTGTAATGAAACAGAGCAAAGTATATGGGCAGGACCAATTTATTTCCATACACTTTGTGATCCTCAGCCAACTCCGTATCATGAAAGTTTTGATGATGATGATCCCGATACTAAAAAATTCTGCTGGTCAGAAAGAAATATAGCAGATGATAATACTTATTGGAGAATTAATGAAAATGACGCCACTATTCAGGCAGCACCGTCATTCTTTATTCCTTTTGGCGGATTTGACGATTGGTTAGTGAGCGGACCGGTTGATGCAACAGGACCAAAACGACTTCGCTACAATTACAGAGTAGTGGCCGGTCTTTTTAATCCGGCTCCAAGAGGGAATTTTGAAGTGTTAATGTCAACAACTCCTGATTTTGCTACTTATACGACTATTATTCCTTCACACGATTTTACCAATTCGGTCTATGAAGAACGTACAGCATTGTTTACAGGAACAGGCGTAGTTTATATTGCATTCAGAGTTCCGCCTACAATGGAAGATTTTAATAATTCGGGAATCATGTTTATTAATGATGTTACCATTGATGATGCGCCGGCTTGTCCTTTCCCTACAGATTTAACGGCTACGATTCCTACTCAAAATACAATTACTTTGGGTTGGACTCCGGGATTTGAAGAAACAAAATGGGAAGTTATTGTTCAAAATCCGGGAAGCGGAATCCCGGCAGGTAATGGAACTTTGGTACAAAATACACCATCTCATGTTTACGGAGGTTTACAACCAAATACAGCTTACGAATTTTATGTAAGAGCCGTTTGTACCGATGACGAAAAAAGCGAATGGCGGGGACCAATTGCTTTCAGAACAGATTGTGTGGTTTATCCGTCACCGTTTATAGAAACTTTTGAACCGGATTCTGAAACAAAAACATGCTGGAGAATAATTGACGGAAACCTGAATGGTGATACATGGCAGTTGAATTCAACCGTAAATCCTATGTTTGGTCAAATGATGGCAGGAATGTTTACCGGTAATAACGGAAACAATGATGACTGGTTAATTTCACCTACAATAACTGTTCAGCCAAACCAGAGATTACGTTTCTATTACAAAACATATAGTCCTTGGTATGAAGAAGACTTAAAAGTTATGATTTCAACAAATGGTACCGATATAAGCCAGTTTGATACTATTATATACGAAAACAACTTTGTTGTTACTTCTGATGCTGTAGGAACTGTTACAGGTTCAAACACCATAACATTAACTTCTGCCGAAAAAGTAAGAATAGGTGACAGAGTAGATATTGCAGGATGGTTAATTCCATTTGGTTCAACAGTTACAGCAATTAACGGTAATACGGTAACCATATCAGGCGCGGCAACAGTAACACAACCCGGTCCGTTGGATATTACTTTTTCTCATGAAATCATTGATAATGAGCAAATGCGCGAAAAAGTAATTAACCTTACAGATATTACGGCTCCAACAGATATTAACTTTGGGTTCTATGTTCCTTATTATCCGCCAAACGCATGGAATTACAGAGGTCAGTTGTTATTTATAGATAACATTATTATCGAAGATATTCCTGCTTGTCCTTCTGTTTCCAATGTGACTGTGACAAATATTATTGATACAAGTGTTGATATTAATTGGGAACCAAACGGGACCGAAACATCTTGGGAAATTTCTGTTCAGCCTTACGGAACTCCGGCTCCGGCAGGCAATACGTTAGAAGAATACCTGCATACAGCAACAGCGTATCCTTATACTGTTACGGGATTAACTCCGGCCGCACAATATCAGTTTTATATAAGATCAATTTGTAGTGGTGATACCCAAAGCGAATGGATAGGACCGTTTGAGTTTACCACTCGTTGTGATTTCGAAAATCTATGCGAATATAAGGTTATACTTACCAATGGAAATACAGGTCAGGTTGCGCAGCATTTGAATGTGATGCAGAACGGAGTAGTTGTGCAGTCATTGGAATTTCCGGGATTTGGACAAACCAGTACAGAATACACGTTATTCCTTTGTACCGGAGTAGAGTGGCACCTGTATTGGGAAGGATTGGGAAGCGGAGTTCAATACAGTGAAGCTCAGGCAGTAATAAGAGACGAATCGGATAATGTGATATGGACCAGCCCATTAGGCTTAGGAACCGTTAATACCAATATCTATACAGGATTTTCTTCTTGCGGTGTAATCACTTGCCCGCAGCCAACAGATTTGACAGTCAATAACCAAGGTGTTTTATCATGGACGCCGGGCGGCTCAGAAACGCAATGGGAAGTATTTGTACAACCTATGGAAAATGGAACATTACCACAATCGGGAACAATAGTAAACTCACCAACATATACTCCGGTTGCTTCCGATTTTATGAATTCAATGGATGGAACGTATGAATATTTCGTTCGTGCTGTTTGTGGTGCTGATGATAACAGTTACTGGTCAGGGCCAAAAGTGTTTATACGCAATGACGAACCGGCAAATGCAATTCGTCTTGTGGTAAACAGCAACGAGATTTGTGATGTTTATGGTGCAAAAGCATCATTTATTGGAGCAACACCATCTTCTGAGCCAACATCTTGTGAAGGTGTAAACGGAGGTGATGTTTGGTTTGACTTTATAGCAACATCAAAAGTACATTATGTTGAAATCAAGGATATTGCTCCGGGAAATTATTACGATTCTTCTTTTATGGGAATTTGGCCAAAAATAATGATGTCCTTATATGAAGAATTGCCAGATGGTTCTTTGGTAGAAATGGGATGCAGTGATAATAATTCATTTACGGCTATTTATTCTTCCGAATTAACAGTTGGAACAATTTATAAAATAAGATTGAAGTTGGACGATATCATTCCAAATAACAAGCATTTCTCTGTTTGTATTACAACACCTAATGATTTGTGTGATATCAATGCGTTCAACTACGATTTTGAAAAACCACCAATGCAGGGAGTTACAGGTGTTTCAACCATTATTGACCATAAAGTAGTTCCCGGATGGAGAACAAATACAGATTGGGGAACAATATTCCTTAATGAAGGATTAAATGCCTTTGGTTATGGGCCATATTCCGGAGGACAAAATATTCAGATAACAGCTGATGGTCAAGAAAACTGGAATCCGGATGATCCGAATATCAAAGGTTTATATAAGGATATGGATACTTCCGAAGCAACCGAAGTAGATTATAGCTTTGCCAGTGGTTCAAGATCCGGAGGTTCGGCTATACAGCTTTATGCCGGTCCGCCATCGGGTCCGTTTACATTGGTTATAGAAGATTTCACGAATGAAATTCAATGGAAATTCGTCACCGGAACGTATGCAGTTCCTGACGGTCAGTCAAAAACAAGATTTATTTTCAGACCAAAAGAAAACGCTGTTGGTCACATACTTGATGCGGCAAATTTCAAAATTCCAACAGAAATTTCGACCGAAGAAGGAACAACTTTGGTATGTGAAGAAACCACGGCAACATTAGAGGCAAGAGGTATTGGTCAGTGGATTGCTGATGAAAACAATCCTTCGGCAGTTGTGATTGCTTCGCCTGATAGTGCGTCAACTTCAGTATCCGGTCTGGATGCATCGGGAGATTATGTATTCTATTGGAGAACACGTTATTGTGAAAGATCGGTAACAATTATAAAACAAGGAACAGAAGAACCGGTTGAGGTTGTTTCGCCTGCAATCTACTGTTTGAATGATATCGCTTCGCCTTTAACAGCGACCGTTGCTGCCGGTTATACCCTAAAATGGTACACACAAGCAGTTGGCGGTGTTGGAACAATTGTTGCGCCTACACCGGATACTTCTGTAGCAGGAAACTCACAGATATTTTATGTTGCAGCAGTTGATGCTAACGGATGTGAAGGTCCGCGTGCCGAAATCATTGTTCAGGTAAATGAATTGCCTACAGCCACAATTTTAGGAACAACAACAGTTTGTGAAGGAACAGCAACAACCATAACATTTGATGGAACACCAAATGCTGTTGTAACATATACGGTTAACGGAGGTTCAAATACTACCATCACATTAGATGCTTCAGGAACTGTAACCATAACAACATCGGCTTTAACCGCCAATGCAACATATACTTTGGTAAGTGCAGCGTTAACAAATGGTGTTACTTGCAGTCAATTGCTGGCAGGTTCCGCAATAGTAACAGTGGAAGCTTTGCCAACAGCTGCAATTTCCGGGACAGCTACAATTTGTGAAGGATTAACATCAACCATTACATTCAGCGGAACACCAAATGCAACGGTAACTTATACTGTTAATGGTGGTGCAGAGCAAACAATTGTTTTAGATGCTTCGGGCAATGCAGCAATTACTACACCGGCATTAACAACCACCACAACATATACATTGGTAAGTGTAACCGCAGCAGGAACTTTGGCATGTAACCAGACACAAAATGACTCTGCTGTAATTACCGTAAATTCGTTAGCTACACCCAATGTTACTTTCAGCTACGATGTAACTTGTTTGAACACTGCAGATAATCCGTTGCCGGTATTGCCGGGGAACTTTACAGCCGGTGGTCAATTTACATCATCTACATTAACGGTTAATCAAACAACGGGTGAAATCGATTTATCTTCTGCTACCGCAAATACGCACGAAGTTACTTATACACTACTTCCGGATACAACAACATGTACTGATGGAGGAACATTTATAGCAACTATTGTCATATCAGATGGCGTAACGCCGGTAACAGGTTTTAGTTATGATGCTGTTTATTGCTCAAGTGCTATTAATGATTTCCCAAATCTTGCAGCAGGTTTCACAACTGGTGGAGCTTTCTCGGCACCTGCAGGGTTGATTATTAATGCTTCTACAGGAGAAATTAACATTGTAGGCAGTACAGCCGGAACCTATTTAATTAAATATGAAATTCAACCAAGTGCAGAAACTTGTAATCTTGGTGGCGAAAGTACTTTTGAAATAACCATTTTAAACAATCAGGCTTTTACTATTGTTGATAAATGTCAAAACGGTGTGTTGGTGCTGGAAATTGCTATTGCCGATTTTGATATAAATCAAGCAAGTTATTCATGGTTACAAGGAAATACTGTTGTTGGAACAGATGAAACGTTTAATGTTGATGAGTATTTAGCCCAAAACCCATCATTGAATTTACCATTAACGTTTACACTTTCTGTAGGATTAAACGGATGTAATTCAGAGGCAAGTTTTACAGTTGAAAACAATCCTTGTTTGATTATCCCAAGAGGAATTTCTCCTAACGGAGATAACCAAAACGATACATTCGATTTGAGAGGCATGAGAGTTCGCAGCGTCATCATCTTTAATCGTCATGGTTTGGAAGTTTACAAGTTTACAGGAAACTATACCAATCAATGGCAAGGTCAAACCAATAAAGGTGAAAGTCTTCCGGACGGCACATACTTTTATAGTGTTGAAACAGTAGATGGTATCACAAAAACCGGATGGGTTTACATTAATAGATAATCATAATAATTATAAAGGCAACCTGCTTTTCATTGGGCAGGTTGTTTTAAAAAACAATAAATAAAAAATGAAAAAAGTATATGTTACAATAGCCTTTGTGTTTATGATTGTTTTAGGCAGTGAGGCGCAACAAGACCCGCAATATACACAGTATATGTATAATATGAGCATCGTCAATCCGGCGTATGCAGGTTCTAAAGAAAGCTTGTCTGTGGGATTGTTATACAGAACGCAATGGATAAATATTGATGGCGCGCCAACAACAGGAACCTTAGCCGTACATTCACCGGTAGGGAAAAATGTAGGATTAGGGCTTTCTGCAATCACAGACAAAATTGGCCCTGTTGAAGAAAATAATATCTATGCCGATTTTTCTTATACGCTTAGAATGGGGGATAAACATAATCTGGCGTTTGGATTAAAAGCCGGAGCAACATTTCATAAGGTAGGATTATTTTCAGAAATTTCCCAACCGGGTTATATTCCACATCCTAACGATCCTGCTTTCCAGTCAAATGTTAACAATACATACTTAAATATAGGCGCAGGTGTTTTTTATTATACTTCAAATTATTATGTTGGTTTTTCTGTGCCAAATATGTTAAAAAGCAAACATCTGGACATTACCCAAAATGGTGAGGAACGTCAGTTTGGTTCAGAAGTACAGCACTATTTTTTAACCGGTGGTTATGTTTTTGATGTGTCAGAAAGCACAAAATTCAAGCCTTCGTTTATGGTTAAATCGGCGTTTAATGCGCCAATGTCGTTTGATGTATCTGCAAATGTGCTCTTTTATGATAAATTTGAAGTTGGTGCCACATACAGACTTGATGATTCTTTCGGAGGAATGGTTAACTTTGCAGTATCACCATCTATCAGAATCGGGTATGCTTACGATCATGTTATGTCAAATTTAAACGTGGTAACACCGGCATCACATGAGTTTATATTATTATTCGATTTGAATTTTGCTGAAAAAACATCTGTATCACCAAGATTTTTCTAACCCAATAAGAAACAAAAATGAAAAAATTATTTATCACAACTATCTTAACATTAGCAGCTGTATCGGGTTATACACAAAATAAGCACACTGAAAAAGCCGATAATTTATTTGAAAGTTACCAGTATGTTGCAGCAATTGAAGATTACTTAAAACTGGCAAACAGCTCAAAAGCCGATGCGTATGTTTATAAAAAACTGGCAGACAGTTATTACAATATTTATAATATGAATGAAGCTGCAAAATGGTATGCAAAAGCCATTGAAAAAAAGCAGGATGCCGAAACCTATTACAAATATGCACAATGTTTAAAAGCCCAAGGCAACTATCAGGAATCCAACAAGCAAATGGTTACATTTTCTGATTTGGAACCAAATGACCAACGCGCAAAAGACTTCAAGGCCAATCCCGATTATATTCCGGCACTGGCCGATAAAGACAAACTCTTTGATGTTGGGCAAACAACTATCAACAGCAAAGAATATAGTGATTTCGGAGCGTTTTTGGACAATTCAAACACCTTATATTTTATAAGTACAAGAAATACATCCAACAGAACCGATAAATGGGTAAAACAACCATATCTGGATATTTATCAGGTAACAAGAACTTCAGACGGAAATCTTTCTGAGCCTAAGAATGTGGACGAATTAAACAGTCCGTTTCATGATGGCCCTGTAACAATTTCTGAAGATGGTAATACCATGTTTTTTGCCAGAGACGGCCATGCCGAAGGTGCATTCCAAAAAGACAAGAAAAGTAATACCAAGGTTAGCCAGCAAGGATTATACAAAGCGACAAAAGTTAACGGTAAATGGAGTAACATCCAGGCATTACCATTCAATAGCAAAAACTATTCTGTAAGTCATCCAAGCTTGAGCAAAGATGGAAAAACGCTCTATTTTGCATCAAACATGCCGGGTGGTTTAGGCGATACAGACATTTGGAAAGTGAGCATCAATGGTAACAGTTATGGCAAGCCGGAAAATCTTGGAGCAGCCGTAAATACAGCTGATAAAGAAGGATTTCCGTTTATCACAGATGATGATGTATTGTATTTTTCCTCGAGAGGTCATCAAGGTTTTGGAGGCTTAGATATTTATAAAGCAGATATAAAAACCAACTCTAAAGCAGTCAATGTAGGGCAGCCTGTAAATACGGCGAGTGACGATTTTTCATTCAGTTATAACACAAAAAATAATGCAGGTTATTTTTCATCAAATAGAGACGGTATTGATAATATCTACACCGCTAGTCCAGTTTGTAAAGCGCAGTTAATTGCAATAGTTAAAGACAAATCAACAGGTAATTTATTGTCCGGCGCAACGGTTGAAATTTTGGACGATAAAAACAATATCATCACTTCAAAACAAACCGGTCAATCGGGTGAAGTTACTTATGATGTAAACTGTAATACAACTTATAAACTGCAGGTGTCAAAACTGAATTATGAGCTTGCTTCGTCAATAGCAAAAACAACTTCGGGAGAGGTAAAAGTAACACTTGATCTTGAACCTTCAGAAGTAATCATTACAGATACCGAAGTTATTTTAAAACCTATCTTTTTTGATTTCAACAAGAGTCATATTACAGAGCAAGGCGCAAGAGAATTGGATAAATTGGTAGATGTAATGAAGAAACATACATCAATGGTTATACTTGTAAAATCGCACACCGATACAAAAGGAAGTGCCGCTTATAATTTAAAATTGTCAGAACAGCGCGCTCAGGCTACGGTACAGTATTTAATATCAAAAGGAATATCAAAAGACAGAGTTTCCGGTAAAGGATTTGGGTTTTCTGAACCAAAAATAGATTGTAAATCAAATTGTACCGAAGAACAGGATTCTCAAAACCGTCGTTCGGAATTTATAATAATAAAAAAATAAAAGATTCTCTTCCTAAATAGAGTCTTTTGGTTAATAGCAGAAGGAGAAGCAGGCTAAAGCATATTTTATGCTTTAGTCTTGTTTCATATAATCAAAGTTTTAGGCAGATGAATTAAAATACCTGTCTTTGTATTAGTTATGAGAGTAATTATAGTCATAGTATTTTGTTTTTTCGGGAATTTGGCAATGTCGCAAACTCCTAATGATTGTGTTAATGCCGTAGTCATTTGTGGAAATGGTATTTTTTCATCCAATGCCGAAGGTATAGGAAATTCTCAGGAAGTTACAGGTTGTAGCGGTATGGAGCATAATTCTATATGGATTAGAATTAATATTGTCCAATCGGGCACCTTAGGGTTTCATATACGTCCAAATGATCCCGATTTGAATGTTGATTACGACTTTTGGGTGTATGCAGCAAACAGGCCATGTAATGATTTGGGTGCGCCCATACGCTGTGCAACAACAAATCCTGTACAAGCAGGATTAACAACCAATCATACGGGTATGCATGGAACCACAACAATAACACAAGTTGGTCCCGGAGCCGATGGTAACGGATATGTGAGATGGCTTACGGTTACAGCAGGACAATTTTACTATATTGCCATTGACAGACCTGAAGGCGACGGAGGTTTTGAACTGGAATGGATAGGCAGCGCCACTGACGGTGACGGAGCTTTTGCGCCACCGCCGGTTGCCAATACGATTCCCGATTATAGAACATGCAGCAATAATCCTAATGTTGGAATTTTTGATTTTAATAACGTCCGGAGTTTAATCAATCCCGATTTAATAAATAATACAATTACCTTTCATACTAATGAAGGGGATGCTTTTGACAATATAAATGCTTTACCCAATATCATTTCCAATTCGTCAAATCCGCAGCAAATTACAGCCAGAGTTACCGATAATACAACAGGATGTTTCAGTCTTACCAGCTTTAATCTGGTAGTATATCCTGTTCCCGATGCCGAAATAACGGTATCTGATACGGCTCTTTGTACAGGTGAAGATCTAAATGTCACAATTACGGGAACACCCGGAAGTATTGTTGAATATCAAATAAACGGAGGCGCCATACAATCTGTTGCATTGGATACTACAGGAATTTATATGTTTCAGGATTCGCCGTCAGCCAACACGGTTTACACTTTGATTGGAGTAAGAATAGAAGGAGAAAATAATATTACTGTTTGTTCAGAAGCAATCAATGAAAGTGTATCGGTTACGGTTAGTGAAATAACTGCGCCGGTATTGACTTCAAACGGTTCTATATGCGTTGGCAATGACGCTCAGATTACGTTTTCAAATGAACCGGGCGCCATCATAAATTTTTTACTTGACGGGATAGCCGGCACTGTTACGCTGGATGCTTCGGGAGCTTATACGGTTACGGTTTTAAATGCTTCTGATAATGTTGAGGTAGAATTGTTAAGTATAGAATTGCCAACAGCACCATTTTGTACTTTAGATTTAACAGGGACGATTTTTACAGTCACGGTCAATCCATTGCCTATATACGAAGTTCTTGAGCCTATTGAGCTTTGTGATCTTAACAATCCGGGAGATGAACAAGAATTGTTTATTCTTGATTTTCTAGAAATAGTAGGAGGACAAAGCGGACATACTTATACATTTTATGAATCGTTTGCAAATGCAGAAAATGAGGTTGATGTACTGCCGGGAAATCCAAGTGATATTAATTTTTCTGTGTATTATACAAACACCTCAAACCCACAAACACTTTACATAAGAGCCGAAGATGACCTTACAGGGTGTTTTACGATTATGCCCTTGGAACTTCGTGTGCTTCCTATACCTGTTGCCATTCAGCCAAATGATATAGCCCTGTGTGATACTTCTCAAAATGACGAGGGTTATGCACTTTTTAATTTGACCCAAGTAGCATCTCAGGTATTAGGAACTCAAAATCCGTCAGATTTCAGCATTACATACTATTTGTCGCAAACTGCAGCAGAAACGTCAAGTGCAGCAATAGTTAATCCTGCTGCATATCATAATTCGGTTGCGGGTGGCGAAACCATATATGTCCGTATTGAAACTAATGGCGGTTCCGGTTGTTTTGCGGTAACATCTTTTAATATTTTGGTATATCCGCTCCCGAATGCAGCGTTTGAGATGACCGCAACTTGCGATGGTGCCACAGCAACCATTCTGGGCGATACAGACGGCACGTTTTCATTTTCCCAAGCACCTGCAGATGCTGCAATAATCAATACAATAACAGGCGAAATCACCAATGTTACTCAAGGCGCAACTTATTTTGTTTTTTATGGCGTAATTAGAACAAATTGCGCCAGCGGACAGACACGATCGGTAACTATTGGTACGTTGCCCAATGTTGTAACACCTTCCAATTTGCAGGAATGCGGTAGTATTGCCAATGGTGCTTGGTTTGATTTAAACAGTAAAATTCCCGAAATCACAAGTAATAACAGTAGTTTATTGGTGTCATTTTATACAACTCAAATTCTTGCCGAAACAGGCAATCCTGCCGATGCATTGCCATCGCCGTATTTTATGGCTTCGGCGAGCCAAACGATTTATGTAAGAGTTGAAGGCAGCGCCGGATGCATCGTTTATACACAATTGGTTTTAGAACTGTTTGAAACCGTCGATATAATAGCTGCATTACCCGAAATATCCGAATGTGATGATGATAATGATACGATGGCAGTTTTCAACTTAACTCAAATAGAATCCCTTTTTGGAACACATCCGAATATGGGAATAAGCTATCATACCACACAAAACGGAGCCCAGAATAATACAGGCATCATAACCAATGCCGCCAACTATACTTCGGCAACAACAACGGTTTTTGTGCGGATTGTAAATACGTTGGACGTTAATGGGTTGTGCAATATAATACTGCCGCTGTCATTACAGGTAAATCCATCGCCAACAACAGCAATTACTGAAATTGTAATTTGCGAAGCTGGTTCTACCGGTTTTGCGTCATTCGATTTGCAATCTGAAATTCCGAATATTTTGGGAAGTTCTCAAAATCCGTCAAATTTTACGGTTAATTTCTTTTTGGATAGTGCCGCTACCAACCAGATTATGACAAACCCGTTTGTCAATACGGTTACCGGTACGCAAACCATCTATGTACAGATAACCAATGCAGCATCGGGCTGTGATGCCGTATTTCCGTTGGATTTACAGGTATTATCAGGAGTACAATTGATTCAGCCTTCAGATATTAACGCCTGTGATGATGTATCCAATGACGGTATTGCGACCTTCAACCTGACTACGGTAGAAACACAAATGCTTGGCGGTCAGAATGCTGATTTGTTTTCAATAACCTATCATTTATCTTCAAATGATGCATTAAACGGCAATAATGCCATAGGAAATCCGCAGAGTTATCAAAACTCGGGTTCGCCTTTTCAACAGATAATTTACATAAGAGTACAACGTGTTAACTCGCCAGATTGTGTCAATACCACGCAGGTAAGACTGGTTGTGAATGCATTGATGAATCCGGACATTTTTAGCGTAAACGGCAATAATACTATTTGTGTGGATTTTGAAACCAATGAACTGCAAAGCGGTTTAATGCTTAGTACAAACCTTCAGGGATCAAATTACACATATCAATGGTATTTGAACGGCAATGAAATTCCGGGAGCTACATTGGGCAGTTATGACATAAATTCGCCTTCTCCGGGATTGTATAGTGTTTATGTTACCGATACAAATTCCAATACAGGCTGTGGCGATACGGCTTTTAGTAATGTTTTTGAAGTGATACAGTCGGGATTACCTGTGCTGGTTAGCGTTTCAACAAGTGAGCCTTTTGTAAGCACACCGGCAATAACGGTTGTGGTTCAAGGTTACGGCGATTATTGGTTTCAGTTAAATAATGGGGCGATATTAGATAATAACGGTGTTTTTTCGCCTGTGCCGTCAGGAGTTCATACCGTTACGGTTTATGATAAAAAAACCGAAAATCCTTCATGTGGTTTTATTGTTATTGAAGATATTCAGGTTATCGATTACCCTAAATTTTTTACCCCTAACAATGACGGCTATCACGATTACTGGAACATTTCGGCATTACAAGACCAGCCCGATGCAAAAATTTTGATTTATGACCGTTACGGAAAAATCCTGACCATGATAAAACCTCAGGGTCCGGGTTGGGACGGTACGTATAACGGCCAGCGTATGATGTCAACCGATTACTGGTTTGTGCTTACATACCGGGATAATCAAAACAGACAAAGAGAGTTTAAAGCGCATTTTGCTTTAAGGAGATAAAAAAACCGTATCAAAACTGTCATTGCTTCGCCAGTTCGGCTATCGCCTCGTGCCCGATTGTAGTGTAGTGCAACGGAACGAAACAGAGGAATCTAAAAACGATTAATAGTGTAACAGTTTCAATCTCAGTTCTCAGTCACAGCACACTCATTAATCAAATTTCCCCTTTGGGGGTTAGGTGGCTAATATTTATCCGTTTATCACACCACGAGAAATCACGATTTTCTGAATTTCAGACGTGCCTTCATAAATTTGAGTGATTTTGGCATCACGCATTAAGCGTTCCACATGATATTCTTTTACAAAACCATTGCCTCCATGAATTTGTACCGCTTCAACCGTAGTATCCATCGCTACTTTTGAAGCATAAAGTTTTGCCATAGCGCTCGACATGTCGTGATTTTTTTTCTGGTCTTTTTCCCAGGCGGCTTTCATAACCAATAATCTCGCCGCTTCAATTTCGGTTGCCATATCTGCCAGCTTAAACGCAATGGCTTGATGGTTGCAAATTTCTGTACCAAAAGCCTTACGTACTTTAGAATATTTTAAAGCCAGTTCATAAGCTCCGGAAGCAATGCCCAAAGCTTGTGAGGCAATCCCTATACGTCCGCCGGATAAGGTTTTCATCGCAAATTTGAATCCAAAGCCATCATCACCAATTCTGTTTTCCTTCGGAACTTTTACGTCATTAAATTGTAAGGTATGCGTATCGCTTCCGCGGATGCCCAATTTATCTTCTTTTGGTCCAATATCAAAACCCGGTGTTCCTTTTTCAACAATAAGGGCATTGATGCCTCTGTGACCTTTTTCTTTATCGGTTTGTGCAATTACCAGATACACATCGGCACGACCGCCATTGGTAATCCAGTTTTTTGTACCGTTCAACAGGTAATGGTCGCCCATATCAATCGCTGTGGTTTTTTGCGAAGTGGCATCACTTCCGGCTTCGGGTTCGCTCAAACAGAAAGCGCCCACAAATTCGCCGGTGGCCAGTTTGGTCAGATATTTTTGTTTTTGTTCTTCACTGCCGTAAGCTTCAATGCCATAGCATACCAACGAATTATTTACGGAAACTATCACCGAAGCAGACGCATCAATCTTTGACAATTCTTCCATAATCAACACGTACGAAATAGCATCCATACCGCTGCCTCCATATTTTGGGTCAACCATAATGCCCAAAAATCCTAAATCGCCCATTTTTCTGACAAGTTCCTGGGGAAATTGTTGTTTTTCGTCACGTTCTATAACCCCCGGAAGTAATTCGGTTTGTGCAAAATCACGAGCGGCATCGCGTATCATCAGGTGTTCTTCGGTAAGAGTAAAATCCATAATGTAAAAGTTGTTGATTTAATAAAAAAATGATGGCAAAGATAACGTTTTCGTAGTATTTTTTCAATAAGGATTTGTAATTTTACCGAAATGGTAAAAAACGACTACAAGGTAATAGGTGTGATGTCCGGAACTTCATTGGACGGAGTAGATTTGGCGTATATTCATTTTAAAAAAAATGCGCATTGGTCATTTGAAATTCACAATGCCGAAACAGTTCCATATCCTAATCATTGGCTCACAATCTTAAAGCAATTAATGACTTTTGATTTGCAGCAGTTGCGGTTGATAGACAAAGATTATACCGGATTTTTGAGCGTTGTTATAAAAAATTTTGTAACCAAATGTGAAGAGATTCCCGCTTTTGTGGGAATTGATGCTGTTTGCTCTCACGGTCATACCGCATTACATCAACCCGATAAAGGATTGACCTATCAAATAGGAAATTTGCCCATAATAGCACAGCTCACAGGACAAACCGTTGTGTGTGATTTTAGGGTAGAAGATGTTGCGCTTGGCGGCCAGGGAGCACCATTGGTTCCTATTGGTGATGCGTTGTTGTTTTCAAACTTTGATTTTTGTTTAAATCTTGGAGGGTTTGCCAATATTTCGACAGATATAAACGGCAGCCGCATAGCTTATGATATTTGCCCGGTAAACATCGTGTTGAATCATTATGTGTCCAAAATGGGTTTGAGTTATGACGACAAAGGTCAAATAGCCTCTACAGGAATTATTCATCAGGAATTATTGTCAAACCTGAATGCTTTGGAATTTTATAAAAAGAAACACCCAAAATCACTTGGGATAGAATGGGTTGTTAAAGAAGTCTTCCCTGTAATTGATGCGTTTAAACTTTCAACGGCAGATGTATTAAGAACATTTACAGAGCATATAGCTATTCAGATAGTAAGTGAAATTAATACAAAGCAAGATGCTACGGTATTGATTACCGGTGGTGGTGCTTACAACGATTTTTTAATAGATACATTACGGCAACTCACAAAAAACAAACTTATTTTGCCCGATAATAATACTATTGAATATAAAGAAGCTTTGATTTTTGCACTTTTGGGAGTGCTTAAACTACGCAATGACATCAATTGTTTAAGCAGCGTAACCGGTGCGAAAATGAATCACAGCTCAGGTAAAATTTATAAACCTTAAAATTATTTAAAAATAGATATACAAGGACTGTTAGTTTTCTATCTTTGTTAAAGAATAACAAGTTTCAATGAAAGATTTACTTCAAAAGTACGAAGCCAAAACCCCCGAAATCGTTTTTAACTGGAAAGACCCCGAAACCGAAGCCGAAGGCTGGACGGTTATAAATTCATTACGTGGCGGTGCTGCCGGCGGCGGTACACGTATGCGTAAAGGATTGGATATGAACGAGGTGCTGTCGCTTGCCAAAACTATGGAAGTGAAGTTTACGGTTTCCGGTCCGGCAATTGGAGGTGCAAAATCGGGTATTAATTTTGACCCGCATGATCCAAGAAAAAAAGGCGTTCTGGAACGATGGTATAAAGCTGTTTCGCCGTTATTAAAAAGCTATTACGGTACCGGCGGCGATTTGAATGTAGATGAGATACACGAGGTAATTCCTATTACCGAAGAAAGCGGTGTATGGCATCCGCAAGAAGGCGTTTTTGAAGGTCATTTTAAACCTACCCAAGCCGATAAAATCAATAGAATAGGTCAATTGCGACATGGTGTTATCAAGGTTATTGAAAACCCGAAATTTTCACCTGATGTAAGACGCAAATACACCGTTGCAGATATGATTACCGGTTATGGCGTTGCAGAAGCTGCCAGACATTTTTACGATATAAAAAATGATTCTATCGCAGGAAAACGTGCTATTGTGCAAGGCTTTGGTAATGTAGGTGCGGCGGCAGCATTTTATCTGTCACAAATGGGAGCAAAGGTTGTGGGTATTATTGATATTTCCGGCGGATTGATTAAAGAAGAAGGTTTTACTTTTGACGACATCAAAAATTTATATTTAGAAAAAAGCGGAAATGCTTTAATAAGTGATGATTTGATACCTTTTCAGGTCATGAATCAAAAAATTTGGAATTTGGAAGCCGAAATTTTCACACCTTGTGCGGCATCACGCTTGGTTACTAAGAACCAAATTGACCAAATGATTAATGCCGGACTGGAAGTTATATCGTGTGGTGCCAATGTGCCTTTTGCAGATAAAGAAATCTTTTTTGGGCCTATCATGGAATATACCGATAAAAAAGTGAGCCTTATTCCCGATTTTATATCCAATTGCGGTATGGCTCGCGTTTTTGCCTATTTTATGGAACAAAAAGTTCAAATGACAGACGACGCTATTTTTAGTGATACATCAAATCGCATAAAACAAGCACTTCAAAAAGTGCATGAAAAAAATGCAGGTAAAACAGGTATAAGTGAAACCGCTTTTGAAATAGCCATAGGACAGCTTGTTTAGTCTTGAAATTATTTATTTAAGAATGGCTTTTTTTAAAGGTATTACCGTATTTATGGTTATAAAAAAATATACTTTAGTTAAAAATTATACGTTACATCAATATTAAAAACTTATATATGACATTACAAGAAACTGTTCAAAATGCTACCGAGGTACTTCCGGAGGAGCAATCTGTTGAAAAAACCATTTCAATTATTGAGCTGATACTTAGTGGAGGTACGGCAGGAATGCTCATCAACGGCATACTTTTCGTATTACTTTTTGTGGCATTATATATTTATTTTGAGCGTTTGTTTGCTATTAAAGCCGCTGCAAAAATAGATGCCAATTTTATGAACCAGATAAAAGACTATGTCACAAACGGAAGAATTGATTCGGCACAGTTGCTTTGTGCACAGGTAAATACGCCTGTTTCAAGGTTAATCAATAAAGGGCTTACCCGTATAGGAAAACCCTTGGAAGACATCAATGTGGCTATTGAAAATGCAGGGCGGATTGAAATATATAATCTTGAAAAAAACGTGAGTATGCTTGCTACAATTTCCGGGGTAGGACCTATGATCGGGTTTCTTGGAACCGTTGTCGGGATGATTATAGCCATATTTGAACTTGCCAATGCAGGCGGTTCTATTCAAATGGATGTACTTTCAGGTGGTTTATATACAGCAATGACAACAACGGTTTCAGGATTGATAGTAGGTATTACAGCTTATATGGCATACAATCACCTGGTAGTAAGAACAGATAAAGTGTTATATTTAATGGAAGCCAAATCCATAGAATTTTTAGATCTCTTAAACGAACCAATTTAAAAAAGATCAGAGATAATCTGTATAACCTGTATCCATGAAAATAAGAGGAAGAAATAAGGTAACACCGGAATTCAGTATGTCGTCCATGACAGACATTGTATTTTTACTACTGATATTTTTTATGATAGCATCTACCTTAGTAACCACCAATGCTATTGATATTATATTACCAAAGGCAAGCGGAAAAACAGAAAATAATAAATCGGTTGCCGTAAGTATTAAGGAAAACCTTACGTTTTATATTGATCAGAAGTTAGTTGGCGAAAGTATGCTGGAAGGCGAATTAAAATCCGTTTTGGCAAATCAAAGTGAACCAACAATAATACTTAGAGCAGAAAAATCAGTGGCTGTAGAACACGTTGTTAAAGTTATGGATATAGCCAACAGGAATAAATATAAGGTTATTTTGGCAGTTCAGCCGAATGATTAACAATGCAAAATGAAATATTTAGAAACCAAACACGAGCGCGATTCATTTAAGATCACAAGTTTGATTACGGCGATTTTATTTTTACTGTTATTCGTGGCCGGCTTACAATATATGGACCCACCAATAGAATATGGTGTAGTCGTAAATTTTGGAACTTCAGATGTTGGCAGTGGAGATATTCAACCTACAGTGCCTATTAAATCTGAACCAAGAGAAGTTGTTGAACAACCTCAAATTGAAGAAACCAAATCAGAACCAACAACATTAAGCAAAGCCTCAGAAAATGTTTTAACGGCTGATAATGCCGAAGCAATTGCCATCAAAAAGCAAAAAGACATTGCCGATGCCAAAGCCAAAGCCGATGCAGAACGTGCAGAAAACGAAAGAAAAGCCGCCGAGAAAAAACAGCAGGAAGAAGCAGATAAAAAGAAAAAACTCGATGATTTGATAGGCGGAGTTAGCACATCTGACGGAAAAGCAATTGATGGCGAAGGCAATGATAAGGTTCCGGGTGATAAAAGTCAATTGGATGGTGACCCTTATGCGCCGAGTTATTTTGGTATAGGTGGAGGTGCCGGTGGTAGTGGTAACAGCAGTTATGGACTTAAAGGTCGAGGTAAACCTATTAACGGAAAAGTAGCACCAAAATGTGATGAAGAAGGCAGGGTTGTTGTCGAGATTCATGTAAACCGCGACGGTAAAGTTGTAAAAGCCATACCGGGTGTAAAAGGAACTACAGGCGATATGTGCCTGTATGAAGCTGCAAAACAAACGGCTATGACTTACAAATGGCCGGCAGATTCAAAAGCGCCTGGCAATCAAATAGGATTTGTGAAAATTGATTTTATAGTTTCTCAATAAATGACTTATCAAGATACTGTAAACTGGATGTTTAAGCAGTTACCCATGTATCAAAATCAAGGTAAAATTGCATATAAAGCCGATTTGGATAACACTTTATTGTTGGCAGAGTATCTTCAGCATCCGGAGCGACAATTCAAATCTGTCCACGTGGCAGGTACCAATGGCAAAGGTTCCACAAGCCACATGCTGGCATCCATACTTCAGGAAGCCGGTTATAAAGTTGGCTTATACACATCACCACATTTAAAAGATTACAGAGAGCGCATAAAAATAAACGGCAAACACATCAGTAAAAAGTTTGTTACGGAGTTTATCAAAACACATAAAGCCTTTTTTGAAACGCATCAATTATCGTTTTTTGAAATGACGGTCGGGTTGGCATTTGATTATTTTGCCGGACAAAAAGTTGATGTTGCTATCATTGAAGTCGGGCTTGGAGGTCGTCTGGATTCTACAAATATTATTGTGCCACAAGTGAGTGTTATTACCAATATAGGTTTTGACCATACACAATTTTTAGGAAACACTCTTGAAGCTATTGCCACAGAGAAAGCGGGTATCATCAAGTCTAAAACTCCTGTAGTTATTGGCGAAACTCAAAAGGAAACCATTGATGTTTTTAAAGAAATTGCAAAGAAGCATCAATCGGAAATTTACTTTGCAGACCAAGAAATTACCACACTTTTAGAAAGTGATTTAAAAGGCAGTTATCAGCAAAAAAATAGTGTTACGGTTTTAAAAACCGTACAGGTAATCAAAACTTTAGGGTATCACATATCAGATAAAAACATCGCGTCGGGATTGTTAAAAGTTGTAAAAAACACAGGTTTGCAAGGCAGATGGCAAGTGTTGCAGCAGCACCCTAGAATTATTTGTGACACAGCCCATAATAAAGAAGGTTTAACGTACACCATGAAGCAGTTACAGGACGAAACCTTTGATGCGCTTCATATAGTTTTTGGTGTGGTCAATGACAAAGACGTACATTTATTATTAGAATTGCTTCCTAAAACAGCTGTTTACTATTTTTGTAAGCCCGATATTCCAAGAGGCATGGATGTTGGAGAACTATCGGCTGTGTTTTTGAAGAATGGTTTTAAAGGAGCGGCTTACAACAGTGTTAGTGATGCATTGTCAAGTGCTGTAAGTCGTGCAAAAAACAACGATTTGATATATATAGGCGGAAGTACTTTTGTGGTTGCAGAAATTATTTAATTTTTTTTCAAAAAAGTTTTTGCATAATCAAAAACTACTCTATATTTGCAATCCGATTACAAGGGGCGATTAGCTCAGCTGGTTCAGAGCACCTCGTTTACACCGAGGGGGTCGGGGGTTCGAACCCCTCATCGCCCACAAACTTCTTAGCCCCGAATTCTCGGGATTAGGAAGTTTTTTTCTTTTAAAAGGGTCATTAACTCAGTTGGTTCAGAGTGTCACGTCGACAACGTGGAAGTCACTGGTTCGAATCCGGTATGACCCACATTACAAACAACCCCAATGCGAAAGTATTAGGGTTTCTTAGTTTTTAAAGCAAATCAAGCGTAATTTTTGCCAAATAATCATAATGTTCGCCTTCTGTTGCGAGTTCGCATTGTAAGCCTACAGTTTCACAAGCTGTTTTTAAGGTGTCAAAATCGAGGTACAGCCATTTCATTGGTGCTTCTTCTTCACCTTTATAACTCAAATAATAATCCAGTTCGCCGTAGTAGTTGGCATGTAAATCCTGCCAAAAACCGCCATCTTCATCTTCGTACATGTATTTGATGTCCGATGAATCTATCAGAATTTGTCCGTTGGGTTTAAGCAGCGATTTTAAGTGGTTTAAATACGTTGTGGTTTGTGCCAGTTCCTGAAAAATTCCGGTGCCGTTCATCAATAGTAAAATAGTATCAAACGTGTCGCTTTCGTCAAGAATACTTTTAAGTTCGGCATGTTTTACACCACGCAGCCGGGTAACTTCAACAGCACCTTTTGAGATGTCAATTGCCTTTACGTCAATGCGGTTTTTTTGCAAATGCAAACTGTGGCTTCCAGCACCGCAGCCCACATCCAGCGTTTTACCTTTACAAAGTTGTAATGCTTTTTGTTCCAACTTTGGCATATCATTAAAACTTCGGAATAAATAGGCAAGAGGCAATTCGTCTTCATCAGAAATACTTGTAGAAGTCACAAGGTTTTCTGAATAATTTCCATGATAGAAATCTAATAAGGCACGCCCAAAAAGGTCTTTGTGGTTCAAAATTTCAAAATTTAAAGTTTCAAATTCAAATTCAAATTCAAATTCAAAATTGTAATTCGTAATTCGTAATTCGTAATTCGTAATTCAAAAATTATTCTAATTATCTTTACAACTTACAAAAATAAAGATTTCAGTTGAGGTTTTTTATCGAATTGTCATATAACGGAAAAGCATATCGGGGCTGGCAAAATCAGCCCAACGCCATATCTGTACAGCAAGTGCTTGAAAATGCATTGTCAAAGTTGTTGCAGCAGCCTGTAAGTATTATGGGTGCAGGCAGAACTGATGCCGGTGTACATGCGTCACAGATGTTTGCACATTTTGATATTGAGCAATCTTTTGATATTAAAACCTTATTGTTTAAGCTCAACTCATTTTTGCCTAATGACATTGCAATACACGATATTTTTGAAGTAAAGGTCAATGCTCATGCCCGGTTTGATGCGTTAAGCCGAACTTACCAGTACAAAATTGCCACCAGAAAAAATCCGTTTGCGGTTGACTATTCATATCATATTTTTTTTCCGTTGGATGCCAACAAAATGAATGACGCTTGCAAAATTCTTTTTGAGTATAACGATTTTCAATGCTTTTCTAAAAGTAATACCGATGTAAAAACGTATCATTGTGTCATAAAAGAAGCGTTTTGGGAATTGGTGGATGATGAATTGATTTTTACTATAACTGCCGACAGATTTTTACGCAATATGGTAAGAGCTATCGTAGGAACAATGCTGAATATTGGGCTTGGCAAAATGGAAGTTAGTGGTTTACATGATATTATCCGTTCGCAAAACAGAAGTGAAGCAGGGTATTCTGTGCCGGCAAACGGCTTGTTTTTAACCAAAATTGTATATCCCGAATCTATAAAAATCACGTGGTAAATGTCTGCACAAAGTAATTACAGTATGCCGTTATTCAAACGTTTGGCACAATACGTTAAGCCATATAAGTTGACCTTTACATTGTCACTGTTGTTTGTAATTGGTCTGGCGGTCTTTGGAGCGTGGCGGCCATACATTTTACAACAGGCTATCGATACGCAGGTTGCCGTAAGAAACTACGACGGATTTATGTTTTACATTGTCATTATGATTGTGTTGCTAATCCTCGAAGTTGTGTGCCAATTGCTGTTTATTTACTACGCAAGCTGGCTCGGGCAATCGGTTGTAAAAGATATGAGAGTTAATCTTTTTAAACACATCATGAGCTTTAAAAAGGCATATTTTGACAATTCTTCAGTAGGTGTTTTGATTACCCGTACCGTGACAGATATGGAGCGTATAGGTGATATTTTTGGCGAAGGATTATTTATGATTTTTAGTGATATTCTGAAAATGTTGGTGGTTGCCGTAGTAATGTCGCTAATGAATTGGGAATTGAGTTTATTGGTATTTACAACGCTTCCGTTGGTATTGATAGCCACCCGTATTTTTCAGAAATATATGAAAAAAGCGTTTGAAGATGTACGTACCGAGGTTGCCAATTTAAATTCGTTTGTCCAGGAGCGTATTACCGGAATGAAAATATTACAGTTGTTTACACGTGAAGAAACAGAATACAAAAAGTTTAAGGAAATCAACAAACGTCATGAAAAAGGCTGGCTTAAAACCGTGTGGTACAATTCGATTTTCTTTCCTATTGCCGAATTTTTATCATCCATAACCTTAGGATTGGTAATATGGATTGGAGGTATCAATGCTATTTCAGACCCATCGGCATCAATAGGAGAATTGATGGCATTTTTGATGTTTATCCCAATGCTTTTTCGTCCGTTAAACCAGATTGCCAACAGGTTTAATACCTTTCAAATGGGTATTGTTGCTGCCAATCGTGTGTTTTCGGTATTTGATACAACATCTCAAATTGATGATTCGGGTACTATTGAAGCAACACATTTTAAAGGTAATATCATATTTGATAAAGTTCATTTTTCTTACATTCCCAATGAAGAAGTCCTTAAAGGTATTTCATTTGAAGTTACATCGGGTCAAACCGTTGCTATTGTTGGAGCAACCGGCGCAGGAAAATCGACGATTATTAATTTATTAAATCGTTTTTACGACATTCAAAAAGGAACAATTTCTATTGATGGAACAGATATTAAACAATTGACATTAAAATCATTACGAACACAAATTGCCGTAGTGTTACAGGATGTCTTTTTGTTTGCCGATACTATCTTAAATAACATCACTTTAAACAATCCCGATATTACCGAAGAACAAGTGCGGCAGGCAGCCAGAGCCATTGGAATACACGAGTTTATCATGAGCCTGCCTGAAGGCTATCATTATAATGTAAAAGAACGCGGCGTGATGCTCTCTGCGGGACAGCGCCAGCTCATTTCGTTTTTAAGGGCGTATGTTACCAACCCGAGCATTCTGATTTTGGATGAAGCAACATCGTCTGTCGATTCGTATTCTGAGCAGTTGATACAGGATGCAACCGATAAGATTACAACAGGACGTACATCAATTGTTATTGCCCACAGGCTTGCAACCATTCAAAAAGCCGATAAAATTATTGTAATGGATGCCGGTCATATTGTAGAGCAGGGTACACATAAAGAGTTGCTGCAAAAACAAAACGGTTACTACAAAAATCTGTATGAAGTGCAGTTTATGAAGGTAGAAAGTATTTAATTACTCAATATCCTTTTTAATAAGTTCGGTAAGTTCAGGCACATCTTTAAACATGATAAACTCACCGTTTTTTATGTAAGAGATATGTCCCGTTTCTTCACTTACTACCAATGCCAGCGCATCGGTTTTTTCGGTAATTCCTATGGCAGCCCGATGACGCAGTCCAAATCGTTGCGGAATGGTTTTTTCGTTGTTTACGGGCAGAATAGCACGGGTTGCTTTAACAATGTTATTTTCAATAATGATGGCGCCATCGTGCAGCGGACTGTTTTTATAAAAAATACTTTCAATGATGGGCTGCGTAACTTTTATGTTCATTTCGTCGCCGGTATCCACCAAAAAATCCAGATTGTTATTGCGTTCTATAATAATTAGCGCACCGGTTTTTGAGGTTCCCATTTTGATACAGGCTGCAATAAGTGCTTCAACATCGGTTTCGTCTTCTGTTTCAGATTTTAAAAATGAAAACTGCCCCCAGAATTTGCCTTTGGTTCCAAAATTGGTCGAGCCAACCATCAGTAAAAATTTCCGTATTTCGGGTTGAAACACCACTATCAACGCAATAATACCCACTTTCATAAAACCCCCGAAAATACCCGAAAGCATATACATATTAAGAAAATCGGTCAATCGCCACACAAAATAAATGATGATGATGCCTATAAAAATATTGATGGCAACAGTACCTTTTATGAGCTTGTAAATGTAGTATAGCAGTATGGCAACCAAAAGCACATCAATAAAATCGATGATGCCAAAATCCCAAAGTTTAAAATTGTCCAAAGCGGTTGTATTTCTGTAAATTTAATAAATTATGACGATTGTACAAGTAAGGCACTTGTGAGTTTTATGCATTCCACAGCTTGTTTTACATCGTGTACACGCAGGATGTTTGCACCTTTTTGTAAGGCTATTGTGTTTAAAATACTGGTGCCGTTTAAAGCATCTTTTGGTGTGGTTTTGAGTGTTTTGTAAATCATGGATTTTCTTGAAAGTCCAATAAGTATAGGCAATTCGAGCATTTGAAACAGTTCGAGATGGTTTAGCAGTTCAAAATTCTGCTCTGTGGTTTTTGCAAACCCAAATCCGGGATCGATAATAATATTGGTCATTCCCAAAGCTCTGGCTGCGGCTATTCTTTCAGAAAAATAAAACAGGATATCTTTAACCAAATGCTCATATTGTGTTAATTGCTGCATGGTTTTGGGTTCACCTTTTATATGCATCATAATATACGGTACGTGCAGGTCGGCAGCGGTTTTAAGCATGGCATCATCAAGAGTTCCGGCAGCAATATCGTTTATCATACAGGCACCGTTACTAATGCTTTGACGGGCAACTTCGCTTCTAAAGGTATCCACCGAAATCAATATTTCGGGGAAAGTTTTGACCAATAATTTAATTATGGGAATAAGCCGCTGTAATTCTTCGGCTTCACTGATATGGTCGGCATCGGGACGCGAACTGTAGGCACCAATATCAATAAACGTCGCGCCTTCATTAAGCATGTGTTCAACATGATGAATGATTTTGTTTTGATTTTGGTAACTGCCGCCGTCATAAAACGAATCGGGAGTCACATTCAAAATACCCATTACTTTTGGGGTTGACAGGTCTATGAGTTGTCCGTTGCAGTTAATTGTCATTTAATAAAAAACTTTGAACCGTTGAGTTTTGAACTTTAAACTATTTGAGCGAAATTTACACAAAATATAATGATATAATGCAGGATACTTCAAAACAATACGACGAAGTTATTTCAATATGCCGAAGTCTTTTTATAAAGAAGATGAAAGATTACGGCAGCGCATGGCGCATATTACGATTACCATCGTTAACCGACCAGATTTTTATCAAAGCGCAACGCGTTCGCACCATCCAGGAAAACACTGTAAAAAAGGTAGATGAAGATGAAGCGGGCGAGTTTATCGGGATTATCAATTATTCGGTGATGGCATTGGTACAACTGGAAAAAGGTTTTGTTGACAAGCCCGATTTATCCATTGAAGAGGCTGTAACCTTGTATGATGAAAAAGTAGCGTTTACAAAGCAGTTGATGGAAAACAAAAACCACGATTACGGTGAGGCATGGCGCGATATGCGTGTCAGTTCGCTTACAGATTTGATTTTGCAAAAACTGCTTCGGGTAAAAAGTATCGAAAACAATAAGGGTGTAACTCTTGCCAGCGAAGGCGTTGATGCCAACTATCAGGATATGATAAATTATGCGGTATTTGCACTCATTCATTTAAATAACCAAAAGAAATAAAGTCTATGAAGTATTTAGTTCACCTTTCCCGAATTATTGTAGGAGTCTTGTTTATCATTTCCGGATTTATAAAACTGAATGATCCGCTTGGATTTTCATACAAACTTGAAGAATATTTCAGTGCCGAAGTATTAAACATTACGTTTTTGGAACCTTACGCATTGGCGATTTCTGTTTTTATGGTCGTCTTTGAAGTGGTTCTGGGCGTGTTTCTGCTCATAGGTTACAAACCGAAATTTACCGTATGGAGTTTGCTGGCTATGATTGTATTCTTCACGTTTTTAACCTTTTATTCGGCATATTTTGATAAGGTAAAAGACTGTGGATGTTTTGGTGATGCCCTAAAACTGACACCTTGGGAAAGTTTTACCAAAGACGTTATCCTCTTGGTGCTTATCCTTATTTTATTCTTCGGAATCAAGCATATAAAACCGCTGCTCAGTAAACGTCCTACCGTTGCTTTGGCAGCATTGAGCGTTATTGCATCGCTTTGGTTTGGCTATCATGTGATGGAGCATTTGCCGGCAATAGATTTCAGGGCGTATAAAATAGGCGATAATATCCAGAAAAATATGACTTTGCCCGAAAATGCCCGAAAACCTGAAGTTGAATACACCTGGACTTTTAAGGTAAACGGCGAAAATAAAAAATTTGTGACCAATGGCTCATATCCTTCGGTTGATGGCGATTATGTGAGCGTCGATACCAAGGTTATAAGAGACGGCGACGAACCGAAAATCCTCGATTTTTCCATAGAATCTGATGAAGAAGATTTAACATCCTATTTTCTTGAAGAAGAAAAACTGCTGATGATTGTCACTTACAGCCTTAAAAATTCAAACGAAAAAGGCTTGGCAAAACTCAAAACACTTTCTGATGAAGCACTGAAAAAAGGCTATACAGTTATAGGATTAACAGCTTCGGGCGAAGCATTGAAACAAAAAGTAAAATCACAATATAAACTTAATTTTGATTTTTACCTGTGTGACGAAAAAGTATTGAAAACCATCATACGTGCCAATCCGGGAGTTGTAGTTTTAAACAAAGGCACCGTAACCCAAAAAGCACATTGGAATGATGTGGATGATTTAAAACTGTAAAGTTGTAAAGTTGTTTGTTGTTAAGATGCCATTCAACTCCACAACAAACGACTAAACGACAAACGACTAAACGACAAACAACCTGATACGCTATTTAGCACATAAGATTTTTTACGCCTTACTCACGCTTTTTGGGGTAGTGACGGTCATTTTTTTTCTGTTCAATGTATTGCCCGGCGATCCTGCGCAAATGATGCTCGGGCAAAATGAAGACAGCCTGCAACTGGCAGTTATCAAACAAAAATATGGTTTTGATAAACCCTTAAGCACGCAGTATTTGTATTATTTGAATGATTTGTCGCCTGTGTCATTTCATTCTAAAAATCAAGAGGATTACACATTTTTAAGAGAAGGAAAATACAATGCTTTAACCTTGTTAAGTATAGGGAACACTACAACAGCTTTAAAATTTCCATACTTACGTGAATCCTTTACCAAACAAGGAAAAAAAGTCAATCAGGTTATTGCCGAAACCTTGCCAAATACCTTTGTGCTGGCTGTTTCTGCAATATGCATTGCGATAGTTACGGGAATTTTTCTGGGTATCATTTCGGCATTGTTCAAAGACCGGTGGCTCGACAAAGCCATTCAGGTAATAAGTACGTTTGGGATGAGCGTGCCGTCGTTTTTTAGCGCGATTTTGTTTGCGTGGTTTTTTGGGTTTGTATTACACAAATACACCAATTTAGAAATGACAGGCAGTTTGTATGAGTTGGATGATTATGGCGAAGCGATGCATATAAAATGGAAAAACCTGATATTGCCTGCCATAGTTTTAGGTATTCGTCCGTTGGCTGTGGTCATTCAGTTAATGCGCAATTCACTATTGGAAATTTTAAATCAGGATTATATTCGTACTGCCAGAGCCAAAGGATTGAGCGAATTTCAAATCATCAAAAAGCACGCCGTTAAAAATGCCTTAAATCCTGTGGTAACAGCCATTTCGGGTTGGTTTGCTTCGATGCTTGCGGGTGCCGTTTTTGTCGAATATATTTTTGGTTGGAATGGTCTCGGAAAAGAAATTGTCAATGCACTAAACACTTTAGATTTACCGGTAATCATGGGTTCGGTACTGGTAATTGCTTCGGTATTTATAATTATCAATATTTTTGTAGATATTATTTATGCCTGGTTGGACCCGAAAGTGAAATTGGAATAATAATTTTTTAAGCAAAAGTTCCTTCAATATAAGAAGGTCAGCAACACATCATGAGAAAACACATAGTAGCAGGAAACTGGAAAATGACCAACGATTTGCCTTTAACAGAAACGTTAATAACCGATTTAAAAAAGCAGCATCAAACCTCAAATGCCGAGGTGATGATAGCGCCGTCATTTACCAATCTTTGGCATAGTTTTATAGCATTGCGCGACTATCCTATTGAGGTAATTGCCCAAAATATGCATTTTGCAGAATCCGGTGCTTATACAGGCGAAGTAAGTGCGGGCATGCTTAAAAGTATCGGCATTCAAACCGTTATTTTAGGACACAGCGAGCGCAGAGCTTACTTTAATGAAACCGATGAAATGCTGGCTAAAAAAGTAGATGCCGCTCTTAAAAATGAGATGCGTGTTATCTTTTGTTTTGGTGAAGAACTTAACGACAGAAAAGCAAATAACCACGAAAATGTCGTAGAAAGCCAAATTAAAAATGCCTTGTTTCATCTGCCGGCATCAGCATTTAAACACATTGTTTTGGCTTACGAACCTGTTTGGGCAATTGGAACCGGTGAGACTGCCACACCCGAGCAGGCGCAGGATATGCACGCATTTATAAGAAAAACCATTTCAGAAACTTACGGTGACAATCTGGCGCAGCAAGTATCTATTTTGTACGGCGGAAGTGTTAAGCCGGGCAACGCCAAAGAGATTTTCTCAAAACCCGATGTTGACGGCGGATTAATTGGCGGAGCATCACTCAACGCAGCCGATTTTTTTGCCATCGTGAATGCGTTTTAAGAGTTTGTTAGTTGTTGAGTTGGAGTTGTTAAGTCGTAAATCATGACTTCGATTCCGCTCATCAAAATCGTAAATCGTAAATCGAAAACCGTAATTTAATTACTAATACCAACGTTTTTTATTCTTTTTGGCACCTTCGCCTTTACGTCCTTTTTTGTATTTACTTGCGCCTTCTTTTTTCTTATGGACCTCAGGTTTTGCTTTTGGGTCTAAAGGATACGGATGATTGTCTTCAACAGGAATTTGTACGTTTATTACTTGTTGAATGGTCTTGATATATACTTTTTCATCGGCAGAACACAATGAATACGCTGTGCCGAAGTTGCCCGCACGGCCGGTTCGTCCTATACGATGCACGTAAGTTTCCGGAACGTTTGGCATATCAAAATTGACCACTGCATCAAGATTGTCAATGTCCAGACCTCGGGCGGCAACATCTGTAGCAATAAGAATATTGACGTCTTTGTTTTTAAATTTATTTAAAGCCGTTTGCCGGTCGCTTTGATTTTTATCGCCGTGAAAACTTTCTACCTTATAGCCGTTTTTTATTAAGGTTTGTTCTAATTTGTCAACACCAAATTTGGTACGTCTGAAAATAAGGATGTTGCCTTTAATCGTATTACGAAGCAAATGCAGGCACAATTCTATTTTGTTACGCTTTGGTACATAATACAATACTTGGCTCACATTTTTTGCAGCCGATGATGTAGGCGAAACTTCAATACGCTCGGGCGATTTTAAAATGGTATTTGCCAGCTGTTCTACTTTAAATGGCATCGTTGCCGAAAACATTAAAATCTGTTTATCCGTAGGACATAAACGTTCAATTTTTTTAACATCATCAATAAAACCCATATCGAGCATCAAATCGGCTTCATCCAAAACCAGGGTTTCTATATGTTCTAAGTTGATATAGTCTTGCTTATGTAAATCCAGCAAACGTCCGGGCGTTGCTATAAGAATATCGACACCTTTTTTTAAAATATCAATTTGCGGCTCGATAGATGCACCGCCAAACACAACCGTACTGCGCAGGTTGGTATATTTTCCGTAGGTTTTAAAATTTTCATCAATTTGTATTGCCAGTTCGCGTGTGGGCGTGACAACCAATGCACGTATTTTTTTTCCTTTTTTTACGGCATCCTGCTTGTCAAACAAGCGTTGTAACATTGGTAATGCAAACGCTGCTGTTTTTCCGGTGCCGGTCTGGGCAGAAGCCAGTACGTCTTTTTGTTCCAATACCAAAGGGATAACCTGCGATTGTACCAATGTAGGCGTATCGTAACCTGTAAGGTCTAAGGCTTTTAAAATGGGCTTGTTGAGGTGTAAGTCTTTGAATGACATTGAAAAAATGTTTCTGCAAAGATATGTAAAAAGTTGGGTTGCCCGTTTATTAGCCTTGCTGTCGGTCAGGTTTTCCGAAGAACACACAAAAACATCGATGCTTTGATTTATAATATTAATCTGCGTTACATATTTAACAAAGGATTTTTTTATCTTTAGCCATTAACTCAATCAATGAAACAACCATGAAAAACCTTTTACGTTTTTTAGTCCTTTTACTGCTGTTTACAGGATGTAAATCTGTTCAAAACGCACCTGCTGTCGAAGCATCATCCGTAACCGCATCACAATTACAAACGATTGTTTCTTTTTTAGCTTCCGATAATTTATCAGGAAGAAACACAGGAACCCAAGGTATAGAAGACGCAGCGGTTTTTATTGAAAAAGAACTTGCAAGCTACGGCATCAAACCGTATTACGATACGTACAGAGACCATTTTACCGCAAGAGAAAAACCTGCATTTAACATCGTAGGATTTATAGAAGGTACCGATGTAAAGCTTAAAAACGAAATTGTCATCCTTGGTGCACATTATGACCATATAGGTTTCGGGAAAAAAGTAGCCGGTGATTCTATTGCCAACGGTGCCAATGATAACGCTACGGGAACAAGTGCCGTGCTGGCTATTTCAAGACAGTTGGCAGCGGCAAAAAACAATAAGCGCAGTGTGATTGTGGTGCTTTTTTCTGCCGAAGAAATGGGGCTTTTAGGTTCTAAACATCTGGCAGACAAATTAAAATCTGAAAATATCGACCTTTATACGGTAGTTAATATCGAAATGATAGGCGTGCCGTTTAAAGACAGAGATTATACAGCATTTTTAACAGGCTATGAGTTGTCTAATATGGCAGCAAAAATCAATGAGTATGCAGGCGAAAAACTTATAGGTGCATCAGATGTTTCTAAGAAATACAACCTGTTCAGAGCGTCTGATAATTACCCGTTTTATGAAGCGTTTAAGTTGCCGAGCCATACCGTTTCTACATGCGATTTATCAAATTATGACCATTACCATCAGGTAGGCGATGAAGCAGACAAGCAGGATTATGAACACATGGCTGGTTTGGTTAACAAACTAATTCCGGCAGTTGAAGCTATTTGCAATACATCAACCAAAGAAATTGTGATGAATGAAGAGTAAAAACGTCATTATTACCGGAACCAGCAGAGGCATTGGTTTTGAGTTGGTAAAACTTTTTGCAAGCCAGGGACATCAGGTTTTGGCGCTGTCACGAAATGAGTTGCCAATTAAAATCCAACAATTGGATAATGTGACCACTTTTCCTTTTGATTTATGCGATTCTGAAGCCTATCAAATTGTGTCCGATTTTATAAAAACGAAATGGAATCATGTTGATATTTTAATTAATAATGCCGGGCAACTACTCAATAAGTCATTTTCTGAAACCACAATCTCAGATTTTGAAATGGTTTACAAAACCAATGTATTTGGTGTAGCCGAATTGACAAGAAAAGTCATTCCGTTTATGAAAAAAGATGGGCACGTAGTAACCATAAGTTCTATGGGTGGTGTTCAAGGCAGTATGAAATTTCCCGGACTTGCAGCATACAGTTCGAGTAAAGCAGCAGTCATCACACTTACAGAGTTATTAGCGGAAGAATATAAGGATTCCGGGCCATCGTTCAACGTTTTGGCATTAGGAGCCGTTCAAACCGAAATGCTGGAAGAGGCTTTTCCCGGTTATAAAGCCAACACCTCTGCACAAGAAATGGCCAATTATATTTATGATTTTTCCCTTAACGGGAACAAATATTATAATGGCAAACTTCTGCAAGTTTCAAATTCTACACCATAGAACATTAGTAATTTTCTTACAGAAATTTGTAAGCATTTTATCGATAAATAACTATATTGCATCAAAATAATTGACGCTTTGAGGCATAAAAAATTACTCTGTTTTCTACTATTTTTATTTTTTGTAGTTGAAACCAATGCACAATGTAATACTGTTGAAACCATTTACATTTGTGATATGACCCAAATAGATTATGATTCTGATGGGTTTCCCGACGGAATCATTAATCTTTATGAAGAATATAACGCACTTCCAGGCGTTACGCCAATTTCTTTGGCTTCCGGTTTTTGGTTTGACCCTGATTTTAATTTTGCAATAGACGAATTGACAGGCGATTTGTTTTCGTGGAATTTGGATATTTCTTCTACTTCTCAAGATACATTTCAATTCTTATTTTTAGATCCTAATTCTGGCTGTCCAAATGACCTTATTGCAAGTTTAAATGTTGTTATAGGTCCATTTCAAGGTGTGCCGTTGCCACCATCAGGACCTAATTCAGCAAACGTAACAATATGTGAAGCAACTGTTGGAGAATTTGATTTATTTCAAGTGTTTGAGTCATTGCCTTCGCCACATCAAAATGGGGTTTGGGCTTTTATTGGAAATATGGGTGCTGCTTCAAATTTTATCGGCCTAAGTCAAAATGGAACTTTTGAAGCGCAAATTCCGTACGTGCCTTTTGGTAACCTGATTGAATTTGATGTGTTTGAATTTAGTTATACAGTTCCGGGTATTTCACCGTGTGATACATCTGCAACCGTGAATTTTAAAGTGGAAGTCATTCGAGATGTACAATCGGGTATTGCGGCAAATATTTCAATTTGTGAGAGTGAAATGCTGGCCGGTGTTTATGATGCAGACATTGACTTGCTGGATGATCAATACCTAATTGGAGAAGATTTAGAAGGTGTTTGGTTGTGGATGAATGACCCAACAGGACAATTATCTGGACCTTCAGATTCAACTATTAATTTACGCGAAATTTATGATGATCTGGTTCAGAACAATCCGCGTTTTGGCTGCGTAACTTATGGCTTTACTTATATGGTTGATGCCAGAGCTACATTATCAGATTGCCCGGATAAAGAATCAACAGTTGAGTTTACATTCTTTGAAGATATCAGGCCGTTTTCTCAACCACAACCTTTAGAAATCTGTACTGATGGAACACAACCTCAAACGATAAATTTATACGACCAAATTGTTTTTACTACTGAAAATGGAATTTTGTTTGATTATCCGAGTGATGATTGTACTAATTGGGCGTTCGTGTCAGGACCCTCAAATTTAGGCTTGATTACCAATACTGGCAATATCTGTACAACTGATGAAGATCCAGGATATACCTATCAAGGAACTATTAATGTGTCAAACATTACCAATGCCGATGCTGGTACGTACGTGTTCGAATATACTGTTTCGCCAACGTATGTTTGTTCAAATTTGTTAAGTCCTTGCAGTCCTGAATCAGCTTTGGTAACACTTATAATAAATCCGTATTTGTATGCAGGTGAAGATACCGGTATTTTAGCGTTTTGTGAATCTGATTTTTCTGTGCCAACCAATTTGATCACACTTTTAAATACAAATGGTATTGATGACCCAATTTACCAAGGGTCATTAGGTGTTTGGATAGACTTAGACACAGGAAATGTTATTGAAAATCCATTTACGCTACCACCAATTGACCATCAGCAAACATTCAATTTTAACTATACCACAACTACCGAAAATGGGTGTATTGATAGTGCTGATTTGACTTTTATCATATATGAACAGTATCGTTCCGGTATTGGTGCAACGGTTGAGGTTTGTAGTGATGAAAATCCGTTTAATTTGTTTGATACATTAACAGGCGATGTCAATATAAATGGGATTTGGACAGGCCCGAACGGATTTAGCACAACGGATAATACTGCGATTTTTGACCCAAGTTCATCAGTTGCCGGAAATTATATTTATACCGTTCCGGATAATGTATTGTGTGGTGGAAATTCAACCACTGTAACGGTTGTAGTCCATCAAAAACCGAATACAGGTAGTGATGTTCAGGAAACAGTTTGCAACTCTGATTTACAGATAGATTTATTAAATGTTTTGGATTTGCAAGCAGATTCCGGTGGTATATTTATCGATTTAGACAACACCAATGCTTTATCCGGAAGTATTTTGGATTTGACCCAATTACAATCAGGTATTTATAATTTTGAATATCAAATTCAGGGAAATCAAATTTGTTCTTTATCGTTTTCACTCATAACAATTACTATTAATGAATTGCAACCACCAACAAGTGTCAACCAAACATTTTGTGCAAGCGATGGTGCAACCATTCAGGATTTAGTATTAACGACTGATGATGATTTTAATTGGTATGATACCGCTACAGATAACAATCCGTTACCATTTAATACACTTTTAATCAATGGTGAAGATTATTTCGTGTCGGCAATTGATGAAAATGGTTGTGAATCTGCAAGAACACAAATTATAGTAACGCTTCTTCCGTTAGACCACCCTAATTGTGAACTTTGTATCAACGATGGTGTATCTGATAATGGCGATGGCGAAAATGATGTATTGGATTTATGCAATTTGCCGGATGCATTCCCAAATTTTGAAATAAACATATATAACCGTTATGGTACCAAAGTATATAAAGGCAATAGAAACACGCCATTATTTAATGGTACTTCAAATGTGTCAATGACCATTGGCAACAGATTGCCGTCAGGTGTTTATTTTTATGTGTTTGACCCACGTGATGGCATAACTGCACCATTTCAGGGCAATTTTTATTTAAGCAGATAGAATGGATAGAATGAGAATCATAGTTTGTTTAGTAGGTCTGTTCAGTGTATCTGCAATAGCACAACAAGAACCGCATTATACGCAGTATATGTATAATATGAGTGTTGTCAATCCGGGATATGTGATTGATGAACCCGGGTTGATACAAGTAGGAAGTTTGTACCGTACGCAATGGGTTGGAATGGATGGCGCACCAAAAACAGCCAATGTTTTTGCACATATTCCTTTAAATGAAAAAATTGAGTTAAGTGTCAATTACTTAAATGACAGGATTGGTAAAGTGCTTAATGAAAACGTGTTTAATGTTGACGTAGCCTATAAAATCAAGCTGAAAAATGATTTGAATGTGTCTTTCGGAATGAAAATAGGTGTGGACAATTTACGGTTTGATTTTTCAAATACCAATGTAAGTACCGATCCGTTATTTCAAAATACCAATAAAACGGTTTTAGGCATTGGTGCAGGTTTTTTTGTGTTTAAAGAACATTATTATATCGGATTGTCATCGCCCAATTTTTTTCCTGCGGATTTGACCGTTGACAGTGATGCGCTTTACAAAAACCAACCACATCTGTTTTTGATTGGTGGTTATGTGTTTGATGTTAATGATAATATAAAACTAAAACCATCTGCCGTGGTTAAGCAAACTTTTGGTGCACCGTTAACTTTTGACGTATCGGCAAATGCTTTATTTAATCAAGTTTTTGAGATTGGTGTATCTTACAGATACCAGGATGCCATTGCAGGTTTGGCAGGATTTAATATTACACCAAGTTTGAAAATTGGTTATGCATACGATTTCAATACCAGTCAATTGAATGATTTTAACAACGGTAGCCACGAGTTTGTTTTGCTATACACGTTTGATATATTGGGTTTAAGCAAAAAATATTCATCTCCAAGATTTTATTAGATATGAAAGGGATACTCATTATTATCATAGCATTTTGTATGGTTCAGGTGACTTTTGGTCAACAAAAATCAAGAGCTGACCGTTTTTTTGAAAAAGGAGATTATATCAATGCCGCAAAATATTATGAAGAAGATATAATCAGAAAAAACAAGAAAAAAGATTTAGAAAACATCTCGATATGCTATTATAATATTTTTGAGTACAGAAAAGCTGCATTATACTTAAAACGTTTAATTGGCGGAAAATTTATAGAAGCCGATAAAACCATTGATAACGAATTTCATTTTAAATTATACCAGGTATTATCTGTTTTGGGCGATTACGAATCTGCTTTGGATTATTATCAGATTTATAAAGAAAACACTTCTCAAACATTTGATAAGGCTCAAGCTATAGAAACCATAGAAGAATTCAAGCTCAAAAACCCCGATTATACGGTTAAAGAAGTTAGTTTTAATTCTGATGCTTCAGATTTTGGAGCGGTAAAGTTTAATGACAGCGTGTATTTTACATCAGACAGAGATAAAAATCAGCTTTTTGGTAAAACCTACAAATGGACCCACCAGCCTTTTTTAGACATTTATGCCGTTAAGGTGAATGAAAAAACAGATACAATAGGCAGTGTAAAACCATTACCGAAAAAAATCAATTCCAGGCTTCACGAAGGTAATTTCTGTTTCAGTAAAGACGGCACTACGCTTTATATATCCAGAAGCAATTATACCGATGGCAAAAAAGAATTTGATGCCAATTCCAATAACAATATCCATTTATACAAAACGACGTTTACTGATGGAAAATGGACAGAACCGGAAAAACTGCCATTCAACAACAGTGAGTTTTCATACCAGCATCCGGCATTAAGTCCTGATGGTAAAAAGCTTTATTTTTCATCCAATCAGGATGGTGGTTTTGGGAGTTTTGACTTGTATTATGTTGAAATAAATGGCGATACTTTTGGTGAACCGGTAAATTTGGGTGAGACCATCAATACACCAAACCGTGAACATTTTCCATTTATTTCTGAAAGTGGCAATCTGTTTTTTGCCTCCAACGGTCATTTGGGATTGGGTATGCTGGATAATTTTGTTTCGGAATGGGTTGATGGAGCATTTACAACACCTGTCAATCTTGGCGCGCCTGTCAATTCAAGATATGATGATTTTAACATCAATTATTACAACGAAACTGAAGGTTTTTTTGCTTCCAACAGAAATAAATCCAATGATGATATTTTCAAATTTACACAAATAGGTGAAATTTTCATAAGGGAATACATCAATACTTTTGAAGTAAGAGATGCTATTACCAAAGCATTTATTCCAAATGTAAAAGTCGAATTGCTCGATGCAAAAGGTAATATGATTTATGATAATACCTTGGATTCTATTGCAAGTTTCAATCGTAATTTATTGGCTGGCAATTACCAATTGAAAGCTGTAAATGAGGCTTATAAAAAGGGAGAATTGTCAGTAACCGTTTTAGAAGAACAAGACCAAAAACATATATTGTATTTAAAACAATTACCGCCACCATTGCCGGTTGATCCTGTTGAAGCTGTTATTGCAGAAAAAGGCATCGATAAAAATTTAAAAGAAGAAGACCCAAAACGTTTTGAAATGTTGACGGATACGGATGGCCCGCCAATTGTTGAAAAAGACGGCAAGCTGTTTTTTGAGCTTGAGCCTATTTATTTTGACTTTGATATGTGGAATATCAGAGCCGATTCTAAAATTATTTTGGATGAATTGGCTGAAAAATTAGAACGTTATCCGGATATTCGTTTAAAAATCAGTTCGCATACCGACAGTCGCGGTACCGTTCGTTACAATCAGATTTTGTCGGAGCGTCGTGCCGAATCTACCCGAAATTATTTAGCTTTAGAAGGTTTTGTCAATGCAAGACGTATGCAGTTTCAGGGTTATGGCGAGTTGAGCCCGATAGTACCTTGCCCAATGCTCGATTGTACAGAAGAAGAACATCAATTGAACCGTCGTAGCGAATTTGAAATTGTGGAGTATTAACCAGAAAGTTTTTACTCTCGGTACAATTCCCTTATTTTTGCAGTATGCACAATACGCTTCAAGAATACATTCCGCATAACGCTATTCCAAGAGTTGTAGAACTTTTACAGCACGATAATCTCACTGTTAAAATCAAAAATGAACGCAAAACGCGTCACGGTGATTATAGAGCATTGCCCAATGGAAAGCATCAAATCACGATTAATTCCAGTTTGAATCCCTATCGGTTTTTAATTACATTAGTACACGAAATTGCGCATTTTGAAGCTTACAATCATAACGGACGACATATAAAACCTCACGGAGTTGAGTGGAAGCAAACCTTTCAACATTTGATATTGCCGTTTTTAAATCCGGATGTATTCCCAAGCCATTTATTGCCGCTTTTGGCGAAGCATTTTAAAAACCCAAAAGCAAGTAGTGATACCGATGCAAAATTGTCATTCGCATTAAAACAATTTGACCAACCTAATGATAAAACCTATATTTTTGAAGTGCCAAAAGGAAGTGTGTTTGAATTATATAACGGACGAGTTTTTAAAATGGGTGAAAAACGCTCCAAGCGTTATGAATGTGTAGAAATCAGCTCAGGAAAGTTATATTTGTTTAACCCGAATGCTGAGGTAACATTAATTCCTGCGGAAGCAGTCCCGAACTTTTTCGGGATTGTGAAAAAATAGCTGTATTTTCATAAGAATATCAGTAGATAAAAGTTTAATTAAAAATAGTTTCCCCTTTGGGGAAATGTCTGAAAGACAATGGGGCAAAAAAATTATTACGCAATTTTAATGGCAGGTGGCGTTGGCTCACGCTTTTGGCCGGTAAGCACACAAGCATTCCCGAAGCAGTTTCACGATATGCTTGGCACTGGTGATACGCTTTTGCAAAAAACATTTTACCGTTTGGCACATTTGATTCCAAAAGAAAATATTTTCATTCTGACCAATGAACTTTATAATGATTTGGTATTTGAACAATTGCCCGATGTTACCCAACGACAAGTGGTTTTAGAACCGGCAATGCGCAATACCGCACCTTGTATTTTGTATGCGGCATTAAAAATACAAAAGGAAAACCCTGATGCGGTGATGATTGTTGCGCCAAGCGATCATTGGATTGAAGACGAAACCGCATTTACTGAAAACGTACAGCAGGCTTTTGATTTCTGTACCAATAATGATGCTTTGATGACGCTTGGCATTCAACCAACATTCCCAAATACGGGCTATGGCTATATTGAGTTTGACAAAACTTCAGAAAATGCTATAAAGCCTGTCAATCAATTCAGGGAAAAACCCGATTATAACACAGCAAAAAGCTTTATCGAACAAGGTAATTTTTTATGGAATGCCGGAATTTTTATGTGGAGCGTAAAAAGCGTGATTGCTGCTTTTCAAAAAAATCAGCCGCAATTGTTTGAGCTTTTCAAATCGGGGATTTCGGTGTATAATACAGATGAAGAAAGTGTTTTTATTGCTGAAAATTATCCGAAAGCCGAAAATATTTCGGTGGATTATGCTATCATGGAAAATTCTGAAAATGTCTTTATCATTCCGGCAACGTTTGATTGGAATGACCTTGGCACCTGGGGAAGTTTGTATGAGAAATTAGAGAAAGATGAAAGCAATAATGCCGTGGTTAATGCGCAGGTTTTAACGGTGGACGCTTCGGGGAATATGATAAGTACCGGCGCAGGAAAAAAAGTCGTGATTTCAGATTTGAATGATTATATTATCGTTGATTGTAAGGATGTATTGATGATTGTGCCAAAATCCAAAGAACAGGAAATAAAGCAATTACAGCAAAAAGCAACGGCTCAATTCAAATAAAATAGAAATCAACTGTTTTCTTCCTGATACATTTTGCGTACTTTTTTGAACAGTTCAGAAGAATACACAAAGTCCGTAACGCTTTCGTTATCGGTTCTGAAAATAGTCTTGTTAGAACCTTCCCATGCTTTGTGGCCATCTTTTAAGAATACTATTTTCTGACCTATTTCCATTACAGAGTTCATATCGTGAGAGTTGATGATGGTCGTAATATTGTATTCTAAAGTAATTTCCTGAATCAGATTATCAATTACAATAGCCGTTTTTGGGTCTAAGCCCGAATTTGGTTCGTCACAAAACAAATATTTCGGATTGTTTACAATAGCTCTGGCAATGGCTACACGCTTTTGCATTCCGCCCGATGCTTCACTCGGAAATTTTTTATGGGCATCGGCAAGGTTGACACGCTTCAAAACAAAATCAACCCGATCCTGCATTTCGCTTCGGCTCTGTTTGGTAAACATCCGTAACGGGAACATGACGTTTTCTTCAATGGTCATGGAATCAAACAGTGCGCTGCCTTGAAACACCATACCCATTTCGGCACGCAAATCACGTCGTTCATCACGGCTCAATTCAGAATAAATTTTGCCGTCATAAGAAATAGAGCCTTCGTCAATATCAAATAATCCTAATAAACATTTCAAAAAAACGGTTTTCCCGGAACCGCTCTGCCCAATAATCAAATTGGTTTTGCCGGTATCAAATGTCGTGCTGATGCCTTTTAAAATATGGGCATTGCCAAATGATTTATGAACGTCTTTTACTTCTATCATCAGCTTAATAATAATTGGGTTAATATGTAATTGAGAAGGATGATTACCACGCTGGTCCACACAAACGATTTGGTGCTGGCTTTACCAACTTCGAGTGCGCCGCCTTTCATAAAATACCCGTAAAATGATGGGATAGTTGCCAGTACAAATGCAAATACAAAAGTTTTTATAAATGCATACACCATGTGAAACGGAATAAAATCCATTTGGATTCCCGTGTTGTAATCTTCCACGGTGCTAAAACCGCCATACACACAAGCCGCCATGCCGCCAAGAATGCCTAAAAACATCGCGATGGAAATCACAAAAGGATACAGCATCAAAGCAATAAATTTTGGGAATACCAGATAGTTTATAGAGTTGATACCCATAACTTCGAGTGCGTCAATTTGTTCTGTAACCCGCATGGTTCCTATGCTTGAGGTAATAAACGAGCCAACTTTTCCCGCCATGATGATTGAAATGAATGTTGGTGCAAATTCCAGCACTACCGATTGCCGTGTAGCAAAACCTACTAAATATTTTGGTATCATCGGGTTTGTAATATTCAGTGCTGTTTGAATGGTGACAACACCGCCCACAAAAAAGGAAATAAAAGCAACGATGCCAAGTGAACCAATGATTAAATCGTCAACATCTTTCAGGATTAATGTTTTCATGACCGACCATTTGGTTGGCTTGCGAAACATCTCTTTAATCATCAAGAAATAAGCACCAATATTATGTAGGTATTTCATATATAATTTTGTTGTTGCTAAATTAAAAAATCTGTGGGTTATTTAACCTTTATTTTAAATTAAGATACTGAAGTGGTTTAAACTTTTTTCAATTGGCTGCAAAATGGTCTTTTTGCCCCATACCTGCCCGTCCGGCAGGCGGGTTTCACCTGTTTTTTTACTTCGTAGCTCTGCTATGCAGCTCAAAAAAGCTAAAATCTGGAACAAAAACCTCTATTTTTCGCTTCAATCAAAAAAGTTTAAACCACTTCAGTTTAAAATCTGTATTTTTGAATGTGCCAATTAAACTCAATGATGAAAAACACAATTTTACTCTTTATAGCCGTTTTGTTTTCGGTGGTAATTCAGTCGCAAAATAGAACGTCAAATGTTAAAAATACTGATAATGTCACACAGCCTAAGCTTGTTGTAGGCATTGTGGTTGACCAGATGCGCTACGATTATTTAACGCGTTTTTACAATAAATATGGCGAAGGTGGTTTTAAGCGCATGATGAATGAAGGTTTTGATTGCAGAAACAACCATTACAACTATGTGCCTACCTATACAGGTCCGGGACATGCGTCGGTTTATACGGGAACAACACCCAAATATCACGGTATTATAGGTAATGATTGGTTTGATAAGGAACTAAAAAAATATGTGTATTGTGCCGGTGACGAAACAGTGCAGTCGGTTGGAACGACAGATAAAGCCGGGCAAATGTCGCCACACCGGATGAAAACAACCTCGTTTGCTGATGAAAACAGGCTGTTTACCCAATTGCAAGGCAAAACAATAGGTATTGCTTTAAAAGACCGAGGTGCTATTTTACCTGCCGGACATACGGCAAATGCCGCCTATTGGTTTCATGGCAGAGATGAAGGTAACTGGATTTCGAGTACATTTTATATGGATGAACTGCCAAAATGGGTTACAGATTTTAATAGTAAAAGATTGGTTGACAGCTATTTTAAAGTATGGGATACCTATTATGATATTGCAACCTATACCGAAAGCGGAAGTGATTTGAATACGTTTGAAGGCGGTTTTAAAGGAAAAGAAACCGCGACGTTTCCGTATGATTTGGCAACCCTTAAAAAAGACAACGGCAATTATGAAATTATAAAAGCGTCGGCCTATGGTAATAATATCACGACCGATTTTGCGCTTGCAGCCATTGACGGCGAGCAGCTTGGAAAAGATAATTTTACAGATGTATTGGCTATAAGTTACTCGAGTCCGGATTATGTAGGACATAATTTTGGGGTAAATTCCAAAGAAGTTCAGGATGTTTACATTCGTCTGGATAAAGAACTGGAACGATTGTTTAATTATCTGGATGCCAACGTTGGTAAAAACCAATACACCGTATTTTTATCGGCAGACCATGCGGCTGTTGAAGTTCCTGCCTATTTGCAAAGCAACAGGATTCCGGCAGGGTATTTTGAAAGCAGTGCGTTTAAAAAATATGTCAATGAGTTTGTAACGGCAAAGTTTGGTGCTGCAGATTTGGTAGAAAACATTTCAAACAATCAGATATTTTTAAACAGGGCAAAACTTATCGAAATGAATCTGGAACTTGAAAAGGTTCAGCAGATTATTGCCGATGAGGTTCTTAAATACAAACATATAGACAATGTTTATACGGCTTCAACTATTTCAAGATCAATGTATTCAAGTGGTGTTGAAGCCTTATTGCAAATGGGTTACAACCAGAAACGTTCGGGTGATGTGTTATATTTGCTGGATCCTGCCGTAATATCCTATAGTAAAACCGGTTCCACGCATGGTTCGGCATTTAATTATGATACGCATGTACCGTTATTGTTCTTCGGAAAAGGTATCAAACATGGTCATACATTTCAAAAAACGGTTATTCCGGATATTGCGCCGACGATATCGGCATTATTAGGCATCAGTTTTCCAAATGGCGCAACGGGTAAACCTTTAGAATTTGTTTTTGATTAAATTTATTTGTTCTTTAAGTGTATCTGTTTTCTCTCGCAAAGTCGCAAAGCCAAAAGTGACTTTCTTAGCGTCTTGGCGACTTTTCGAGAGATTTTCGACAGATAGGTGTGTGGTAAATTTTTGTCGTATATTTTGATTAAATTGAATAAAAAAACCCTATATATTGTAGTTGCCGTTCTGATTGCTTTAGGCGTTTATGGCTATGAATTTATCTTAAACGAAAAGGAAAATTCAAGCTTTGTCAAACAAGGAAGCACACCAAAACCTGACACCAAAGAGTTCTTTTTGCCAGCAAGCACCACAGGTCAGGTTATACATCATCAAGGCTATTCATTGTCATACAGCGAGGCTCACGAGCAAGCCGAATGGGTAGCGTATGAACTCAAAAAATCACACTTGTCCAATACCAATTTTGAGCGTCCGTATTTTGAAGTTGACAAAGCCGTAAAAACCGGCGCGGCACATTGGCGCAATTATAAAAACTCGGGTTTTGACCGTGGGCATTTGTGTCCGGCAGGTGATAGAAAATACAGTAAAGAAGCACACGATGAAACCTTTTTGACCAGTAATATAAGTCCGCAAAAAAATGATTTCAATGCAGGCATCTGGAATACTCTGGAGCAAAAAGGACGCTATTGGGCAAATAAATATGACGGTGTATTTGTGGTTACAGGCGGCATTTTAAAAGGCGATATGCAAACCATTGGCGACGAAGATGTAGCGGTGCCAAACTATTTTTATAAAATAATTTTGGATGCCAATAATGGCAAGGTAAAGATGATTGCTTTTTTATTGCCGCACGAGAATTCAAACTTACCATTGTATAAGTTTGTGGTATCTGTTGATGAGATTGAAGCACTTACCGGTATTGACTTTTTTCCTGAGTTGGATGATGATTTAGAGGATGAATTGGAAGCTAAAAGCGATTATAAAGATTGGGCGTTTTAAGGTCATAACTCCAAAGTAAAATATATAGTTTTTTACTGCGAAGTTGAAAACTTCGCAGAGCTGAGGATATTTATGTTATATATTGTTACTATACATATTTTATTTTTCATTTTCTATTAGCCATTCTAAACTTTGGTCAAAATATTTCTTTACTGACTTATTCAAAAATTGGCTATAATCGGTTTTTTCATTCCGTTTTTTTGATAGCCAAGCCATTGCATAAGCAATTATTTGTTCTGGTAGGTATCCTTGATTACTCGATTGCCAACCAAATTCTTGTGATGTGAATTGAAAGCGTGAATTGCCAATAAAAATCCCAAATCCATATGTGATTGCAGTAAAGTCAGTCAAAAACTCGTCATTTTCTTCTATTCGATTTTCACCCAATAAAATTTGGTGAGCCAATTCGTGTGAAATAGTTGCAATTAATGAAATAGGATTTTTTAATTGTCCTTTTTCTATAGAAATTATAGTTCCTTTTTCGGTTTTCTGATAAGTTCCACTTGCGCTGTTCCAACGACCATTAATGTCTGCTGGTGTAGTTAATATTGTTCCATCAGACATCTCAATTGGCGAGTCTGAGAAAAAGTCCAACTTTATATCAATATCTTGGATATTCATCAATTCCATCGTTCTTTCAAGAATGAATTCTGCATCCTTTTCAGTTCCGTCAAAAATGCGTTCGTAGAAATCCTTTGTTGGTGTTATTGTTTGGATTTCCATAAAATGCTCTTTTCCTAATTCTGTTAGCAACCAGTTAAGGTCTTTGTCAACCCAAACTTTGTCTTCTTCTGTAATCGGTAATTTTTTCTTTTTATTCCAAAACATTAATAGAGGTCTATATGTGTGATAACTTTTATATAATCCCAACAAATCAAACACATCCACCCACAAAACAGGCAGATTCTTAACGATTATCAAAAACTAATATATAATTTTTTTACCTATTTAGTATCAGTATTTTGTATTTGATTAAGTTTCTTTTGATACTTATATTTCCTGCGCATTACAATCATCCGGAATCTTAAATTGTCAAAAAACAGTCCTATTATTAAGATTGATGCGGCAAAAATTAAAGTATTAAGTTCTATTATGGTAAACAAAAATCCTCGGCTCTTCAAAGTTTGCAACTTCGAAGCTTAAAGTTGTAGTTTTTTACTGCGAAGTTGTAAACTTCGCAGAGCTGAGCCGGCAAACTATTGCGAGATTGTGCTTCTTTATTCAGGTTTTATTTTTACGATTTTGTTGTCACGCAATACAACCAGTTCACTGTTTTTGGTTTTCTTAAATTCTAATAATTTTTCATACACTTTTTCAAGTCCTTTTAGAATTTTATTTTTCTCTTCTATTTGAATTTCAATTGTTGTCATAGTAATTTTTTAATAGGTTAGACTTCTCTTGGTTCAAAATATTCAGTAATCTATCAACTTGTTTTTCAGCTAATAACTCGTATTTTCCTTCAGAATTGTCAAAAATCAAAGCTCCGTCAACTATTGGAAGATATATCAAATAAGTTTTTAATTCCTCTGATATATCTTCTTTCTATGACTTCTGGTTCGATGTTGTGCCCGCCTTCTGAAACTCTTGTTTTTACACGTTCTTTAGCTAATTCAATGTTTTGAAGCCAAAAGAATAATAATGTTATTCGGTATCCTTTTTCTTTTGCTTCGTCAATTTTGTTTTTATAGCTTCTTGTTGATAATGTAGTTTCAAATGCAAAGTTTTCGTTTTCAGAAAGTAATTCATTTATTCTGTTTAACATTATTCGCCCAGATTCAAATGAAACTTTTTCAGGCTGAAAAGGAGATAACCCTTTTGCAATTTCATCTGCATTGACGAACTCTTTACAGTCCAAAATTTCAGGTAAAATCGTAAACGATGCAGTTGTTTTTCCCGCTCCGTTACAGCCTGCGATTATGTAAAGTTTTTTGTCATTCATAACCGCGAATTTACAATTTATTTTCGTTAGTTTTTTCTGTTCAAGTTTTTTGAATTTTAGTATAGCATATTGCACAATGGTTTATGTGTATAATCCATTACGTGGTTTAGCACTTAGCTTTTGCAAGTACACACCAAACTGGAAATTCTGCAGGAACTTTCAGAGTAGGCAAGAAGGGGCAATTAATTATACACGGCTTAAGTTTACAATTCATTAAATTAGATAAATAAATCAGAAAGAACAAAAGAGAGAATTAAGGTTACTATAGTTTATTGGAGCTTTAGGTTTTTATGATGCTTATACTTTCTACGTATCATAATCATTTTGAATCTTAAATGATCAAAAACCAATCCTATTATTAAAACCGAGGCAGCAAAAATTAAAGTATTAAGTTCTATTATGGTAAACAAAAATCCTCCTATCAATCCTCCAAAAAAGAAAAAGCTGATGATATACAAACGCAGTTTTATGGTTGATATAATCTTTTTCTGAAACGGTTTCCACCGCGAAAACAGCAGTTGAGACAGCTCAATACCAAGGTCTGTAAATAATCCCGTAAGGTGTGTGGTTCTTACAATGGTGTTGGATATATTGGTAACAAACGAGTTTTGTGCACCCATGGCAAACAGCAGCATGCAGGCAATAATATTTGTAGATTGAAACCATGATGCATCATACAGCAGCGCAACGAGAATGAGCATGGCAGCTTCCAAAACCGTAGGCAGTATAAATACATTCAGTTTTTTGGATGCTGTGCCAAATTCTATCAGTAATCCCGAAACAAACGACCCTAAAAGAAACGAAAAAATATAAATCAAGTAAATGCTTCCTTCTAAAAATTCAAAGTTTGAAACATCATTCATAAACAAGGCGAAATGTCCCGTAACATTGGTGGTAAGCTGCTGTATTGCCAGAAATCCTGTAACGTTGACAATTCCCGCAACAAACGATAAAACGGTCGCAATCTGTAAATTGTGCTTGTAAGTTCTGTTTTTCCCCTGATGCCTGAACATAGTTTCCTGCTATTTAAACTTTGAAAAAATTCCGTTCCACCGAAAATTTCTGATAAATTGTCCTTCTTCTTTTGACACTATAAAAGGTGTTTTTTCTTTTTTTGCTATATAATATCCTTTCAAATAGTCAAAAAACACGTTCATTTTTCTTTTGCCAAACGCCATTTTTAAGCCCGTGAGAGCCGACAGTGCCCAGCCGTAACGCAAGGTGTATAAGGCTTTTCCTTGCTCAAATCTTGCCCGGGTATTGTAGGTTTTTCCCGTGGGTTTTAGATGTTTTACCTCAAGGTGGTTTTTGATAATGACCTGCCAGCCGTAAAATTGAGCCAGCAGCACATCGGCAGTATCCCAGCCAATGGCTTTTTTAAGTCCGCCAATTTGTTCAAAACAGGCTTTTCGATAGGCTTTTACAGGACCTCGCAAATGGTATTTTTCGGCAATGTTTTCATACTGCCATTGTTCGTTTTTTTGTATGTAGAGCAATCCTCCTGCCATACCACATTGTGGGTTTTGGTGAAAAACAGTTGACAACGTTTCCAAATAATTTTCGGGAAAAATCAAATCGGCATCAAACTTACATATCACGTCATAGTTATCGTCAAGCGTTTCCAAGCCTTTATTGAAAGCGTTGATGATTTTTGAACCCGGCAAATGTGTGTCTGATGATGTTATGCTGATTAAAGTTATCCACGAATGTTTTTGTGCAAATCCGGTAACAATATCGGCAGTCTTATCGGTAGAATGGTCATTTACCACAACCACTTTTTTTGGTAAAAGTGTTTGTGCAGATAGCGATTCTAAAGTAAGTTCAATAAAATCTTCTTCGTTATGCGCAGGGATGATGATGTAAAATTTCAAGGTTGAAAAGTTTAAGGTTCAAAGTTAAACTTTTATAAAAATGATTTATCAATAAACCTTATTTAACTTTTGCACTTAACAATTAACATTGATACACAATAGCGTTAATGTGCATACCGGCACCAACACTTGCAAACATAACTACATCGCCTTTTGAAATGCTTTGGTTTTCCAGTTTATTGTTTTTAACCAGGTCAAAAAGCGTTGGTACGGTTGCTACAGAGCTGTTTCCTAATTTCTGGATGCTCATGGGCATAATACCTTCCGGAATTTCGGTGTTGTAAAGTTTGTAAAACCGTTTAAGGATGGCTTCATCCATTTTTTCATTGGCTTGATGGATGAATATTTTTTTGACATCCTTAATGTCTTTACCACTTTTGTCCAGGCAGGCTTTCATGGCATCGGGAACCTGACTTAATGCAAACTCATATATCTTGCGGCCGTCCATTTTAATATAACGGGTATCGGGACAAAGCTCTTTATTGTTGGAGTTTCCAAAGTACAAATAATAGGCTTCGTCATAGGTGTAACTGGCTGTTTCATGGGCTAAAATGCCACCTTCTTCATCGGTTTCTTCTATAATAGTCGCACCGGCACCATCAGAATATATCATGGAATCCCGATCGTGCTTGTCAACAACTCTTGATAAGGTTTCTGAACCAATCACTAAGCATCGTTTGGCAATGCCGGCTTTGATAAACGCATTGGCCTGAATCACGCCTTCAATCCAACCGGGACAACCGAAAAGAATGTCATACGCCACACATTTTGGGTTTTTGATACGTAAGCTGTGCTTTATCCTTGATGCCAGGCATGGCAAAATATCACTTTGTATGGTGTTGTGTTTTACATCACCAAAATTGTGTGCCAAAATGATATAATCTATTTCTTCGGGATTAATACCGGCACCTGCAATAGCTTTTTCAGCGGCAAAAAAACCTAAGTCGGAACTGTTTAAATGGTTGTAAGCATAGCGCCTTTCGCCAATACCGGTAATGGCTTTGAATTTTTCGATAATCACGTTGTTGTCGTGTTTTATTACCGTACCATCGGTGTTTAAAAATTGATGCTGAAAAAAATTCTCGTTCTTTTCTATGCTGCTTGGGATATAGCTGCCTGTTCCGGTTATTTTAATTGCCATTTGCTATTAAAAAGTAAAATTAACATACTAAATTACATATTATTTATATTGCTTGTTTTGAATTTATTGAATAATTGTTGATTTTTAATGAATTTACAAAAAGAATCATCAATATTAATAATAAAACAACAAAAGCCCTCAAAAAGAGAGCTTTTATTAATCAGGATATAAATTTATGCTTCAATGTACTCTTCGACAGGCGTACAGGTACAAATAAGGTTTCTGTCGCCATAAGCATCATCAACACGTCTTACGGTTGGCCAGAATTTATTATCTCTTATGTATTCCAACGGATATGCAGCAGTTTCTCTTGAATATGGAAAATACCAGTCGTTGGCAGTAACCATCGCCAAAGTGTGTGGTGCATTTTTAAGCACATTATTGTCATCATCTTTTGATGCCGCATCAATTTCGTTTTTGATGGCAATCATCGCATCACAAAATCTGTCCATTTCGGCTTTACTTTCACTTTCGGTAGGTTCAATCATTAAAGTTCCGGCTACAGGGAATGATACCGTTGGCGCATGAAATCCGTAGTCCATCAGGCGTTTTGCAATATCGGTCACTTCAATACCGTTGGCTTTAAACGGACGGCAGTCCACAATCATTTCGTGAGCTGCTCTGCCGCATTCGCCGGAATACAAAGTATCAAAACTTCCTTGTAAACGCTGTTTGATATAATTGGCATTTAAAATCGCAATTTTCGTGGCTTGTGTTACACCTTCGGCACCCAGCATTTTGATATATCCGTAAGAAATCAAACACACTAATGCCGAGCCGAACGGTGCGGCAGAAATAGCTGTGATGGCTTGTTCGCCACCTGTTTTAATAACCGGATTGCCCGGTAAAAACGGAACGAGTTGTTTTGCAACGCAAATAGGGCCAACGCCGGGACCGCCACCACCATGAGGTATTGCAAAAGTTTTATGAAGGTTGAGGTGGCATACATCGGCACCTATGGTTCCCGGATTTGTAAGTCCTACTTGTGCATTCATGTTAGCGCCATCCATATAAACCTGTCCGCCGTTGTCGTGGATAATTCGGGTTATTTCTCTTATGGCAGATTCATACACACCATGAGTTGACGGATATGTTACCATTAAACAGGATAAGTTGTCTTTGTGTAAAATAGCTTTTTCACGTAAATCTTCCACATCAATATTGCCTTCTTCAGTAGATTTTGTTACGATAACTTTCATTCCCGCCATAACCGCACTTGCAGGATTTGTCCCGTGTGCCGATGAAGGAATCAAGCAAATATTTCTATGATGGTCACCACGGGATTCATGATAAGCTCTTATGACCATTAATCCGGCGTATTCGCCCTGCGCACCAGAGTTGGGTTGTAAGGATGTTGCGGCAAATCCTGTTATTTCTGTCAGTTGCTTTTCTAATGCTTTAAGCATGGTTTGATAGCCTTCGGCTTGCTCGACAGGTGCAAACGGATGTATGCTGCCCCAGTTTGCCCAGCTTAACGGCAGCATTTCTGCGGCAGCATTTAGCTTCATGGTGCAGGATCCTAAAGAAATCATGGAGTGATTTAATGACAAATCTTTGCGTTCCAGCATCTTGATATAGCGCATCAGTTCTGTTTCTGAATGGTAACTATTAAAAACATCCAATGTTAAGAAAGATGTTTGACGTTGTAAATTCTCAGGGATTGAGGTGCTTTCTGTTATTGAAGAAAGCTGTATGGTTTGTTTTTGAATAGCATCAGCAAAAATGGCAACAATCTCGTTGGCATCATTCAAAGACGTTGTTTCGTTAAATGAAACGGTAACTGTATTGTTGTCCGGATAATAGAAGTTCACTTCACGTGTTTCTGCCAGTGTTTTTATTTTTTCGGCATCGGCTTCAACTTTAATAGTGTCAAAAAACGATGTGTTGGTTTGTTTGTAACCTAATTGAACTAACGCATTTGCAACGGCAGCAGCAGTATTATGAACCTTACTGGCAATAAAGGTTAAACCTTTCGGTCCGTGATATACGGCATACATTCCTGCCATAACCGCCAGTAGTACCTGTGCTGTGCAAATGTTGGACGTTGCTTTGTCGCGTTTTATGTGCTGCTCGCGTGTTTGCAGTGCCATACGTAAAGCTCTGTTGCCGTTCATGTCTTTGGTAACACCTATGATACGTCCCGGAATATCACGTTTATAAGCATCTTTTGTAGCAAAAAATGCAGCGTGCGGACCGCCGTAACCCATAGGGATTCCGAAGCGTTGTGTGCTTCCTACAACAACATCGGCACCAAATTTCCCCGGAGCTTCAAGTTTTACCAAACTTAAAATATCGGCTGCAACAGCTACTTTTATCTGTGCGGCATTGGCTTTTTCTATGAACGATTTGATGTCGGTTATTTGTCCGTCTTTTCCCGGGTATTGTAAAATAGCCCCAAAAACATCCGCAGAAAAATCAAATGTATTTTCATTGCCTGTAATCAATTCTATACCAATAGGTGTTGCTCTGGTTTGCAGCAATGCCAGGGTTTGCGGCAGTACGGCATCAGATACAAAAAACTTATTGACGTTATTTTTTTTCTGATCGCGTTCACGAACAGCAAACAACAGGTTCATGGCTTCTGCGGCGGCGGTGCTTTCATCAAGCAGCGAGGCGTTGGCCAATTCCATACCGGTCAAATCTGCTATCGTGGTTTGAAAATTGAGCAATGCTTCAAGCCTGCCTTGAGCTATTTCTGCCTGATACGGTGTGTAAGCCGTGTACCATCCCGGATTTTCCAGAATGTTGCGTTGTATTACCGCAGGCACAATGGTAGGATGGTAGCCTAATCCTATATATGATTTGAAAATTTTATTCTTTTTTGACAGCTCGTGAATGTGATTCAGATACTCATATTCTGTCATTGGATTATCGAGATGTAATTCGGTTTTTAAACGAATGTCATCAGGGATGGTTTCGTAGATTAATTGGTCTAAACTATCTACACCAATCGTTTTAAGCATTTCGTTTTGGTCGTCTTTTCCCGGACCTATATGGCGAAGCGCAAAAGCATTTGTATTCATTTGGAAAATAAGTTGTGTTTTGAAGCGCAAAATTAAGCAATAATTAAAGTTTTTTGGTTAATGAAAATGAAAGTTTTCAACCAATTAAAAAGATTATTAACACTTTGATTATTTTTGTGAGATGAGATGGCTTAAACACGGTTTCGATTTTTTTATAAACAGCAGTATTTACGTGGCTTTGAGCGTTTATGCGTTGTCGTGGATTACCTTGCTTGAATTTGATATTCCGTATGATAAACATGTGTTGTACGTTATTTTCTTCGGAACGGTTTCAGGATATAATTTTGTGAAGTATTATGGTCTGGCAAAATTTCATCACAGACGTTTGGAAAACCGGTTAAAACGGGTGCAGATGGTGTCGTTTTTTAGTTTTTTATTAATGGTTTTTTACGGTTTTGAACTTGCTGCCAATACGTTAATTGTTTTGTCTGTTTTTGGATTGATTACGTTTTTGTATGCCATTCCGTTTTTGCCCAAGCGATTATTGTATTCGCAACAAAATCTAAGAAGCGTAAGTGGTGTAAAAATTCATGTGATTGCTCTGGTGTGGTGTGGTGTTACGGTATTTATTCCGCTTGTTAATAACAGTTATGAGTTGGATGGCAATGTATTTATTACTGCATTACAGCGTTTTATTTTTGTGTTGGTGTTGATGCTGCCTTTTGAAATACGGGATATGCGGCAGGATAGTTTGAAGCTATCGACAATTCCGCAGAAAATAGGAGTGAAGACTACCAAAATTTTGGGAACGGTATTGCTGGCAGTTTTTTTTCTTCTTAATTTTTTTAAAGATACTGTAAATCAGAAGTTTTTATTGCCTTATCTGGTAATAGCCGTTGTTACGGCAATTTTTGTCTTGTTTTCAAAAGAGCAGCAAAACAGTTATTACAGTTCATTTTGGGTTGAAGGCATTCCGCTGTTGTGGTTGTTGCTGGTTTTAGTTTTGTAAAAGCATCAAATTACTCTTTTTAAAATCTGATAATTATTGTATTCGTTTTTTGTTTTCTACACGTATTTCTGAACCTTTTGCAAGCATAACAGATATTGGTCTTTGAGGATGAAGAAATTCAAAGGTGTCGCCGTAAGTGCCTTTAAAGTCAACGTTTATAAAATAGTTTTTAACCTTATATTGTTGCCATCGAGGATGTTTAACTTCATATTCGTAAGTTCCTTTATCGGTTTTTGTGTAGCCAAAATAGTGTTCGGTAATAAATTCTGATTCCGATTGTGCTTCAATGTCAGATAATTCGTTTTCTGTAATGATAGTAAACGAGTTTTTATAATTTTGCTTATTCCATCCGTAGGTAAAAAGCCGTTGGTTTCTCTCAAAATTTAAACTATGAAACATCGGAAGAGTTTCATAATGTTCTTTGTAAATCGTGTTTGCAACAAATGTTAATGCCGGTTTTGGTACAATTTCTTTTATAAACACAACACCACGTTTCCATTCATTGTTTTCAAATCGTTTGACATAAAACCGAAGGTTGACTTCTTCAAAACGAGTGTGAAATGGAATTTTTACTCCTAATAGTTTGACGTTTTCAAACATAAACCCCACAAGACTTATGTAGCATTTGTTATCCCAAAAGTCCAATTCTGTGCCGTTTGGAATGTATGGCTTTAAAACAGCAGCATCAATTTCATAGTTAATCAATGCTAAATTGTTCCACTCTGCTTTTAAAAAACTCATTCTTTAATATGTTTTAAACTTTCAGAAAATATTGGTTGAGCAAATCCGAAACCTTTTGTTTAAGTTGACTTGTTTTAAAGTTCCCGACTACGCTCGAACGGAATCACACCAATCCCGCACGTTTCAGTAATGCTTCGGGTTTTGGTTCATGGCCTCTGAAGCGTTTGTACAACACCATCGGATCTTCAATGCCACCTTGAGAGAGTACAAAGTTTTTGAATTTATCGGCAACCGTTTGATTAAAAATGCCTTCTTCTTTAAAATATTCAAAAGCATCGGCATCCAGAACTTCCGCCCATTTGTAACTGTAATATCCTGATGAATATCCGCCTTGAAAAATATGAGAAAACGATGTGCTCATACAATTTTCGGCAACATCGGGAAACAGGCTAGTGTCTTTAAATGCGATATTTTCGAGGTCTTTTACAGAAGTTATACTTTCTGGCGAACCGGCATGCCAATGCATATCCAATATCCCAAAACTCAACTGGCGCAAGGTTTGCATACCTTCATGAAAGGTTGCTGATGCTTTGATTTTTTCTATTAATTCCATAGGAATCACTTCACCGGTTTCATAATGTCTGGCAAACAATTTTAAGGCTTCTTGCTCATAGCACCAGTTTTCAAAAATCTGGCTTGGCAGTTCTACAAAATCCCAAAAAACGCTGGTTCCCGACAAGCTCGGGTAGGTTGTGTTGGCGAGCATCCCGTGAAGCGCGTGACCAAATTCGTGAAACAAGGTGGTAACTTCATTAAATGTTAATAGTGAAGGTTTGCTTTTGGTAGGCTTGGTAAAATTGCAAACAATCGAGATATGCGGACGTTCATTCACACCGTTTTTGATGTATTGAGGTTTGAAAGATGTCATCCACGCACCATTACGTTTTCCGGCTCTCGGGAAAAAATCGGCATAAAAAATGGCTGTCAAATTTCCATCGGAATCTGATACTTTGTAAGTCAGTACATCTTCATGATATTTGTCAATGGTGTGAATTTCCTCAAACTGCAAGCCGTATAGTTTTTGCGAAACGGTAAATACGCCTTCAATGACGTTTTCAAGTTTAAAATAAGGCTTCAATAACTCGTCATCCAGATTGAACAGCTGTTGCTTCAGTTTTTCGGCATAGTAGGCAGAATCCCATTTTTCCAATTGCTCAATACCGTCTAATTGTTTAGCAAATTCCTGAAGATTTTCAAATTCACGTACGGCTGCCGGCTTGGCTTTGGATAGTAAATCGTTTAAAAAGACGGTTACATTTTCGGGGGTTTTTGCCATGCGTTCTTCCAGAACAAAATGTGCATGTGTTTTGTAACCCAGCAATTGTGCACGCTCATGGCGGAGTTTTGCAATGTTCAACACGTGGTTTTGATTGTCGAGTTCGTCGTTTTGAAACCCTTTTTTTCCTGCGGCTACGGCAAGTTCTTTGCGCAGTTCACGATTGTCGGCATAGGTCATAAACGGTACATAGCTCGGGTAATCCAGTGTAAACAACCAGCCGTTTTTGCTTTTATTTTCTGCCAGTTGTTTGGCGGCTTCCATAGCGCCTTCGGGCAATCCGGTAAGCTGGTTTTTATCTGTGATAAGCAGCCCGTACTTGTTGGTTTCTGCCAGAACATTTTCGCCAAATTTGAGTTTTAATTGACTTAATTGTTTGTCAATTGAGCGTAATTTTTGTTTGTCTGCTTCTGATAAATTTGCGCCATTGCGTGAAAAACTTTTGTATTTCTTGTCAAGAAGTGTTTGTTGTTCCACTGTCAGGTTTAATTCAGGTTTTGAATTGTAAACGGTTTTTACACGTTTGAACAAGGCTTCGTTGAGTGTGATGTCGTTGCTGAATTCTGACAGCATCGGCGAAATTTCCTGTGCAATTTTTTGAATAGTGTCATTGGTTTCGGCAGAATTCAGATTGAAAAAAATACTCGAAATACGGTCTAATTGCTCGCCGGAAAATTCAAGTGCTTCGATAGTGTTTTTGAAAGTCGGCAATTCGGGATTACCGGTTATAGCATTTATTTCGGTTTTGGCACTTTTTATGGCTGTTTTAAATGCCGGAACAAAATCGTCGGTTTTGATTTTTGAAAAAGGTGCTGTATGAAATTGAGTGTCAAAAGGTTTGTTTAAAATGGACATGTAAATTGTGTGTAAAATGTTGGATTTATCTACAACGTTATAGTTGAATTTTCCTACTAATAAATTGATTTAGTGTTATTTATATTGAAAATATTTATGATATTTAACGTAATTTTTAGAAATAAAATTAAAAATAGTTATACATTTGTACCCGATTATTTAGAGCATATTTCAATGATAAACTCAAAATAATTGATTAATAGCGGTTAAGCCCTGACGAAAGTCGGGGCTTTTTAATTGATATTTTTTGAAGATTCAATTACCTGCGCCTTTAATCCTTCTTTATACGCTAAAATTTTATTTAAAACCGCTGTATCGTGACTTCCTATAATCTGTGCTGCCAGAATACCCGCATTTTTTGCGCCATTTAGAGCTACGGTTGCTACCGGAACGCCGCCCGGCATTTGTAAAATCGATAAAACCGAATCCCAGCCATCAATAGAATTGCTCGATTTTACCGGAACACCAATCACAGGCAGTGGTGACAAAGACGCAATCATACCGGGCAAATGTGCTGCACCGCCGGCGCCTGCAATAATGACTGAAAATCCGCGTGTATGGGCATTTTTTCCGTAATCAAACAATTTTTCCGGCGTGCGGTGTGCTGATACAATATCGACTTCAACGGTAATGCCAAATTCTTTTAAAATTGCAACTGCGTCTTGCATAACCGGCAAATCGCTTTTGCTTCCCATAATGATTCCTACTTTACTCATAAAAAATGTATAAACTTAAACAAAGATACAAAATAACCGCTTCGTTATTCTTCATATCCTTTAATCGCCTCACTCAATTTTTGACAGATTTCCTTTTGCAGTGATTTTGGCGAAACCACTTTTACTTCTTTTCCCATTGCAAGAAGCTCCATTACAAAATCATACGTTGGGCTTAAAAAGAGATCTATCATACACTCGTTTTCATTTTCCGAAACCACTTTTTGTGAAGGGTGCAACGGCAGTGATTTGATGTAATTGGCCTGCATCAGTGTAAAAGACAATACGATTTTTTCAGGTTTTTTGTCTTCGGTATTGATGACTCCAAAGCAATGCTGAAACGCTTTTTCGGGATTGTAACCGGTAATTTCGGCGAATCCTTTTTTAGTAATATCCAGCTGTGTTATCCGGTCAAGTCCGAAGGTTTTTATTTTTTGGTCTTTGGTGTCTTTGGCAATGAGATACCAACGGAAACGCGCTTCTTTCAAAGCGATGGGCCGGACGGTGCGTTTTTGTTTGCCCGAAGCCGTATCCCAGAATTTTTCGTGCAAAAAAGTAACTTCCAAACGGTTGTCAATAGCGTGAAGCAAGCCGTGCAGGTGTTCTGTACCAAGTGGTTTTCTCTTTTCCAAAAGCATTTTTTTGGAATGTTTTTCTGTGAAATTCAGCGCGTTGAGTAAATCAAATGTTTCCAAAAGGCGTTCTTCGTGCTCGCCAATCTGGTCATCGGTTATTTCATAGGCATTTTCCGAACGGTTGCATTTAATTTCAATTTTATACAAAGATTCAATTTCTTTTAAATCCCGCTGAAAAGTGCGTATGGAACAGCCCAAATTATAATCGCGGTAATCATCCAAAACATCGAGAATTTCCTTAAAAGTACAGGGCTTTTTACGAAGTGTTTTGATGATGATGCTCTGGCGGTAATTGGATTCTAATTTTGACATAATTTTTTGGTTTATGACAAATGTAAGAAGTCATAGCGACAATTTGTGTCGCTTAAAAATATATTTTGAAAAGTGTTAGAGAGTTGGTTTTCTGGTAGTGTAATTGGCTTAAATCACACTTTCTTAATCTTTCACAATCAAATTACAAATCAGTTTTATCATCAATTCTTTTTCATTTGGGTCGCTTATTGATTCAGCAACACGAAACTTTTGGTATATTGGCTTAGAATATCCAGTAAGCCTTTAGCTTCGGCAATGTCAACCGTTTCCGATTTTCCGGATTTCTCAATCAGGTTAATCATTCTGCCCAATTCATCCAACCGTTTTTGATTTATAGTATAACCCTGTACTAAGTATTCTTTAAGACGTTGTGTTGCCCAAATTCTGAACTGGGTAGCTATTTTTGATTTTATTCGATACCCTACGGAGATTACAACATCAAGGTTATAAGATTTTTGTATTCTTTTTACCTCCCGGTTACCTTCTTTACGAACTATTAAGAAATCCTTAATAGTTGAAATTTCATCCAATTCGTTTTCATCAAAAATATTTTTAAGGTGCATATTTATATTAGGAACTGTCGTTTGAAAAAGCTCCGCCATATCTTTTTGTGTAATCCATACGGTTTCTTCATTTAAATTTACCTGAATGTCAGTACCCGTTTGAGTTTTATAAATTTGTATATCATTCATAATGTCCAAATTTGATAAATATATTTCTTCTTCAAAGATACAAAATAACAGCTTGTAAATAAGAAAACTAAAACCCGATCACTTTCCGTTTTTCAAGCTGAAAACTCATTTCCTCCTGATTGTAAATATCAGTCAGGGTCATCGGAGAATCAATTTCGGCGGTAAAACCCAGATTATCCGAAAGCCGTTGTGCTTTACTGGTTTCCAATTCTTTAAACTCATATTTGGCAATCAATCTTCCTTTTCGGAGCAAGGCGGAATCTACTCTTGACAAATCGGTATTAAACGAACAAACGATTTGGATATTCAGGCAGTCTGACAACAATCCGTCGGAAAGGTTGAGCAATGCCGAAACCGGAGACGCACCATTTCGTTCTCTGTCAATCACGATATTTTCGGCATCTTCAATGACAAAAACAGAGTTCGGGTTTTCAATAAGTACCGAAAGCAAATCGGGATTGGTAATGGCACTTGCCATATTGGGCGGTAAAAAAATCACTTTTTTCTTAACGGAAGAAATCAAATAACGGATGTATGAAGTCTTGCCCGTTCCGGGTTTTCCGTGTAACAACACCAAACCTTTGTCTTTGTTTTTGTTCAAGCGTTTGATGATGGTTTGGTGGATTTCCTGAAAATCGTCGTTATAATTGTCATTGATATTCAGTTTGGGCTTGGTAATTTCCATTGATTCTGTATCAAGTCCGTGACGTGTATTGACCAATAACGAAATTTGAGGTTTCTCCTTTTTTTCACGGGTTTTGAATTTGGTAATTCCTGCGATTATTTTTTCGATGTTGGATAGCTCCGTTTTACGGAACAAAAAGGCAGTATTTGAATTATTGGTATCAAAATACACTAGCAGGTCTTTATCCAAAAAGTAGAACACATCGTCAATTTCCGATTTTTTATCTTTCCGGTGTTTGACCTTGCTGAAATACAAATCCTTAATTTCAGTGGCATAATTTTGCTCAAACCACGCTCTTGCTTTACCACAATTTATATTTCTTTCTTCTATCAAATTGGGGATACAATTGAAATAGAATGTATATAAAGCAAACTCGTTGATGTACGATCTGTGTTTCTCTATAAAAACCTGATTGACAGGTGTTTTGGTAGTATTTTTTTCTAAAGGAAAATGATTGTTTTCTTTTACCCTGTTGTGTAAATCTTGTAGTTCCATAAGGCCTTGTGTTTTAATTTTGGGTAAAAGTAGATGAGGGTAACGCCATTTGGTGTCGCTGAAAATATTTTTTAAACGACGCGGTTTGACGTGTTCGAGGTTTAGTTTTGTCAAAAAAATAAGAAGATGAAAAACATACAAATCACGATTTTGGTTGAAAAGACAAAGAAACCCAAAATGCTCAAAAGCAAAAAACGAAAAAACTTCTTTAAGAAATGGAACAAAAAGCTAATGGCTTTTGTGGAAGAAAACAACAAATGATTTTTAACTTTTAAAACTATATTATTATGGCACATTTATGGAAAGTAACCGCTAAAAAAAGAAACGGAAAAGTAACAGCAGGAATGACGGCAGAAATCCTGATTACCAACACAGCAGGCAAACCAAATGCAAAGCATATTGCAGAAGCGCTAAGCGATAAATACAATACGGATATTGGTGCGGGAAATTGCAGTCCCTCAAATTTTATTATCGAGAAGTTAAATTAAAACCAAACCTCACAGGTTTCTTGACAAACCTGTGAGGTTTTAAAGTCCAAAAAAATGAAAATCCCGAAAGGCATCACACCCGAACAAATCGAACATATAAAAGAGTTGAGCGAGTTTGTGAGTAAAAAGGAAATCAAAGCTCGGGAAGTTTATTTCAAATTATTGGACAAGCAGTTTGAACTTCTTGAAAAAAAAGAAATTGAAGTAACCGAAATCAATATTTACGAAAAGTTGATGATTCGTTTTGTCGTTGATGAAGAAAGTGAAGACGAAATGACCCAAAGTGATTTTTGTGTAAACAAAACCCGACTTTCTTTTTTGTTCAGAACAAGAGAAGATGAGGAAGAAGAAAGCAGAGTTGAGATAATGGATTTAGACAAGCTGTATAGTAATGACGGAATCTTTCACACAAATCATAACTTTTATAAAAATCAGAAAGAACACCCTTTTTACGGATTGCATTTTTGCCGTGGAATGAATGCAATAATGAATAAACACATCATATCTTTTGAGAATGTTCTCAAAATTTACAATGTCTGGATTGATTTAAAATTAGAATATTCCCTGATAAATTATCACGATTCATTGTAAGAAAGATTAAAAAAAGCAAAATAACAATGCACACATTTACAGCCATTGATTTTGAAACTGCCAACGGTTATCGTTTCAGTATTTGTCAGGTTGGTTTGGTTCGTGTGGAAAACGGAATCATAACCCAAAAGAAAAACCTTTTGGTACAGCCACCTGACAATTATTATTGGAAACAATTTACCGAAATTCACGGAATCACACCCGAAAAAACACAAAACGCACCAACCTTTAACCGAATTTGGAACGAAATAGAACCCTTTATTTCGGGACAAAACGTAGTGGCTCACAATGGAAATAGCTTTGATTTTGTATGTTTGAGAAATGTATTAAAACATTACGGTTTACCACAACCCGACTATACCAAACACGATACGTTCAAGATTTTCAAAAAACGCCTGAACCTGCTCTGTAAACAATACAACATTCCTCTGAATCACCACGATGCGTTAAGCGATGCAGAGGCTTGTGCAAGGCTGTTTATGGGGAGTTTTAAGGGATAATGAATTATATTTGTAGGATATAAGATAATAAAGTTGGATTATGAGTATTTGGAAAATAGGTTCTCGCTGGAGTTCTCACGGAAGTGCCGATAAATCAGTTTTGGATATTTTTAGAAAATATCAAATTGTTTTTGCAGGAAAAGATACAGAAGCAATTCTGAAAAATGTCAAAGTAGATGACTATATCGCTATTTCAGACGGATTAAAGATAGTTGCAATATCAAAAGTGAGAGAATTGCCTAAAAAGATAACAGATTTTACAATAAGTGATAATGATAAGTACCAATTTCACTATGAAGATTGGGTTGTCGGGATAAAAGTTCATACCGTTGATTTAGACCAAAAGGATTATGTGAGGTGTAAAATGGGAACATTTCACAGACAACTTCAGCAATCGGAAAAGCTAAAGTCTTATTACGACAATGAGAATAAAAATTTTTCCATAGAAGCAAAAACATACAAAATTCAGGGGAAAGAAGGAGAAAACAACTTTTTGAATGGTGTAGTAAAATACAAAATTCCAATCTATCAAAGACCATATTCGTGGGAAAAATCAAACATAGAAAAGTTTCTGAAAGATATTACCACTTCTTATTGTGATGAAAATGGGAACATTACAAAAGAGCCTATTTTCTTTGGCAATATGCAGTTTTCTATCAAAAAATATTATGATAGAGATGGTTATAAATTTGAACAAGATGTAATAGATGGTCAGCAAAGGCTAAGCACAATCCTAACATTTTTAAAAGTATTAAAATTGAAATTTTCTGAATATGAACAGCTTCAAAATATAAGACTTGATTGGCTGGAAACACACGTTAATAATTTCACTCAAAACACATATTTATCCGAATTCTTACAAATTCAAAACTTAGACAGTTTAAAGGAAGACACCACTAATAAATATGTTCAGAATGCCTATTATATATATAGTTTGTTTGAAGATTTTTTAAACGAATCTTTTCCTCAAGATGGAAAAAACACATTTAGTATAGAAGATTTTCTTTTCGGGCATATATTTGAAAATTTATATTTTGTGGTTATAGAAACAAAAGCCGGTTTATCTAAAACACTACAAATTTTTGACACCATAAATACTACAGGCTTAGACTTAAAAGGAACAGACGTATTTAAAATAAGGATGTTTGAATATTTAAAGGACATTCAAAATAAAGACGATAAGATTTTTGAAGAAATCAATAAATTGTACGAGGAAGTTGATTTGATAAATAAGGAGAAACCAACGACAAGTATGGAAGAAATCCTAAGTGTCTATCAAATCTATTTAATAGGTAAACATCAATTATCCAATGCTTTGTATTCTCTTAATGTAAACACTTTTTTTGAAAGGCTTTTTGATGTTGTCTTAAATATCAATAAACACCAGAATTTTGATTTACCAAAAGAATTTATTCTTTCATTAGAAAAAATAGAGAAAATCATAAATGTCCGAAAGCAATTTGAAAAAGACAGAGTTGATTTTCTTCCCATTTTGGATTGTGAATACACCTTAATTAGTAAGTCAAGATATGGCAGATATTGGAAATGGATACTTATATTTTATATACAATACAGTAATGAAGAGAATTTTAACGGGATTAGAAATCTGTTTATCAGTAAGCTAAGTAAATATGTAAATTTCCAATCTGTCAGGTTTCAAAAAGTTGTTAATGAGGCTCATAATGTTTTGTGGAAAGTAAATGCAGAAATGCTTAACAAACATTCTTGTGAATACGTGATAAAAAATATAGTTGTAAATAAAGAAATTTTAAAAACAATATTGAGTAGGGAAATAGCAGGTAATCATAAATGGAAATATATTATTTGCCGAACTTCTGCAATGCTTGAAGATAAGGATAATTCAGAGTTGAAAAAACTTATTTTTAATACAAAAATAGACATAGAACATATTCAATCTTTTAAAGACCAAAATGATTATCAAAAAGTTCGTGAAGTTTGGGGCTCTGAACTAAATTCAATTGGAAATTTAATAATCTTGGAAGAATCATTAAACAGAAAAATAAAAAATTACAATCATAAAAAAGATGAATATTATACACAGTCTCAATTTCAAATAGTTAAAAATTTTAGAAATGAAAAATTTATACCTGAAGAATGGACTAAAGATAGAGCAGAAAAAAGAAAAGAAAAAGAGGTAAGCAAATTAATGGAATATTATTTATCCTAACTATGCTCGGAATATTCTGGATAACCCTCAACCGTAAAAGTATCTTTTATGCAACAGTCCAAAGTTTGAGTGAAGGACAAAAATATGGTCATTGGGTAATTGCTACGGACAATCATTTCCAAAAATGGGAGGAACTGGAACAATCAGGATATTTACAGGGTTTACCTCTTGAAATCAGAAGTGAATATTTTTATGTCCCGAGAGGTCGGGTTTCATATCACGCAACAGAAAATAAATATTACGTGTATCACGGAAACTGGCTTACAGAACCACTCAAAAAACTGCTTTGTGAGCATTACCAATTAGCTATTGAAAATGTCGTTTTCCAAAATGACGAACATTACACAATTTAAAAACCAAATCCCGAAACCTGAAAATTTTCGGGATTTTTTTATTTCTATTTTCAAAACGACACGGTTTGGCATTATGGAGTTTCATCTTTGCAGTGTAAAATAATTTTAAATTTAATCGTTATGAAAAATCAAACATTACAAACATTGGCTGTTATCAAAAAAAGAATTGACAACAACAGAAACAACACTACTATTTCCGAAATTTTGGAAGATAACAAAAGTGAAATTGAGTTTTTGGTAAACAAATTCAAGCTGAAAGACGAGGAAGTTTTGTTTTTGGCTGCTTCGTGCATTTGTTCCATTGACCGCAACGAAGAATTTGATGTTGACGATTTGTCGAGAACTTTGGACGTTGATAAACTTGAAATTCTGCTGTATCAAAAAAATCTTAATTCGTTAGTCGAAAAAGATTTTTTGATTGGTTTCCCAAAAGAGTGTAATAAACGCCATTACAGAAACAACACAAAATCTGCCATTGAAATCTTGAACCAAGATTTTGCACTTCATTCTTCTGTTGGAGAACATTTGTCGTAGTTTTTACAAAATCCCGAAACCTGAAAAATTTCGGGATTTTTAAACTTCCCAACTTTTCCAAACTTCCCAACTTTTCCAAAGTTTCAAACTTTGGAAAAGTTTATTTTATTTTTAACGACATATTTTGACGTTGCTGACTACGATATTTGCAAAAAAAATAAATGATTATCCCATACAAAAACAAAACATTAGCAGTCTTTTTCGATACTCACGGAAAACACAGGAAATTACCACTTATAGAATCCGATATTGCCATTCATTTGGGAGATGCCTGTGATTTTGGTAATGATATTCAGTTTCGGGATTTTTTGGAATGGTTTGGTAATTATCCTGCAAAGCATAAAATTTTTGTAGCAGGAAACCACGAACTGCAATGGGAATTAGAACCTGAACTTTTTTTAGAATTATTTCCAAAGAATATCATCTTTTTGGAAAATCGGGTAATGAAGTTGGAGGAAATTACTTTTGTGTCTGTTCCTGCACGAATGGGACTACATCATTATCCCAAACTGAAACTTCCCGAAAGAACGGATTTTCTTCTCACACACGCACCTGCAAAAGGGATTTTAGATAACGGTTTGGGTTGCCCGATTCTTGAAAAATTCATCAAAAAGCTAAAACCCGAATATCATCTTTTCGGACATATTCATCAAACAGCAGGGCAAAGAATCAGGCAAAACGGAACAACGTTTATCAATACGATAATGTTTATGAAATAAAAGTGGATTTGCAGTTTTGGACGAAAAAAGAGATGACAGAATTTATAATGGTTTGATTAAATAAACCTCCAAATTTACTTGCTGTTTTGTAATTCTTCCTTCGTCAGGATGACAAGCTTGTGGTTGAGTAAACAGCAACTGAATACTGCTCACTGTCACTGCCTACTGATTACCCTGATACTATTCTTCACTTTCTCAGCAATTTGCCGTGCCACAACGCTGTTTTCATTAACAATGGTAACATGCCCCATTTTTCTGAAAGGTCGTGTTTGTTTTTTACCGTAAATATGTGGTGTAACGCCTTCAAGCTGCATGATTTTGTCAATATTTTCATAAACAACGTTGCCGCTGTAACCTTCGGCACCAACCAAATTGACCATAACACCTGCAACTTTATTTTTGGTGTTGCCCAGCGGCAGATTTAAAATAGCCCTTAAATGCTGTTCAAATTGTGAGGTATAGCTCGACTCGATAGTGTGATGTCCTGAGTTGTGCGGTCTGGGAGCCACTTCATTTACGAGAATTTTATCATCTTGTGTCTGAAACATTTCAACAGCCAAAAGTCCAACGTGTTTGTACGCATTAGAAACTTTTAAGGCAATGTCCTTAGCTTTTTTGGCAATTTTAGGGTCAATACGTGCCGGGCAAATAACGTATTCCACTTGGTTGGCTTCGGGATGAAACTCCATTTCAACCACCGGATAGGTAGCCGTGTCGCCATTTGCATTTCGGGCTACAATTACCGCCAGTTCATTTTTAAACGGAATTAACTTTTCAGCAAGACATTCAACATTGGGTAAATCTTTCAAATCGTTTTCGGTTCTTACAATTTTTACTCCATTACCGTCATACCCAAATTGCGCACTTTTCCACACAAACGGATACGATAATCCGCCGTTATAGATGGCTTCATCAATTCGTGATGAGTGTGCAAATCTCACAAAATCGGCCGTTGGAATGCCGTTATCTACATAAAACAGTTTTTGGGTAATTTTGTTTTGAATATGCCTTAATGTAAATGCACTCGGATAGACCTTAATGCCTTCTTTTTCGAGAGTTTCAAGCGCATTGATATTGACGTTTTCTATTTCGATGGTGAGGATATCTACTTGTTTCCCAAAATTGTAAACGGTATCATAATCCAGTAAATCGCCTTTAAAAAACTCGTTGCAGGCAATTTTGCACGGTGCTTCATCGCTCGCATCCAAGACACACGTATGAATATCAAATTTCCGGGTTTCGGTAAGCAGCATTTTGCCCAATTGCCCACCGCCAAGAATACCGAGTTTAAAGTTTGAAGAAAAATAATCCATAATTTTTTCTGCAGAAAAGAGAATCTTTTTTAGTTTGACACAAAAATACGATTAAACTGTTAAAAATTGTATATCTAATCCCGAAGTTTCGGGGCAATTCGTCAATAAAAAACCGTATCTTTGCATCTTTAAAAAAAGAACAAGGTGATCAAGCTTCACGATTTATATTTTAAGCCTTTTATTTCTGAACAGGAAATTGATACTATTGTTGAGCGCATGGTATTGGAAGTTGCCGCCGATATGCAGGATGAAGTTCCTGTTTTTGTAGGGATTTTGAACGGCTCGTTTATGTTTGTGAGCGATTTTGTGAAAAAATATCCTAAACCTTGTGAAGTGACATTTATAAAGCTGGCGTCGTATGAAGGTGTAAAATCGACCGAAGACATCCAAAGATTAATAGGCTTGACACAGGATTTGACCGGGCGTACCGTGATAATTCTTGAAGATATTATCGATACGGGAAATACTTTGGGTGAAATTCACAGGATTTTCAAAAACGAAAAAGTTAAAAATCTGAAAATCGCTGCCTTATTCCACAAACCCGAAGCGTATAAAAAAGATTTCAAACTACATTATATAGGTAAAGATATTCCTAACAAATTTATTGTAGGCTATGGATTGGACTATGACGGATTGGGAAGAGGTTTACCGGCAGTATATCAACTAAAAACCACACAGTACATGACTAATTTAGTCCTATTTGGACCTCCGGGCGCAGGAAAAGGAACACAAGCCGAATTTTTAAAAGAAAAATACAACCTTGTTCATATTTCGACAGGTGATGTTTTCCGGTTTAACATAAAAAATGAAACCGCACTGGGAATGCTCGCAAAATCCTATATGGATAAAGGCGAATTGGTTCCCGATAAAGTAACCATCGATATGCTGAATGCCGAAGTTGAAAAAAATACCGATGCCAACGGATTTATTTTTGACGGATTCCCGCGTACCAATGCGCAGGCAGATGCTCTCGAAGAACTATTAGAAAGCAAAGACTCGCAAATCAACGCTATGATTGCACTTGAAGTTGATGATGAAATTCTGGTACAGCGCCTTGTAGGAAGAGGAAAAACCAGTGGTCGTGCAGACGATGCCGATGAGAGCATCATCCGTAACCGCATCAAAGAATATTATAACAAGACCGCCATACTTAAAGAGTATTATTCTGCACAAGATAAATATTATGGTGTTGATGGCGTAGGCAGCATTGAAGAAATCACACAACGTATCAGCACTGTTATAGATAAATTATAAAAAATTCCTGTAAAGGCAGGAAATCGAAGATTCAGCGAAGCTAATCTTGTAAAATTAAGTTCAATTAATGAAGTTTGGTGTGAAAGTTATTTATAATTTCAGCTTCATATAATAAGATTTCCGCTTTCGCGGAAAATAAATATGACAGAAGGAAATTTTGTTGATTATGTAAAAATACACGTGTCTTCCGGTAACGGAGGTAAAGGTTCGTCGCATCTACACCGTGAAAAATTTGTAGAAAAAGGCGGACCCGATGGCGGCGACGGCGGTCGTGGCGGTCATGTAATTATCAGAGGAAAATCAAATCTCTGGACTTTATACCATTTAAAATTTAAAAAGCACTTTAAAGCCGGTCATGGTGAACACGGCGGGAGCTCAAGAAGTACCGGTGCCGATGGCGAAGATGTATATGTTGATGTGCCGCTGGGAACTGTGGTGCGTGATGCAGAAACTAACGATATACTTTTTGAAATTACCGAAGAAAACGAAGAAAAAATAATTGTTGAAGGTGGAAAAGGCGGTTTAGGCAACTGGAATTTCAGGACTGCTACAAACCAAACGCCGCGATATGCACAACCGGGAATTCCGCACGAAGAAAAAACCATTTTGATGGAGCTTAAAGTTCTGGCAGATGTAGGTCTGGTAGGATTTCCAAACGCAGGAAAATCAACATTGCTTTCAGTTATTACATCGGCAAAGCCCAAAATTGCCGATTATGAGTTTACAACGCTCAAACCAAATTTGGGCATTGTAGAATATCGTGATTTTCAAACCTTTGTCATGGCAGATATTCCGGGAATTATTGAAGGCGCAGCCGAAGGCAAAGGACTTGGGCACTATTTTTTACGTCATATAGAGCGTAATTCTATTTTGTTATTTTTAATTCCTGCCGATGCCAAAGATATTTTGGAGCAGTATGAGATATTGCTGGATGAGCTGCGTCGTTACAATCCCGAAATGCTTGACAAAGAACGTTTGGTGGCGATTTCAAAATGTGACATGCTGGATGACGAGCTTAAAGCCGAATTAAAAACCGAACTCGATAAAACCATGCCTGTTGCTTATATATTTATATCTTCGGTAGCGCAGCAAGGCATTACAGAACTTAAAGATAAGTTGTGGAAACTATTGAACGGTTAACATAAAGACTTATACATTTTTCCTGTCTTGTGTTTCAATTTTTTTAATACCTTTAAAACAAAAATGAAAAAAATTGCCTCACTTTTTTTGTTGGCAGTCATCACGTCTTGTGCGCCTGTTCATGTTAATTACGATTATGATACTGCTACCAATTTTAGTAATTATAAAGCCTATAATTATTACAAAGAAATGACTACCGGCTTGAACGATTTGGACACCAAACGTTTAATAGATGCCATAAATGCCGAATTGCAAAGCAAAGGACTTTTACTGTCTGACAATCCCGATTTTTTGATAAACCTAAAAAGCGGCGAATTTCATGAAGCACAACGCAGCAATGTAGGTGTTGGTCTGGGTGGCGGTGGTCGTAATATTGGCGGCGGTGTATCTATAGGAATTCCTGTGGGACAAAACAAAATGAACCGGCAGATAGTGTTTGAGTTTGTTGACGAAAATAAAGCAGGTTTGTTTTGGGAAGCCGTAAGCGAGAGTAGTTTTAACCCCAATGCATCACCCGAAAAACGGGAAGCCCGGTTTAAAGCTATTGTAAGTAAGGTACTTGCAAAATATCCGCCGTCAAAATAGAATTTCTTCAAAAAACACAAAAATTTCCTAAAACGGTATTTTGTTTAAAATATTGAAAATCAGTATTTTGATAAAAATCAATTTTTTAAAAGTTGCATTTCATCGAAAAAAATTGGTATTTCAGCGATTTGTATATACATTCGTATTATAAATGTGCCCAACCAAATCTATTTTGTATGAAAACTTTAAAATTAACCCTGCTTAGTTGTTTTGTAACGGTTTTGTCTTTTGCAACCGTTTCAACTAAAGAAAAAGAAGCTCTGACAGCCATCTACAACGCTACAAACGGTGCTTCGTGGAATACTACATGGAATCTTGATGCGCCCGTAAATACATGGTACGGCGTTGTGGTTTCAGAAAATAAAGTGGTAGAACTCAATCTGCAATTAAACAATCTGCAAGGTATGCTGCCAAGCGCTGTTGGTGATTTGGTTCACTTGCAAAAATTAAACCTGTTCAGAAATGCTGTTTCGGGAACTATTCCGTCAACCATTGGTAATTTAAAAGAACTTACAGAGTTAAATCTTGCGTTCAATAAACTGGAAGGCGAATTACCGGCAGCAATTTCAGAATTAAAAGCATTACAGTCATTACAATTGTTTATGAACCGTTTAACCGGTGAAATTCCTGTTACTATCGGAAACCTTTCACAATTGGAAATAATTGAATTATACAACAACAATTTCACAGGAAGCATTCCTTCAACAATCGGTAAGTTAACAAAACTTGAACTGATAGATTTGAGCAGTAACCGTCTTACAGGAAAACTTCCTGCAGATGTTTCAAATCTTAAAGCCTTAAAAACATTGAGCGTTTTTGATAACCGGCTGTTAGGAACCGTGCCATCTACCTTTGGCAGCTTGACAAGTCTTGAAGATTTGGTACTGTCAAACAATGCATTTTACGGCGATTTACCATCAGAACTGGCAAATCTTGTAAATCTTAAAACCTTATTATTAGGAAATAATGATTTTAAAGGCGAACTGGCATCGCTGCAAGATAAGTTTCCTAATATAATAGAATTTGATTTTAAAAACACAGGTTCACAAGGTGTTATAGTAACATTGGATTCGGAAGATTAGAAATAAAAATTTCCCGTTATAAAACTCCCGTCATGTATTTGCCGGGAGTTTATTTTTAATAAACTTTTTTAATCAAAAAAAAGATATTATCTTTGCACTCTAAATCGCGGGATAGAGCAGTAGGTAGCTCGTCGGGCTCATAACCCGAAGGTCACAGGTTCGAGTCCTGTTCCCGCTACAAATGCTAAGTCCTATCGCAAACGGTAGGACTTTTTTGTTTAAAAAAATATGAATCACAAAGCAGGTTTTGTCAATATTATAGGAAATCCTAATGTAGGTAAATCAACACTTATGAATGCGTTTGTAGGTGAAAAACTATCTATTATTACTTCCAAAGCACAAACAACACGCCATCGTATTCTGGGGATTGTAAACGGCGATGACTTTCAGGTAATTTTGTCTGATACGCCCGGAATTATCAAACCGGCTTACGAACTACAGGAATCCATGATGGATTTTGTGAAATCGGCCTTTGATGATGCCGATGTGCTGCTGTATATGGTTGAAATAGGCGAGCAGGAATTAAAAGACGAAGTGTTTTTTAATAAGATTACCAATTCAAAAATTCCGGTGTTGTTATTATTGAATAAAATTGACACATCCAACCAGGAGCAGCTTGAAAACCAAGTGCAGCTTTGGGCTCAAAAAGTGCCAAATGCCGAAATCATCCCAATTTCCGCCTTACAGGGATTTAATGTAAAGGAAGTTTTTAACAGGATTATCGATTTGTTGCCCGAGTCGCCGCCATATTATCCAAAAGACCAGTTGACCGATAAACCCGAACGTTTTTTTGTCAATGAAACTATACGGGAGAAAATCTTATTACATTATAAAAAGGAAATCCCGTATGCCGTGGAGATTGAAACCGAAGAATTTTTTGAGGAAGAAGACATCATCCGGATGCGCTCTGTAATTATGGTAGAGCGTGATACCCAAAAAGGAATCATCATAGGTCACAAAGGAACGGCGTTAAAACGTGTAGGAGTGGAAGCAAGAGCAGATTTAGAGAAGTTTTTCGGCAAACAAGTGCATTTGGAATTATACGTTAAAGTGAATAAAAACTGGCGTTCCAATGCCAACCAGTTAAAACGTTTTGGGTATAATCAGAAATAAGTTTGCAGGCTTCAGTAGGCAGTCAAAATCGTAAATCAAAAATCGTACATCGTAAATCAAAATCATGAGTAATATAGTAGCCATAGTAGGAAGGCCAAATGTAGGGAAATCAACATTGTTTAATCGTTTAATTCAGCGAAGAGAAGCCATTGTTGATGCCGTGAGTGGCGTAACCAGAGACCGTCATTATGGAAAATCGGAATGGAATGGTAAAGAATTTTCGGTCATCGATACCGGTGGTTATGTTGTGGGCAGTGACGATATTTTTGAAGCCGAAATTGACAAACAAGTCGAACTGGCCATTGATGAAGCCGATGCAATAATTTTTGTGGTAGATGTAGAAACGGGTGTGACAGGTATGGATGAAGACGTTGCCAAATTACTGCGTAGGGTGAATAAGCCCGTATTTTTGGCGGTCAATAAAGTGGATAATAACAAACGTGCCGAAGATGCCGTAGAGTTTTATAGTTTAGGATTAGGCGAATATTTTACCATTGCCAGCACCAACGGCAGCGGTACCGGCGATTTACTCGATGCGGTGGTGGCCGCTTTGCCCGAGGTTGAAGAAACTGAAGAAACCGAACTGCCACGTTTTGCCGTGGTTGGTCGTCCCAATGCCGGAAAATCATCGTTTATAAATGCTTTGATAGGCGAAGACCGCTATATTGTGACAGATATTGCAGGAACCACGCGCGATGCCATCGATACAAAATACAACCGTTTCGGGTTTGAATTCAATCTGGTAGATACCGCCGGAATACGCCGAAAATCCAAAGTTAAGGAAGATTTGGAGTTTTACTCTGTAATGCGCAGTGTAAGAGCTATTGAACATGCCGATGTATGCCTGCTGGTTGTAGATGCTACCAGAGGTTTTGACGGACAAGACCAAAATATTTTCTGGCTGGCAGAACGCAACCGTAAAGGCATTGTGGTTTTGGTCAATAAATGGGATTTGGTAGAAAAAGATACCAATTCTGCCAGAGATTTTGAAAAGAAAATAAGAAGTGACATGGAGCCGTTTACCGATGTGCCGATTGTGTTTATTTCGGTATTGAACAAGCAGCGTATTTTTAAAGCTATTGAAACCGCCGTTGAGGTGTATAACAACCGTTCAAAAAAGATAAAAACCAGTGTGTTGAATGAAGTATTATTACCCATTATTGAAAACAATCCGCCGCCGGCATTAAAAGGAAAATACGTTAAAATCAAATACATCATGCAGCTGCCAACGCCGCAGCCGCAATTTGCGTTTTTCTGTAATTTGCCGCAATACGTTAAAGAACCATACAAGCGGTTTCTGGAAAACCAGCTTCGCGAACATTTTGATTTTAACGGTGTGCCGATTAGTATTTATATGCGGCAGAAGTAAGTTTCTATTTGAAGAAAAGTGCCGGGTCAACTAAAAAAAAACCACTTTTTGTAAGGAAGTGGTTATAGTTTATAAGAGTGCAAAGTCTTTTATAACCTCTTTCATAATTGATTTTAAAAAAAAATGTCCCAAATATTTATGATAAATGGGACATCTTCTATTTTGCTTAGATTACTAATTATTTCCCTTTTTCTAATAAATCATTAGGGTTTATAACAGGTAAAATAAAATTTCTTAAAGCTGTTCCCTGAAAACGCGTCATCAGGATTCCTCTTGAGGTAGAATAAGTTATTGATGCCAAAGCATTCCCTAAAGCCGGATGCAATGATACAATTTCATCTTTTTCTAATTTCGTTAATTCTTCTATGTTATCTACATAAAAAACATAATCAAAACTAAAAAAACCTGTTGCTTCTTCAACATTTTTCTGCTTGCTTTTGGTTTCAACATTTATTGAAAAACTAGCTTTTATTAATTTATCGTCCAAATTAAACCCTAGTTCAAAATCAACATTAAATGTATGACCTTCAGCCTTTTCAATCTCAAAATCAAAAGGACTGTTTATTTGTCCTTTAATGATTTTGAAATCTACAATTTCTATTTTTTCTGGTTTTAACATATTAGCTGACATTTGCTAGATGCCCTTTTGATTTAGTGTTAGAATTTTTCCAAACATTTGTGTACTCTACATCAGTTGTGCTTATATGTGAGTTTCTATATACTGTAACATATTTCTTATCACTTTCTGATGAAGATATAGTCTTTCTTTGAGGAACATTGATGATTGTTTCTCCGAGTTCAGCTTCTAGTTTAGCAAGAGAACGTAATGTGAAATTATGTTCACCTATCAACCATTTATTAATTTCCGAAGGTCTTTTTTCCAATTTATCGGCTAAGTCTTTCTGGCTAAGTCCTTTTTCTTTCAAAAGCTGATTTAAGCGTACCACTATATCAGCATACAGCCTTGCGAAGATTTTTGTTTCTTCGGGTGTTTCGGCTAAAATCCTTTGTGCTACCTTGCTTCTCATAATTATTATATTTAGGTTTAGAGGATGATTTCGTCAGAACCATCATAATTAGTAAGTTTTCTGTTTTTTTCATCTACAATAATCGAACCATCACGAATAGCTTCGTCAATCCGTTTTGCGAATTCACAAGCTGCTCTCCATTCTAAATGTAATGAACTGGTTTGATTTGTTGAACCATCTTTGATACCTCCGTTGAAAAGAATAACTATATTGTTTGTTATTTTTAAAGCATATATTCTTAAAGGAAAATCAGGGTAATGATATGTTATTTCATCAACCGTAACTTTACCCTGTACAGGTAATCCTTTAACTTCATTTTCTGCCCGATTAAATAATTCGTCAATTGCTCCGTGATCATTTCCTATTGCTAATAAAATAAAAGATAATAATTCCTGATTTACTTCTTTGTATTCTGCCATTGCATCATATTTTTCAAAGAATAAATCAGTTTCATTTGTATCATCATCATCATATTTTACAGTATAAAAAGTACATTTAGCACCTTCATCATCCCATATTTCAAGAGCAAATATATTCACTTTATTATTTGTTTGCAAGCAAAAATACACTTTTAAGTGTATTTTGTGATTATTTAATATACCTTTTTTGTTAGTTTTTTAAACGTAAGAATACTTTTTTCTAAATTTTTAACAAATGATTCGGCTTGATTTTTCGTTGCAGTAATAATATTTGAGAGATAATTAAGTCTTCTTTGGTTTTGTTGTTCCTCTTCTTCTTTTGATTTTTTCTTATCAGACCTCAATGTCATATAAAAAATCAATAGTGCAGTTCCCGTTCCGATTAGTGCACTAAAAAAATTCTTAAAAAAATCTTTGTCAAAAAATGACCAATCTATTCCACACATTCTTTAATTTATTCCGTAAACTTCAATTATTTTATCATTTTGTCCAAAGACAAAACGCACAGTATTATTTATTGTTTTCCATTCTTGTTTTTTTGTATTATAAAAAGTGAAGTCAAGATTTACATCAAAAATTCTCTCCCATTCTTTGGTAATTGAATTTACTTTGTTAGATGTGTTACTTGTTATACTCCAAGATTTATAATAGGCTTTACTTAAATCATCGTATGATGGATTTGAATTATCCCAATATTTTTTTGATTAGGGAAAATTACTGAATTTAATTAAACGTTAAATCTTGGCTTGCTTTTAAAACCACAGATACATCCCGAAATTTCCGGGGTGTGGTAGCGTTCTTTTAAAAGAATATTTGAACCTTAAAATACAAATCTTTATAATCTATAAAGTCTTCATAAGCTAATCCTAAAAAAACTCCCTGTATTGGTAATTTATGATTTAGGTTAAATGATTTCAATATTTCTGCTTTGTAATTTATTTGATTGTCAAATATAGAAGAAGCTATTACGGTACTAATATTTGGTTTTGAAAACCATTTGTGAGTGTAAATGTGTCCTCCTGTTTTTTCGTAATTACCTGATAAATAATCTAAGCCAACTCCGATACCAATATTGTTTTTGAGATTTAAACCATACTTGATTTGATGATTTTGAAATTTATTTTTTGTGTCATCAATATTGAGTTTCCTGTTCTGATAGTTATATACTATAAAATCGGAAATATTTGATTTTTTGTAGAATATATTCCATTTTGATGTTTGGAGATTCAAATGATAAAATCCGTTGTTGTCAAAGTTGTATTGTAAAGCAACACCTGAATTAATTTTTGTTTTACCTATATAAGATGCACTATAAGAAGCGTAAAATCCTAAGGGCAATTTTGTAGCTCCACTATATCCTAAGTCTAAAGAATTTGGCACATAACACATAGTTGCTAATCCTTCTGAATTATAACAACCTTTCTTTGGTAAAGTGTTTTTAAATGATGAGTATGTTTCTTGTAAATTTAGTATGTCGGACAGATTCTTTACTAAATCTAAAACAATTAATGCTTCCGGAATTGAATCTTGTGCAGTTGGTGTCCAATAGTTTTTGAACCAATAGTTATTTTTATCAGAATGTTCAATGATATAAGTTATTCCGTCAAATCCCTGTTTCCAGTTTTCTATACTTTCATCTGTTGGCAAATCTAAAATTTTAGAGTTTTGAACAATATTATAGATGCTTTCAGCTTGTTTTGATGACAAAACAACTTTATTTGATAAAGTTTCGGTTCTATTTGTTTTTGCTTTTTTAGTATGATAAATGTAATTTGTTATAGTTCCATTATATGCTGAATTGTTTTTTGAAATTTCAATTATTTGTCCGTGATTCCGAAATCTAAAATTAAATTCATCGGAAGATTTTTCAAAATCCTTTAATTCTAAAGTTTTTTGAAATTCAATATTTCCTTTAAACCAATAAGCAGTATCTCCTTCTATTTTTTTCGTTTGAGAAAACGCAGACAGAAACGACAATAAAAAAAGAAACAAGATTATGTGCATTTTCTTCATACGTTTGCAGTTAACATTAACCTAAAAGCCGGTTTTAATTGCTTTTAGAGTAAAAAAACGAAGTTAGCGGTTTTTCCCAATAAAATATATAAATAACAATTTTAAACCTATAAAAATTAACCAACAAAAAAACCACCTCGTTTTCACAAAGTGGTTTCGTCTTGTTTCTTGGCTCTTGATTCTTATTTAATCATATCATACGAACGTTTTATAAAATCGCTCAGTTCTTTACCTTTCAGCAATCCTTGAGATAAGCGTGCCAAATCCAAACTTTGATTGATCAAGCGTTCTTGTTTGGCTTTGGTTTTGGTGTTCAGAATATCATTTGCCAAATCTGAATTGGTATTCACTACCAAATTGTACATTTCGGGCATATTGCCAAATCCAAACATACCGCCACCGGTGGCTTGCATTTCTTTCATACGTCGCATAAATTCCGGCTGTGTAATCATAAACGGTGCGGCATCACTATCCAACGCTTCCAGTTGCACCATAAATTTTTCTGATGGAATGGCGTCTTTCAAAACAGTTTCCAATTCCGTTTTTTGCTCGTCCGTTAACTTCGAAATTTTGGTTTCGTCTTTCTTGATTAAATTATCCACAGAATCTGCATCCACACGCGCAAACGAAATGTTTTCTTTGGTAGATTCCAGTTTTTGCATCAAATGGCTTACAATAGGTGAATCCAGCAACAATACTTCATAACCTTTCGTTTTTGCCGCTTCAATATAACTGTGCTGCGCTTCCTGGTTGGATGCGTAAAGGATTACCAGCTTACCGTCTTTGTCCGTTTGATTGGCTTTGATGCGGTTAAATAATTCCTCGTATGTGTAATATTTACCATCAACTGACGGATACAATGCGAATGCTTCTGCTTTTTCAAAGAATTTGTCTTCGCTCAGCATACCGTATTCTATCACAATTTTGATATCGTTCCATTTCGTTTCAAAATCTTCACGTTGTTCGCTAAACAGTGATTTCAATTTATCAGCCACTTTACGTGTGATGTAAGAGGAAATCTTTTTCACGGCACCGTCAGCTTGCAAATACGAGCGTGATACATTCAACGGAATATCCGGCGAATCAATCACACCACGAAGCATCGTTAAAAATTCAGGTACAATGCCCTCTACATTATCTGTGACATATACCTGATTTTGATAGAGTTGAATTTTATCTTTTTGAATGTTCAAATCCTGGGTCATTTTCGGGAAATACAAAATCCCCGTCAGATTGAAAGGATAATCCACATTCAAATGAATGTTGAACAACGGTTCTTCAAACTGCATTGGGTACAGCTCACGGTAGAAATCTTTATAGTCTTCATCTTTCAAATCGACAGGTTGTTTGATCCACGCCGGATTCGGGTTGTTGATAATGTTGTCAACTGTAACGGATTCGGGTTTTGCATCTTTGTCTGCGCCTTCGGGTAATGGCAAGGTTTCTTCTTTGGTCCCAAACTTGATTGGGACAGGCATAAACTTGTTATATTTCAACAACAAGGTTTTGATGCGGGCATCTTCAAGAAACTCGGTAGAATCTTCGGCAATGTGCAGGATGATTTCCGTGCCGCGTTCGGTTTTGCCGTGAGGTTCTATCGTAAACTCCGGGCTGCCATCGCAAATCCAGTGTGCCGCCGGCGCATCTTGGTAAGATTTGGTGATGATCTCTACCTTTTCAGCCACCATAAATGCCGAGTAAAAACCGAGTCCGAAATGACCGATAATACCGGAATCTTTGGCTGAATCCTTGTACTTATCCAAAAATTCTTCAGCACCCGAAAACGCCACCTGGTTGATGTATTTTTCAACTTCTTCGGCGGTCATTCCCAATCCCTGGTCAATGATATGAAGCTTTTTACCTTCTTTATCAATTTTCACTTCAATGGTTGGGTTGCCATATTCTACTTTGGCTTCACCAATGTTGGTAAGGTGTTTGAGTTTTAAAGTCGCATCGGTTGCGTTACTGATCAATTCACGTAAAAAAATCTCGTGATCGCTGTAGAGGAATTTTTTAATCAATGGAAAAATATTCTCTACGGAAACATTAATAGTGCCTTTAGTCATAATTCGTTAAATTTTATAAGTTATTTCCACTTGTCTTGCAGAAATCTGATTTTTTCGTTCACTCTGCAATGTCAATAAAAATGCCAAGGCTTGCAAAGTGACAAACTGACATTTTTTGCGTCATATTAAAAGTGAAATAGTTAATATTGATTAATTTTGCGGCTTGTTTCTGAGAAATTGACAATATTTGCTTTTTAAAATGTATATTGAAAAAAATTAATTAGTCTATGTATAATTCAAAAATTATTGGTCTTGGATATTATGTTCCGGATAATGTAGTAACAAATGACGACTTGTCAAAAATCATGGAAACCAACGATGAGTGGATTCAGGAACGTACAGGTATTCAGGAACGCCGCTGGATAGTGCCAAACTCCGGCGATACCACTTCTGTAATGGGTGTGAAAGCTGCAAAAATAGCCATTGAACGTGCGGGAATTGATAAAGATGACATCGATTTTATTGTGTTTGCTACCTTAAGTCCGGATTATTATTTTCCTGGCCCGGGAGTGCAAGTACAACAAGCATTGGATATCAAAACCGTTGGTGCCATTGACATTCGCAATCAATGTTCGGGGTTTGTTTATGGGATTTCTGTGGCCGATCAATTTATCAAAACAGGAATGTACAAAAACATTCTCGTTATAGGTTCTGAATTACATTCACACGGCTTGGATAAAACTACGCGTGGTCGTGCGGTGTCGGTAATTTTTGGTGATGGCGCAGGCGCAGCGGTTTTAACTCGTGAAGAAGATACAACCAAAGGCATTTTATCAACACATTTACATTCTGAAGGGCAACACGCAGAAGAACTGTCATTGATTGCACCAGGTATGGGAAAACGTTGGATAAACGATATTCTTGCCGATAACGACCCAAATGATGAAAGTTATTTCCCCTATATGAATGGCCAATTTGTGTTTAAAAATGCAGTCGTTCGTTTTAGCGAAGTGATTATGGAAGGTTTGGTGAAAAACAAGTTGCAAGTAAGCGATATTGATATGTTGATTCCGCATCAGGCAAATTTGAGAATTTCGCAGTTTATTCAAAAGAAATTCAAACTTAACGATGACCAGGTGTATAACAATATCATGAAATATGGTAATACCACGGCAGCATCCATACCAATTGCTTTAACCGAAGCTTGGGAACAAGGCAAAATAAAAGAAGGCGATACAGTGGTTTTGGCAGCTTTTGGTAGCGGATTTACTTGGGGAAGTGTGATTGTGAAATGGTAACAAATAAATTTTTATAATAACCATTAAGATATTAAGTTGCATTAAGAAATACTTAATGAACGGCTTAATTACCTTAACCCCTTAATGGTAAAAGACACATTGATAGTTGTGAAGAGGATTGTCTTAAATGAGGACATTGTTATAAAATCAAAAAAAATCCGAAACATATTGAGTTATGCCCCGGATTTTCCCGTTATTAATCAACTTAAACTAACACTTTGATTAACTTAAAAAACTTATCACTACCTAATATGACGTGGAAATGGTATTATTATTTCAAAGATTAATATTTTTAACGTAATCATAACAAAAACCCGAAACATTTTCAGTCCCGGGTTTTCTCATTCAATAACCAAACGTAACACTAACCATCAACTTATTATGAAGGTTATTGAATGTTTATATTACATAAATCCACCACCGCCTTGGGTTTCATTGGCATCACGGTATTTACGCTGCAATGCTCTGTATTTTCCGCCGCCAAAACGGTATGACAATCCAATATTCCAGGTGTTGCTTTCCCAGTTAAATTCGCCCACAGTAGGAAAAGGTCTGTCGCCGTCAAAACGGAATCTCATCGTATTAAAAATATCATTGTAATTAAAGCTGAAAGTAGCCGCATCATTAAGAAATGTATAGCGCAAACCTGTGTTTACAAAATACATGGGTTTTGCCAAAAACTGCAAGCCTTGCTGCTCGCCACGATACATGGCAAAAACAGATACCATCAGTTTTTTTGTGGCATTAAAGTTATTTCCCATTCTAAAATTCCACACGACGTTATCAACTTCAATTTCTGATAAAATAATATCATTTATTGAAGGTGTTTGACCTGCCGGAGTTTCTAAAGTTTCAGTAAAACCTCTTTGCATTTGCGAATACAAATCAAAACTTGCGTTTAAACTCCACCATTTAGCAGGTCTGTAATTGCTTGATAATTCTATGCCGTAAGCAGTAGTATTGTCAAAATTATCAAAAGTTAATATGGTTCTTTCCAGATCCAATCGGTCAACATATACAGCCCTGTTGATGCCGTCTTCAATAATTCTGTAAAACACACCTCCGGTTATTGAGCCTTTTTCAAGTTTACGTGTGTAGTTCAACTCGATTGAGTTTGTAAACTGTGGCTTTAAATTGGTGTTTCCAAATGATGAAACCAGCGGTGTGCTCCATTCTCTTATCGGGTTAACCTGACTTAACCCGGGTCTGTCCACGCGACGGCTTATACTTGCCTGATAAGAGTTTTTTTCGCTGGGCGAGTAGGTAAAAAACGCCGATGGATATACTTGAAAATACTCGTTTTTAAACGGAATGATTTCGGTTTCGGTTTCAAATAAACGCACGGCTTCTGCTTCATCAACGGCATTTTCAATACGTGCGCCTATTTGATAACTCCATTTTTCAAATGTTTTGCCGTAGGTTGCATACGCCGAATAAATACTGCGTTTGTATTCAAAATCTGTTGCAGGTGTCGGGATGATATTGCCTTCTTCATTAAATGACAATCCTGTTGAATTGTAGTCAATATTGGTGTCAAACAAGCGGGCTTCCAAACCTAATTCAAGTTTTGCCTTTTCGCTTAACGGGTTTACATAGTCAAGGTTTAACGTGGTCTGATTTCTTTTGGTATCAACAAAATCGGTATAGTTTGGAGGAAACGGAATATTGACAGAGCTGAAATTTGCTGTTTCGTCCTGGTTATATCGGCTGAAATCGGCTTCAAAGTCTAAAGTTTCTCCTTCTTTTTTTAACTTGTGCTTGTAGGCTAAATTGTATTGTGATGATACATTGTCTGATTCATTAAAAAATAATTGACTTTGTGTTACTGCATTTGGAAATACAATTTGTGTGTTTCCTCTACCTTTTCCATCATAAGAATTTTGATTGGTAAATACCGAAATGGTATTGTTGTCATTCATATAAAAATCAACTCCAAATTTGTATAAATGAGACTTATTATTATTGTCAAAATTATAAATTTGAGTATTAGGATTACTATCTACACGTTCAATAGAGCCATAATTATCACTGTATCCAATGTTGTTGCCGTAGTTTCCGTAGAAATTAAACTTTCCGTTGCGGTAATTTAAATCAATTGAACTGTTAAAACGCGCATTGATTTCTTTGGTTAAACCAAAATTAACAGTTCCGTTAAAGCCAATATTGGTATTTTTATGAAGAATGATGTTGATGATGCCGCTCATACCTTCGGGATTGTATCTTGCCGATGGATTGGTAATCAACTCAATACTTTTGATAGAGGTTGAAGGTATTTGCCTTAATAGCTGTGCAACAGGCACATTTGATAGTTTTCCGTCAACCATCACACGTACATTTTCGTTACCTCTAAGGCTGATGTTTCCGGTTTGCTGGTCAACGTTTACAGACGGAATATTATTCATAATATCAGAAGCCGTTGCACCTGCGGTAGTTAAATCTTTTCCTACGGTAATAACTTTTCTGTCCACTTTTTGCTGAATGGTCGAAACATCTGCCACAACGGTTACTTCGTCAAGCATAGTGGTATCTTCTTCAAGTAAAATGTTTCCGAGGTCGATGTCATAAGAAGATTTTCCAAGTTCAATGGTTTTTGTGATGGTTTTATAACCAATGTATTGAATTACGATTTGTATTTTTCCTTCCGGAATTTTATTGATTTTGAATGTACCGTCATTGGACGTGATACCGCCGGTTATAATGTCGTTGGCAGTATTTTTGATAACGATATTAACATAAGGCAACGGTTGGTTAAGACTTGCGTCAATAACAGTTCCTGAAACAGAGCCGTCTTTAGGCTCGGTATTTGCTGAGGTTTTGGTACTGGTTAATGTAGTTAGCATTAACACACATAAAAAAAGTACGTGTTTCATTTTGGTTTGTTCGTTTTTGATTGATTATTTATAAATAGACGCTTACTTTTGAAAAGTGTTACGCTGTTTTTAATTTACTTAACAACATTTTAACTAAAATCTATATTGGAATATTTCTTTAAAATGTCGAAGTTTAACATATAAATAAATGATAATGAGCAATAAAACTTTAGTTTTTGGAGCAAGTCTCAATCCTGAACGTTATGCTAATATAGCCGTTCACAGATTGGTAAATAACGGTCATGAAGTGGTTGCCTTCGGATTAAAAAAAGGCGTGGTTGCCGGTGTTGTTATTGATACAGAATTGTTGCATTATAAAGATATAGATACTGTTACATTGTATCTTAATCCAAAAAATCAGATGCCTTATTATGACTATTTGATAGGATTGCAGCCCAAACGCATTATTTTTAATCCCGGTACGGAAAACCCTGAATTTTACAATTTGCTGAAACAAAATGCCATTGATTTTGAAGTGGCTTGTACGCTGGTGCTTTTAGGAACCAATCAGTATTGAAAATAGTCATAAAGTCCAAAGTCTTAATGAATATTCAACTCAAACTTGAAACTTGAAACAAAATACACATAGCGGACATTTGACTTTACGTCTTTATGACTTTCGATTGCTTGCTCACTAACCACAATCCTAAAAACGTCAGCAATCCGTTGATGACTATCAGTTCTACGCCAATTCTGTAATCGGTATTATTGGTTACCCAATAGTTGATAAAATAGGTCAATGCCGGCGCAATCAGAGCTATGGACACTATGGTGTATTTTATAGAAATCGTTCGTTTGGTCAAAATCCCGAAAGCAAATAATCCAAGCAATGGTCCGTAAGTGTAACCCGCAACTTCCATAATGAGATACACAATAGATTTGTCGTTAATCCATTTAAACAACAGAATAAGCAGGAAAAACACAACCGTAAATGCCAGATGCACACCAATACGTGTTTTTTTCTTTTGGGCTTCTGTAAGTTTGTCGTTGTCGTTAAGTTTCAGTAAATCTACACAAAACGAACTTGTAACAGCCGTCAAAGCACCATCGGCCGATGGGAATAACGCCGAAATTAACCCAATGATAAAAATAACGGCAATAAACAACGGGAAATATCCCAGTAACGATAGTGCCGGGAATATATCATCGCCCATAATACTGGCTTGACCTTGCGCCATTACAAAACCGTTGTCGGTATAAAATCCGCCTAATTGCTGTGCATACAGATATAAAATTCCGCCCAAAAACAAGAACGCAAAGTTTACAAATAACAAGGTGCCGGCAAACGTAATCATGTTCTTTTTTGAGTCATACAAATTTTTTACACTGATGTTTTTCTGCATCATTTCCTGGTCAAGCCCGGTCATTGCTACCGTAATAAACATACCGCCAAAGAGTGCTTTCAGGAAATAGGTTTTGGAGTTGTAATCCATATTAAACAAGTGCGTATAGTTCTGTTCGCCTAAAATTGCGTATGCTTCGCCAAACGATACATCGAGTTGTGACAGTACATATATGATACACACAGCCAGGCTAAGGAGCATAAAAGTAGTTTGTAATGTATCGGTAATGACGATAGTTTTTACGCCGCCTTCATAAGTGTAAAGTACAATCATAAGCAGAATAATAACCGTGGTAAGCCAGAACGGCACATGCATCTGGTCGAGCAGAAAAATCTGCAACACATTGATAACCAAAAATAATCTTGCGGTAGAACCGATACCTCGCGAAATGATAAAAAATATTGAGCCTGTTTTATGTGCTTCCACATTAAACCGTTTTCCCAGATACGTATAAATAGACGTAAGGTTCATTTTATAATACAGCGGAAGCAATACAAACGCCACGATAAAATACCCGAGGAAAAAACCTATAACCATCATATAGTATTCAAATCCGCCATAGATGTAGTCTGTTCCGGTAAGTTTTCCTACCGTTCCCGGAACCGAAATGAATGTCACGCCGCTCAAGCTCGTGCCAATCATCCCAAAAGCAACCAGCCACCATTTGCTTTTTCGGTTTCCTATAAAAAAGGATTGGTTGTCTGAATTTTTGCTCGCAATCCGGGCAATGACTAACAGTCCCAAAAAGTAAACAGCTACAAAAATAAGGATGATGGTTGTATTCATAAACGGTAATTTATTTCGTTCAAAAATACTATTTTTGACGATATGAACTACCCAAGCAAAATTTTAGAGCAAGCTGTTGACGAAATTTCCCGGCTTCCCGGCATTGGTAAACGAACCGCATTGCGTTTAGCATTACATTTATTGCGCCAGCCGCAAGAGCAAACAAGCCAGTTGGCTACGGCATTACAAGCCATGCGTAACGATATAAAATTTTGCAAAAACTGCCATAACATCAGCGATACCGATGTATGCGATATTTGTGCAAATCCGCGCCGGACAGATACCATTATTTGTGTGGTCGAAGATATTCGTGATGTGATGGCCATTGAAAACACAAGCTCATACAAAGGGTTGTACCATGTGCTCAACGGAAAAATTTCGCCTATGGATGGCATTGGGCCTAACGATTTGAACATTCAAAGTTTGGTAGATAAAATCGCATTAGGGCACATTACCGAGCTTATTTTTGCACTCAGCCCGACGATGGAAGGCGATACGACCAATTTTTATATTTACAAGCAGATAAAAGATGCCGGTATAGTGGTTTCTACCATTGCCAGAGGAATTTCGGTAGGAAATGAGCTTGAATATGCAGACGAAGTCACTCTCGGCAGAAGCATCCTTAACAGAATCCCTTTTGAAGGTTCCTTAAAATCCTGAGCCCTATTTTGAAACTTTCGGTAATCATATTAAATTATAATGTCAGGCACTTTCTCGAATTATGCCTTAAAAGTGTTGAAGCGGCTATTCAGCATATAGACGCCGAAATTATTGTTGTCGATAATCTGTCGTCAGATGACAGTTGTGGGATGGTCAAGGCACTTTTTCCAAAAGTTATTCTTATTGAAAACTCGGTGAATTATGGTTTTTCCAAAGGAAATAATATAGGCGTAGCCAAAGCAAAAGGCGAGTATGTATGCATTTTGAATCCTGATACCGTTGTTGCCGAAGATACGTTTACTAAATTACTCGACTTTGCTGATAACACATCAAAATTAGGAATTGTAGGCTGTAAGCTGATTGATGGTACAGGGCAGTTTTTACCCGAAAGTAAGCGTAATATCCCGACGCCTTGGGTAGCAATAAAAAAGATTTTAGGAAATACAAAACCATATTATGCTTTGCATCTGGATGAAAACCAAACAGGAAAAGCCGATATTTTGGTCGGGGCATTTATGTTGCTTAAACGGCAGGTTTACAATGAAATAAACGGTTTTGACGAAGATTTCTTTATGTATGGCGAAGATATGGATTTTTCATACAGAATTTTAAAAGCCGGTTACCATAACTATTACAATCCCACAACAACCGTTATCCATTATAAAGGCGAAAGCACACTGAAAGATAGCGTTTATGCCAAGCGTTTTAATGAGTCGATGCACATTTTTTTCAGGAAACATTTTAAAATCAATATTGTGCTGGATGCTGTGTTCCGTTTGGGAATAAAAGCCTTGACGGTTTTAAATTTACAACCGAAACAAATAGCGGTTAATGTACAATCATATATTTTGGTTTCTCAAAATATGGATGATAATTTAAAAAGCAAACTGCAAAACCCTGTTGTGTTATATTCAGAGTCAATGCTGTTGCAACCCAACCGGCAAGTGATTTTCAATCAGAATGATATAACTTTTAAAGAGATTATTGAAAAGATGTTAAAATGGTCGCAAATTAACGGTATAACCTTCAAAATTTTACCTAAAAATTCCGCTTATATTATTGGCAGCAACAACTCAAAAAGCAGAGGCGAAGTTTTTAAATTATAGATGAATAGTTAACGATATATGGCATTTTTCATTAATTTTGCAAAAGCAAACATAAAATTCAGCATTACATTAAAAATATGGCAAAATTTGAATTGAAACTCCCTAAAATGGGTGAAAGCGTCGCAGAAGCAACCATCACAAACTGGTTAAAAAATGTAGGTGATACTATTGAAGCCGATGAAGCTGTGCTGGAAATAGCTACCGATAAAGTAGATAGCGAAGTGCCAAGCGAAGTGCAAGGCATATTGGTTGAAAAATTGTTTAATGTGGACGATGTGGTTCAGGTTGGGCAAACCATTGCCGTTATTGAAACCGATGCAAATGTTGCTGCAACACCAACTGCCGAACCGGCTAAAGTGGCGGTAACAGAAACCGCAGCCGTTGCGCAGGTAGCGCAAACAGTCGAAGCCGCAAAAATCGCAACCGCCGTAGTGTCTTCCGGTGACAGATTTTATTCGCCATTAGTAAGAAATATAGCCAAACAAGAAGGTATTTCGCAATCGGAGCTGGATGCCATTTCCGGAACAGGAAAAAACGGTCGTGTGACCAAAAACGATATTTTAGATTATATAGACAACAGAAAGTCTCAACCGGCACAGGAAACACCAAAACCAGTAGAAGCGGCACCTGTTCAAGAAGCACCAAAAACCACTGAACAGCCTGTAAATGCTGAAAAACCTAAAGCAGCTGCAAGCATAGCTTCGGGTGATGACGAAATTATCGAAATGTCGCGTATGGGCAAATTGATAGCGCATCACATGGTAGAATCTGTGCAAACGTCGGCGCACGTTCAAAGTTTTATTGAAGCCGATGTGACCAAAATATGGAACTGGCGCAATAAAGTAAAAGACGCGTTCCAAAAACGTGAAGGCGAAGGTTTGACATTTACGCCTATCTTTATGGAAGCCGTTGCCAAAGCCATAAAAGATTACCCGATGATTAACATCTCGGTACAAGGCGATACCATTATCAAACGAAAACACATTAACCTTGGTATGGCGGCAGCCTTGCCCGATGGTAATTTGATAGTTCCGGTGATTAAAGATGCCGACCAATTGAATTTAGTGGGAATGACCAAAAAAGTGAACGATTTGGCAAACCGTGCACGGTTAAACCAACTAAAACCGGACGATATTCAAGGTGGTACATATACTGTAACCAATGTAGGAACCTTTGGCAGCATTATGGGAACGCCTATCATCAACCAGCCGCAAGTGGCTATTTTGGCACTTGGTGCGATACGTAAAGTACCGGCAGTTGTGGAAACCCCGGAAGGCGATTTTATAGGCATCCGCTACAAGATGTTCCTGTCGCATTCGTATGACCACAGAGTGGTAAACGGCGCTTTGGGCGGACAATTTTTGAAAGCGGTTAAGGATTATCTGGAAGCGTGGGATAGTAACAGAGAGATTTAATACAGAATTCCCACGAATGTGGGAAACCTTTAGGTTCAGCGAAGCTAATCTCAGGTTTAGCATAGCTAACGTAACATATAAAAAAAGCACTGTTTTTGACGGTGCTTTTTGCATTTCTACAAAATTTTTAAGTAAACCAATAATAGTCATTTAAATTGATTATTTTGACGCAATTTATAATAATACCGTCATTTTATTGACGGAAATTAATATATTACCGTCATTTTATTGACGGAAATTTGTATATTTGTGTTTTCAGAATATAATAGAATGGAACTACAAAGAATAACAGAAACGCTAATTCTTAACCAAATGAAGGCTAATAAAGCCATGCTCTTGCTTGGTGCAAGAAGGGTTGGAAAGACCGAACTGCTCAAAAAAATAGAAGCCAAAGCTAATGAAAAAGTGATTTTTCTTAACGGAGATGACATAGAAACCCATAATCTTTTGGAAGTGAGAAGTACCGCCAATTATAAAAGACTACTTGGGGATTGCCGCTTTCTTATTATTGACGAAGCGCAAGAAATTCCTGATATTGGTAAAAAGATGAAACTGATGATTGACACCATTGAAGGATTGAAAATTATTGCTTCGGGTTCGTCTGCTTTTGAATTGAATAACCAAATTGGCGAACCACTTGTTGGTAGAATGTTTTCTTTTCAACTTTTCCCAATTTCTCAAATGGAATTTTCAACGACCGAAAACATAATTGAAACCAGAGGAAACCTTGAGGAGCGATTGATTTTTGGAAGTTATCCTGAATTGATGCATCTTGAAAACACACAGCAAAAAGCTGATTACCTCAAAGAATTGGTGCATTCCTACCTGCTTAAAGACATTCTCACGTTTGAAGGTATCAGAAAACGGGACACGATTTTGGCGCTGCTCCAAAAATTAGCGTTCAGGACGGGAAGCGAATTGTCGCTTGAATCTCTCGGTAAAGAATTGCAAATCAGCAAAAACACCGTCGAAAAATACCTTGATTTGTTCAAAAAAGTATTTATCGTGTATGACGTGAAAGGTTTTAGCCGAAACAGAGATAACGAAATAACCAAAATGAAAAAATGGTATTTTGTAGATAATGGCATTCGCAATGCTTTAATAAGTAATTTCAATCCGTTAAGCTTACGCGAAGATGTTGGTAAACTTTGGGAAAATTACCTCAATTCTGAAAGAACTAAAAAATGTCATTATACCAAAATGAATGTGGATAGCTATTTCTGGAGAACGCATACCCAACAAGAAATAGATCGTATAGAAGAAGACAACGGACAGCTTAATGCCTATGAGTACAAATGGAAAAATGAGAAAGTAAAAATCCCAACGCAGTTTGCTGCTGCTTATCCTGAAGCTTCGTTTTCAGTTATTGATAAAGACAATTATTTAGATTTTATTTTGTAGTTATATAAAAAGAATTTTTTTTGGTGGTATTTTTTGTTTCGTTTAACGTTTCGCGGCTATGCGCCGGGCGGGGCTTTTGCCCGGAAATGTTCTTTTGG
>CAYVUB010000006.1:0-102863 GCA_964454675.1 uncultured Flavobacteriaceae bacterium | reverse complement strand
CCATCGGCTCTAAGTAAAAACACTAATCTTAATTGATTGGTGTTTTTTTTGTTTTATGATTTTCAGAATTTTATTTTGGGCGCCTGCCTGCCGGCAGGTTACGCTACTTCGCTAAGACTGCGTAGCGTCGGGCTTTCCGTTACAATCTTTTTTAAAGCGGAAAAGCTTTAAAAAAGGATTTCCACTTCAAATGCACAGCATTCACGAAGTCGAATTAATAAAAATAGAAAAGCTGAGTAATCCCTAACGCAAACACGAACTCATAAAATAAACTCAACTATTTTTGACTATTAAACCGATATTTTAATAGTGAGATTTTTTTGGTTTCGTTTAACGGTTACCGCTGTTAGCAGACGGTTTTATTTATTCAATTTCTAATTCTTCAAATTCAGAAACTACACTTTTATCAAAGTGATTTTTATAAAATATCTTATTTTTTTGAATCATACTTTCTGGAAAATAGAAAAAAACAGAAACTGAATATTGAATTGATAGTTGAATGTCAAAATCTTTCTTAGGATTGTATTTTATTTTTGTTAAACTTACTAAATCATTTAAAAAATTTTCTTTTTCAAAATCATCAATAATTTCTGAAAAGTATGGATTATGTAAAAATATGTCTATGAAAATTATTAAATTTTTAGCTAACGGTGATTCTATAAAGTCACTTCTTTCTATGTTGCTATTAAAGATTTGATTTATTAGTGTTCGAAAGTTTTTTATTAATGAATCTGCTAAAAATATTTCAACATTTTCATTTGATGTTGGATATTGTTGAAAAAGGATAATTAATAAATTAGTATTTTCTCTGTAACTTATTTCATTTTCATTTACATAATTGTTCTGAATTCTATTGACTATTTTTTTAAAGAATTCTAATGGCTGTTCTGATATTAGTGGTTCAAAGACATTTGAGTCACATTTTTCCTTAAAAATCTCTAATAATTTTTCGAAATTTTCCATTAATAATTTGGATCTTTTTGGTTTTCACAAACTGTCTGCTAACGTTAAGCTAAAAGCCAGTTTTAATTGCATTTAGCGATAGTTACCTGTCTGCCGACAGGTAGGAACGAAGTTAGTCTTTTTATTAGATAAAGTCAAGAATTTAAAGTGACTTCTACTTTTGGGTTATGAATATGGTCAGCACGAACAATTCTTCAAATTATTCGTGATTTTCAGTTGCCGAAGTTGTATTAGGTAAAAATGGATAAAATTTAAAAACCGAGTTTGTTCGGATTTTTTTAAAATATTTAAGGAAGTATTATTTCTCTTTCTTACGTTTGTCAATCAGAAATTTAAGCTCTTTGCCATATCTCGATTCTTGTACTTTTGGTGTTAATGACTTATAAATGGTATCCAGAAACTTAACATTTGCATCGGGTATTTCGGTAAGGGCAACATAAGGTGCCACTTCACTATCTTTATTATTCACAGCAAAATTAACGGTATAAATATACTTTCGCTTTATAAGGTTATCATAATTTTCAAAGCTTTCGGTCATTTTTGCAGTATCCTTTTTAATTTCGGCTTCCATATTTTCTTTAATCAAATCAACATTCCGGCTGCTGAATTTTTTCATCATTGCCTGATATTCTTCCAAAATTTCTTGTTGTTTTGAACCCGTAACTTTGGCATCAACATAAAAATTCTTTAAAGATGTATTGAGCTTCATGATGCCTTTATCGGCAAAAAACGAAAGGTGTCCCCGTGCGCCGTCGTTTCGTTCAAGTTTTAAGTATAAAAGTTCGGGCGATTCCAGATTGGCAGTCAATTCAAATTCAGAATTGCCGCTTATTGTTTTAGAATCAAGTGTAACAAAGTTAGAATCCTTCATTTTCTGTAAATAAACAGTTCCTTTTTTAAGACCTTTGATGTTGCCTTTTAATGTAAAATTGGTGTCGTCTTTAGCGCAGGAAACTACAAGTATAATGCTGAATAAAAGCAATATTTTTTTCATTTGGAATACGATTTTTAAATGCGCAAATATCTTACATTTTTTTTGAAATTGTTTAATAAGAGGTGTGCTAAAATAATTCAAATAAAAAAGTGACTCACTCGGAGTCACTTTCGTCAGCTTTTTTTGGTTGCCGTTTATGTTCTTTAAGACATTGCATAAGCATCCACTCTATTTGTCCGTTGGTGCTTCTAAACTCGTCTGAAGCCCATTTTTCAACAGCTTTAAGTATATCTTCATTGATGCGTAATGCAAATGCTTTTTTGGCGGACATATTTTATGTTTTATTGAGTTTTTTCTGATAAATAATAATAAAAACAGGCAGTAAGACACTTGTTATGATGATAACCGGTAAAAACCATGAGCCAATTGTAACGCTGCCACCTTTTGCCGATGTGATAATCGTGTATTGGATATAGGCAAACAAAGCTGCTGTAAAAAGATTTGCGCCTCTAACGATTCTTGTGCTGAAACGGTAATTTTTAAAAGCGTTTTCTTCGGTAATATTTACCATATAATTGTGTATGTGCGGAAATTTATTCAAAATAAAAAGTCCGGCATACATTACGATTCCCACAACGGGAAGTCCCCAAATCATTGACTTGCCGCTAAATCCGTCGGCAATGCCTTGAGCATTAAAGTGCGTCGGGATAATTTCGGGCAAACCGTTGTATTCTGTAAACGTGAAGACAATTAGCAGCAGCAGTAAACTTACAGATATTGCTTCTGTAATAATATCAACAGGTTCAAAAGGAACTTTTATTTTGGGTCTGCCGTTCATTATCTGTTTTTGTTTCTTTCAAATATGACTAAAGTTTGTGCCTGGTTGATAGAGTTGAATATCCATCCTTCACGAGCATGTGAGTTAAGCAAATCTTCAAGGTTTTGGTTTCTTTTGGAGAATCCTAATTTTGGTGTAACAACTTTATATTCCTTCATGGGTATTAATGATTTAATGTTCCTGTATTAATAACCGGTGACGCGTCTTTATCACCGCAAAGTACTACCATAAGGTTGCTTACCATAGCAGCTTTTCGCTCGTCGTCCAGTTCTACGATATTCTTTTTGCTCAGTTCGTGTAATGCCATTTCAACCATGCTTACGGCACCTTCAACAATTTTATGCCTTGCGGCTACTATAGCGGTTGCCTGCTGACGTTTTAACATGGCATTTGCGATTTCCTGTGCATACGCAAGATAACCTATGCGAGCTTCCAGCACGTGAATACCGGCAATAGATAAACGTTCTTCAAGTTCTTTTTCTAAGGCTTCGCTTACTTCGTTAACGCTTGAACGTAATGTGATATCTTCATCGTGGCCTTCATCGGCAAAATTATCATAAGGATACATGCTTGCCAGTTTTCTTACTGCGGCATCGGTTTGTACTTTTACAAAATTTTCATAGATATCAACATCAAATGCAGCTTTGTAAGTGTCGTCAACTTTCCATACCAGTATGGTGCTTATCATAACAGGGTTTCCAAGTTTGTCGTTTACTTTTAATCGTTCGCTGTCAAAATTGCGAGCTCTTAATGATATTTTCTTTTTTGTGTAAAACGGATTTACCCAGTAAAAACCATTCTTTTTGACTGTTCCTACATATTCGCCAAATAACAGCAATACTCTTGAGCCGTTGGGCTGTACCATAATAAAGCCAAAAGTCATAATAAAGCCAATGATTAGGGCTATTGTATATATGGCATTTTCAGTAGCGATAATAGCCGCAGTGCCGCCAATGGTAAGGATTAAAAATACAAACAGCATGATGTAGCCGTTTGCAGGAACGATGATTTTTTCTTTTTTCATAAGTTGAGATTTAAGAGGTTGTTAGATTTAAAATTCATAATGATATTAAAATAATATCACAAACATATCAAATAATATTTTAATATCCAAAATTATTTTTGGCACGAAGTTTGAATATAACAAATCGTAAATAATTATGCTCTACATTACAAAAAAAAGGAGTAGTTAACCTTTTTAGAGATGTTAATATTACATTGGTTGGTTAGTTAGTTAGTAAAAAAGCACCTCGAAAGAGGTGCTTTTTTAATTTGGAGTATGAATGAAGTAAAATTACTTCACAATAATTTTTTTACTGATTGTTTGATTGTGCGACGATATATTTAAAATGTACAATCCTGAAGTCAGGTTTAAATCGATATGAGTATCGCCGGTTATTGTATGGTTCAGTAACTGCCTGCCATCAATAGAAAGTATGTGTATATCTGTGGTGTTTTGAACTCCTTTAAAATAGAGTCTGTTGGTTGCGGGATTTGGGTAAACAGAAAGATTCAATAAAGTTGCTTCATCTGTGCTGAGCTCTTGCTGCCATACTTGTCCAATCATATTCCCCCAAATGTATTCGACCATATCGGGTTGGTCAATGAATGGGTTTCTGTTGTATTGCCATTGATAAACAATATTGTTTCTGTTCATTTCAAAATCGTCCGGCGGGTCATTTCTGTGCCAGTTTAACAAGGTTTGCAAATCGCCAAATTGCCCGGCGATGCCTTCCGGATAGCCATCAACGACTTCCAAAGCATTATAACGTACAGCCATATAAAAAATACTTCGGGCAACGTCTCCTTTAAAACCGCCCAAAGTTCCTGAAGGTCCGTTATACTGGCCGTAAAATTGATTGCCTCTTGAGCTGTTTTCGGGACCGTCAACGGCTCTTAAAGCGTGAACGTCAGAGTTTCCGTGGCGCAGTGAATCGGCGTTTGTGTTCCAGAATACATCAATACCGTTGATTTCTTCATCGGCTGCTATACTGTTAAATCCGCCTCGCGAACGCGGAAAAACGTGTTCTTTGTTCCATTTGCCAACACTGCTTGCCGTGGTTTGGTAATCGAGTTTTGCGCGTCCTATTTCAAGATACACGCACCATACCTGATTGCTGTTTTCGGGGTTTTGATCGGCTTGCTTTAATATCTCGACAACTTCGGCATAAGTTTGCGCTCTTACAACGCCTTCTTCGGCAATGATGTCTTGTATGGCTTGACGCAATTCAACATCTGCCAAACCGTCCAGACTGTCATAATAGCCTTCAGGTTGTGTGCTTTGAACTACACCATACGTTGGATTGATAGGTGTGCCAAAGGGTGCAACGGTAAAATCGTTATCGACAATCCGTATTTGAAGATTGTTATTTACAGCCAGATAGGTTGGCCCGAAGCCCGAAATGGAAACTTTCATAACCTCGTCACCTTCATCAATATCGTCATCTATTAATGTAATTGTAGTACTTACGGAACTTTGACCGTTTAGTAGTGTTAGTGTTGTAGTACCTGTATAATCAGATTCATTAAAAGTGCCGTTATTTAAGTTTAAAGTTAAAACCACATCTTCGGTTGCGGGCTGTTCGGAAGTAAGTGTAATATCAAAAACATCGCCTTCATCATACTGGGTTTGGGGTATATTTATCAAAATACCGTTTTGAATGATACCGCTACCGTCGTTTAACTGTCTTGGTGTTGGCACTGTTGCCGTGTAAGTAACAACTCCCAATTCATCCACAAAACGCTGTATGGAATTGGTGTTATTATTGGGACCTTCAGTAATAATTGCAATATCAGGATTAAAAGCCGAGAAAATTTCAAGTAAACCCTGACCGTCATTTTGCGTTGTCCTGTAAAGTAATACATCTATCAGTGTATCATCAACATAAGCAACGGTTGGCTCTTCAAAATCTAAATCATCGGCCTGGTAAATGGCTACGGCATCGACCCCGTTTTGAATGACATTTGCAGGGATAAGCAGTTGTGGTGTTGGTGTAACGGTATTGCTGCCAATAAGCAATAATCCATTGATATCGGTAACATAGCCATCCAGATCAATGGTAAAATAACTTTTATTTCCGCCGGCAAGTGACCCGTTAAAGAAAACCAGCACATAGCCGTCAAGCGGGAAATAGGGTGTTTCAGACAGTAGTTCTACAAATTCTTTATCGTCAACACCGGGCGTGTCACAATCCAGCTCATTAATTACAATTTGTGAAAACGCCGAAAATCCTATAAACAGAATGATAATTAGTGTAAAAATATATTTCATCAGGGGTAATTTTCAGTAAAAATAAGCATCTTGTAACGTTTGGAAGACTTTTAAGATTAAGAAATCATTATTTTAACACTTTGTTGAAGAGAATCAAGTAGTTTCATTAGACTTATATTTACTATTTTTATAAGATGAAAAAAGGAATTTTTAAGCTTTTGGCTAAAGTCAATAAAGTAGTCCTGCCAAGCTATTCCAAACAGCAGCTGGACTTGGCGAAAGCTACAAAATTACAGTTGGCAATTATAGGCTGGCGTTGGTTTGTGACTAAAAACGTTTTGGGTTAACTATGTTGTTATAGAAAAGCTCCTCTTTTTTGATTTTCGATATAATGGAAGTGAAGGAACGGAAAAATTAATGTGTGTGGTGGTAATATTTCTTCCCAACAAGTCTATGTGAAAAGAAAACATCTCGCAGTATTTACTTTAAGTGATTTTTTTATTTCGTTTAAAAGCTCATTCGATTTACCGTCAAAAGATTTAGAAAACAAAATTTTGTATCTTCGTACAAGTAACGGACACGTCTGTATAAAATTGAACAAACAAACGAGGGCTTATACCCTCTTTGTTGTTTTATGGAATTAGGCTAAAAATTTTCTGCCGTACATAAATCGTACAAATTTTAAAATTAAAAACTCTTAAATCATTGATTCCCAATGAATTTAAGAGTTTTGATAGTGACCTCGACTGGATTCAAACCAGTAACCTCTTGAGCCGTAATCAAGTGCGCTATTCAGTTGCGCCACGAGGCCAAATATTTAACTTTCGCCAGCGTCTTCCGGCAGCTGACTTCAAGTATTTTTCACGATTTCTGGTTTCCAATAGTGTTTCAAATTGTTCAACATGAACAATCTGCCAAGGTATGAAAGCCTTTGTCGATTTGGTTTTTCCTTTGTTGTGTTCTTCTAACCTTCGTTCTAACGAGTCGGTCAATCCAACATAATATCTATCAAAAGAAATACTGTATAAAATGTAAACAAAGAACATAATTTAAACCGTCTTTGCACCCCGCCCGTACCGAACGGCACGTTCGGGCGGGTATTCAGTTGCGCCACGAGGCCTTTTTGTGGGTGCAAATATAGAACATTTATTAAATTATTACCAAACAATTTAATTCAAAATTGTAAATTGTTACCTTTGTTAAAGGTAATTGGCTTAAGTAACTTTTATTACAAAACAATAATAAGCAGATCACTTACATTTACATCCTAAAAATAAATTTGATAATGGAATACATTTTACAACCCTGGTCCTGGTACGTTTCGGGACCGTTAATTGCTTTTGTTATGTTTGCGCTCATTTATTTTGGTAAAACCTTTGGCATGTCGTCCAATTTACGGACTATTTGTACTATGGCAGGTGCCGGAAAAAAAACAGCATTCTTTAATTTTGACTGGCGTGAGCAAAAATGGAACTTAACAGTTGTATTAGGTGCTGTTATCGGCGGATTTATAGCACATTTCTGGCTTTCGGCACCAACCGGTATCGATTTGAATCCTGAAACGGTTTCGCAATTGTCAAGTTTAGGTTTTGAAAATGCAGGAAAGACATTGCTTCCCAATGAACTTTTTAGCTGGGACGCCGTGTGGAGTGTTAAAGGTTTGTCCATATTACTTATAGGCGGATTTTTGGTTGGTTTTGGTACACGTTATGCCGGCGGTTGTACTTCCGGCCATGCCATTACAGGGCTGAGTAATTTGCAGTTGCCGTCGCTTATTGCGGTGATTGGCTTTTTCCTTGGCGGATTAATCATGGTTCATTTGTTATTTCCTTTAATTTTTTAAACGCACTTATAATGAAATATATCAAGTTTTTACTGGTAGGAATAGTTTTCGGAATTGTATTGGTCAAATCCGAAGCCGTATCATGGTATCGCATTTATGAAATGTTCCGGTTTCAATCGTTTCACATGTACGGAATTATTGGAACGGCAGTCGTAACAGGAATCATTTTAATGTTGATTGTAAAAAAAGTACAGTTAAAAAACATTGACGGCAACGAGATAATTATACCGCCAAAAGAAAGAGGTTTGCTGCGATATATAATTGGAGGAACACTTTTTGGACTTGGTTGGGCATTGTCTGGTGCATGTCCGGGACCCATGTACATATTGGTAGGAACAGGCGTTTTCCAGATGCTTATCGTCATTCTGGCTGCATTGGCAGGAACTTATGTTTATGGTGTTATAAAAGATAAATTACCACATTGATTTCAAACCCATTTGTAACAAAAGCTACAAATAAAGACTTGAATGTTTTGTATCTTTGTATAACTTAAAATTTTTAATGATGAAGATAGAACAAATATATACAGGATGTTTGGCACAAGGTGCCTACTACATTGAATCTGACGGAGAAGCAGCGGTAATCGACCCGTTGCGGGAAGTACAATCTTATGTGGATAAAGCATCAAAAGAACAGGCAGCAATAAAATATGTGTTTGAAACCCATTTTCATGCCGATTTTGTTTCAGGACACGTTGATTTAGCTAAAAAAACAGGTGCAACTATCGTTTATGGCCCCAATGCCGAGACAACTTACGACAGCTATACGGCCAAAGATAATGAAGCGTTTAAACTTGGGAAAATTACCATTAAAGTATTGCATACGCCGGGACACACGCTCGAATCTGCTACATACTTGCTAATTGACGAAAACGGAAAAAACCATGCTATTTTTTCGGGTGATACCTTGTTTCTGGGTGATGTTGGCCGTCCGGATTTAGCCATAAAATCTGATTTGACCAAAGAAGATTTGGCAGGAATGTTATATGATTCATTACGCAACAAAATTATGCCTTTGGCAGATGACGTGATTGTATATCCTGCCCATGGTGCAGGTTCTGCCTGCGGTAAAAATCTGAGCAAAGAAACCGTTGGAACCATAGGTGACCAAAAGAAGACCAATTATGCTTTAAGAGCAGATATGACCAAAGAAGAATTTGTCAAAGAAGTTCTTGACGGCATACCGCCGCCACCGCAGTATTTTGCAAAAAATGCCATGCTTAACAAAACAGGATATGATGCGTTTGAATCGGTTTTAAAAACGGGTAATGTACCATTAAGCCCTGATGAATTTGAAGCTCTGGCAAACCACGAAGAAGCATTGGTGTTGGACGTAAGAACTCCGGCAGAGTTTATAAAAGCACACATCCCGAATGCTATATCTATTGGGTTAAACGGTCAGTTTGCACCTTGGGTTGGCGCTTTGATTACAGATATTAAACAGCCTGTTTTATTGGTAGTCCCCGAAGGTAAAAGCGAAGAAGCCGTAACACGTTTGTCACGTGTGGGTTACGATAATACTTTAGGGTATCTTGAAGGTGGTATGGACGCTTGGAAAGCTGCCGGAAAAGATATTGAAACTTTAGAATCTATTTCTGCTGAGGAATTTGCACAAAGAGCAAAGCAGCAAGATTTGAATATTTTGGATGTGAGAAAAGATGGAGAGTATGAATCGTCACATCTTGAAGACGCCCAGCATTTTGCATTGGATTTTATCAATGAAAACATGAATGAGGTTGACAGAAATAAAACGTATTATGTACATTGTGCCGGTGGTTACCGTTCTGTAATTGCAGCGTCCATATTGAAAGCAAGAGGTTTTCATAACCTTGTGGATGTAGCAGGTGGTTTTGCGGCCATTAAAAACACCGGTTTGAAAACCACAGATTTTGTGTGTCCATCGACATTGAAATGAATTAGGTTTTAATCATCTCGCAAAGTCGCAAAGGCATAAAGATTTAACTTGTAGTCTAATAAAAAATCCCGATAATCATAAGCACAATAGCTATCGGGACATCTTCATTGGTGTTTTAATTTTTAAGAGACATTATATCCTTTTATTCAAAATCTTATCAAATAATCTCTGCACTCAAACCGGCATCAAGCAGCATGGTACAGCGAGGCTCTAAATCATCATAAGAACCGGTTTTTACAGTACATTTTCCTTTGTAATGCACTATGATAGAACATTGTTCGGCCTGTTCCGGTGTGTGGTCACAAGCATAAATCAACGTATCAATAACGTGGTCGAACGTGTTGACATCATCATTGTATAAAACGATTTCGTTGTTTTTGGAAATTTCTTCTTCCAGAAGAACCTCTTCTGATGTTTTTTCTCTGGTATTAGTCCAATGTTCGTTATACATTTTATTGGTTTCAAATATAGTTCAAACCCGCCTGAATGAACGGTCAGATTTTAGTCTCTAAAATTTTTTTGCCACAAATTACACAAATTATCAGAAATTGAATTAGTGTAAATTAGTGTAATTTGTGGCTAATACTTACGTTGCAATTAATTTATAATGGTTTATTTTTTATTAACTGCTTATACTGAATGATTTGGCGATTTAAAATTAAAAATTATTTCACAAACTTTAAAGCAACCCAATGATTTCTTTCAATGGTTTCAGTCAGTTTTAAACGATACTTTTTACATTCATCTTCAATAGCATCAATGTCGTCTTTGTAAAAACCGCTTAAAAATAATACGCCGCTATTATTCAAACATTCTGCATAATGTTGTATATCGTTCAGTAAAATATTCCGGTTAATGTTGGCAATTATCACATCATATTTTTTTCCTTCCAAAATAGAAGCGTCACCTTCCAAAACGGTTATGTTACGGCAATTATTACGCTCTGCATTTTCAATACTGTTCAGGTAACACCAGTTGTCAATATCTATAGCGTCCAGCTGTTTGGCACCTTTCATTTCTGCCAGAATTGCTAAAACTGCTGTGCCACAACCCATATCCAGAACCGTTTTATCCGTCATATCGTTTTTTAAAATATGCTGAATCATCATGTGTGTGGTTTCGTGATGTCCGGTACCAAAACTCATTTTTGGTTCGATAACAATATCATAGGCTGTGTCTGGTTTTTCATGGAATGGCGCACGAACAGAGCATACATCATCAACTATAATGGGATTAAAGTTTTTTTCCCATTCTTCATTCCAGTTTACTTGTTCAATGATGTTTTTGTGATAGCTGATTGAAAACTCTTCAGAATTTAAAATTTGAATATCATCCAAAATTGTTTCAAACCAGTCTTTTTGTTGTATATAAGCCGAAATACCATCTTCATTTTCAACAAAACTTTCAAAACCTGCTTCGCCCAATTCGGCAATTAATATATCTGATGCAGGTTGTAAAGGTTCAATGGTAAATTGATATTCTATATAATGATGTGACATGGTTAATTTTTTTTGCAAATTTAGTAATCATCTATGAACTCATTTAAACTTTTTTGATTGAAGTGAAAAATAAAGATTTTTGTTCCAAATTTCGGCTTTTTTTCGCTACATAGCAGAGCTGCGAAGTAAAAAAACAGGTGAATTGCAAAGCAATCACTGATTCCGATAGAAACAAAATAAAAACCAGAAGTAAATTTGGGGTAAAAAGATTATTTTGCAGCCAATTGAAAAAAGTTTAAATGAGTTCTATAAGTAAATCTTAATTTTGACATAAATTACAGCCAATTCATGAAGAAAATCGCACTTGTTGTTTTTTGCCTGTTATCGTTTCAGTTTGTAAGCTCACAGGATGATAATGATATTAAACTCTCAGCACTTCCTTATTATAATTATGGTAAAGGTTTAGGATTAACATCGCCCGATAGTTTGTTTCAGTTCAATATTCGTTTCAGGATGCAAAACAGAATGACTTATTTGGCCGACGAAGGCGAAGAACCTGCTTATGAAGCCTTGATACGCAGGTTGCGATTGCGTTTTGACGGTTATGTGGGCGACCCGAAAATTGTGTATGTTATCCAGTTATCCTTTGCGCCGGGTGATGTAGGAGTACTTGAAGAAGGCGGTAACCTGAATGTTATTCGTGATGCCATTGTGTTTTACAGGCCAGACAGGCATTGGAATATAGGTTTTGGACAAACAAAACTTCCGGGAAACAGACAGCGTGTTAACTCATCGGGAGCGTTGCAAATGACCGATAGGTCTATTAACAATGCAAGTTTTAATATTGACAGGGATTTTGGATTACAAGTGTATTACTTAAATGAGTATAACGATAAATTGTCCTATAATATAAAAACTGCCATTACTACCGGTGAAGGACGCAACTGGACACAAAATCCCGATAATGGTTTGGCGTTTACCGGAAAGTTTGAGCTTTTCCCGTTTGGGACATTCAAAAACGACGGAACACTTTATGAAGGCGATATCAAGCGTGAAGAACAACCAAGATTGATGCTGTCAGGAGTATATCATTATAATCAAAAAGCCAGGCAAACTCAAGGGAATTTGGGTGATGATTTGTTTGAAAAAAGAGATTTGACATCACTGTTTTTTGATGCGATGTTTAAATACAACGGTTGGGCTTTTCAGACAGCTTATATGAATAGAAATGCTAAAAATCCTATAACTGTCAACCCGGAAGACATTACAGAACAGGAATTTGTTGTTACCGGAAGCGGTTATGATGCGCAGTTGAGTTATATATTTCCGTCAGATTATGAACTTATCGGGAGGTTTTCAGCATTAAAACCACATAGAGATATTGAAATGCTCATGCCGAAATCAAAGCAATACAGTTTTGGCGTGACCAAATATATATGGGAACACGCTTTGAAAATTCAGGCAGAAGTTACCAATACACATTTTGATTATATTGATAATGCAAAGGTCAATAATTGGTATGTGCGTTTTCAGGTAGAAATAGGAATTTAATAAATACAAATAAATGTCAAACTGGATTATTTTAGTTATTGCCGGATTATTTGAAATAGGTTTTGCAGCCTGTTTAGGAAAAGCCAAGCAAGCCACCGGAACAACCGCTAACTTATGGTATTTAGGGTTTTTGGTATGTTTGACGATTAGTATGTTATTACTTATCAAAGCCACAAAAACATTGCCAATTGGCACAGCTTATGCTGTTTGGACAGGCATTGGTGCTGTTGGCACGGTGTTGATTGGCATCCTGTTTTTTAAAGAACCTGCCGATTTTTGGCGACTGTTTTTTATCACAACACTTATTATTTCTATTGTGGGATTAAAGTTTGTGACACAATAAATGTATCTTTAAACACTATTTATTCAAAACATATACATTGATGAAACCATTTGCTTTACTCCTTTGCCTTTCTTTGCTTTTTACTGCCTGTAAAAAAGACCAAAAAGAAACCGATTACGACTTGTCTGCCATTGCAGATTTTAATGATGTTTTAAAAAGTTATCACGAAGAATCTTTAAAATTATACCCGTTAAATGCTACGTATGCCGGTGATAATCGTTATAATGATTATGTCAATAATTTCCTTTCGGAAGAATTTATAGAGCAGCAAAAAACGTTTTTTACGGCTTACAAGAATAAAATCATCTCGTTTGATGATGCCAATTTATCAGAAACGGATAAGCTGAGCAAAGCGGTTTTGATTTGGGAATGTGATACAAGTTTGGAACGTTTAAGTTTTGAAGATTTTAAGCCTATTGACCAGATGTGGACCTTAAACCTGTCATTTGCACAACTGGCAAGCGGAGCAGGAGCACAGCCGTTTAAAACAGTAAAAGATTATGAAAACTGGTTGCTGCGTGTAGATGATTATCTGGATTGGCTCAATTCTGCGGAAGTTCAAATGAAAAAAGGTGTTCAAAATGGTCATGTATTGCCAAAATCGCTCATAGTAAAAGTCATTCCGCAGCTTGAAACTATGGCAACAACTAATGTAGATGAGCACTTATTTTTTGCGCCTGTAAAAAATTTCCCTGCAAATTTCCCGGAAGCTGATAAATCAAAGCTTACCGAAGCGTATAAAACAATGGTATTGGAAAAAGTTGTACCGGCATACAAAAAACTCCATACGTTTATGAGCACAGATTATTTGAATGCAGGCCGTGCAACAAGCGGTATTGCCGATACACCAAATGGAGAAGCATACTACAAACACCAAATAAAGTTTTACACTACCACAGATATGACTGCCGATGAAATTCATCAATTAGGTCTTGACGAAGTAGCACGCATTTTATCGGAAATGGAAAAAGTAAAAGAGCAGGTAGGTTTTAAAGGCGATTTGATGGCATTTTTTGATGCCGTGCGAAATAATCCCGATTTAATGCCATTTACAACCCCGGAGCAGGTAATTGATAATTTCAACAAAATACATCAAACCATGCTGCCGCAATTGGAACAATTGTTTGATTTAAAGCCGAAAACGCCTTTTGAAGTGCGGCGTACAGAAGCTTTCAGAGAAGCATCGGCAAGTGCGCAATACAATCCGGGGTCATTAGACGGTACACGGCCGGGAATTTTTTACGCGCCTATTCCCGACGCGACCAAATATAATGTGGTTTCTGACGAATCATTGTTTTTGCACGAAGCCATTCCGGGGCACCATTATCAAATCTCGTTGCAACAGGAAAATACAATCTTGCCCGATTTCAGAAAAACACTATGGTACAGTGCGTATGGCGAAGGTTGGGCATTATATACCGAATCTTTAGGAAGCGAATTAGGGTTATACACCAATCCGTACCAATATTTCGGGATGTTAAGTGCCGAAATGCATCGCGCTATCCGTTTGGTGGTTGATACCGGTATTCATGCCAAAGGCTGGACGCGTGAAGAAGCCATTAAATATTCATTACGCAATGAAGCGGAAAGTGAAGCCGGAATTATTTCAGAAATTGAACGTTATATGGCAAATCCGGGTCAGGCACTTTCTTATAAAATCGGGCAATTAAAAATACGGGAACTTCGTTCTAAAGCAGAAGCAGAACTTGGAGATAAATTTAGTATTGCCAGATTTCATAACCAGATTTTAGAATCGGGCTGTATTCCTTTGGCATTACTCGAAACAAAAATTAATAATTGGATGGCTTCTCAAAAATAAGAATGCGTTTTAAAATCTTTTATGTCTTTATTTATTTCTACGGTTTTGCTTATGCCTATTCGCAAACTACCGTAAAAAATGAGCAAACGCTGGAAGCTGTGCCTTTTGCAACCATTTCTTTTGGCAACGGTCAAGGTGTTTTTGCAGATGACGAAGGTGTGTTTATATTCACAAAAATGCTGTATCCTGATGTCGATACGCTGTATATTTCGGCAATAGGCTATGAAGATTTAAAAGTTGCGACATTCAACTTAGAAAAAGCCATTCTTTTAAAACAGGATATTTACGAGCTTAATGAAATTGTTGTCAAATCACTTCCTAAAAAATTCAAAGAAGAACGCCTAAAACCGTATTTGGATAATGACTATTTTAAATGCTGGCTGCCTACGATAGAATCGGAAATTGCCGTATTTTTCAGGAATCCCGATGATAAACTGCGAAAAATATCCAAAGTTCACTTTCCTGTTACCTTAGAATCGTCCGATTGGGATAAGCGCAAACGTTCCAATGCCGATAAGCGTGATTTTTCAACCTTATTCAAAGTAAAATTTTACAGCAATGACAATGGTTTTCCTGGTGAGGAAATCAATTATGAAACGATAGTATTTATCACTACCGAGAAAGACGGCGATGTACATCATCTGGATGTAAGCAGCCACAATATTTTTGTTCCCGAAAACGGATTTTTTGTGTCCGTTCAGGTTATGGGTTATACAGATGATAACGGAAAGTTGCTGCCAAACAAGAAATATAAGGAAGTGAAATCGGCATCGGGTACTGTCAAAATCCCTACTAATTTCCGTCCGTTACTACCATTTACCGATAAAATTCCGGGAAATAACACCTTTATAAAAAGTGTGTTTTCAAATAAAAATGAATGGGTGCGCTTTGAACAAGGTGTTACCTATCAACCAAGTTTACTTAAATCAGGACATAATAATTACGGTATTGGTGTTACCTTTAATGTGTATAAAGATGAATAACCTCTGGCATTTATACCTTATGGCTGCAATCTATATAGTTGCCGGAATAATGCATTTTATCAGACCTAAAATGTACCTGCGTATTATGCCAAGATATTTGCCAAATCCTAAATTGCTGGTGTTATTAAGTGGTATTTCTGAAATAGTTTTAGGAATTGGTCTGTGCATTCCTGTTTTGAAAAATATATCGATTTATGGCATTATTGCAATGCTTATCGTGTTTTTATTGGTGCATTTTTATATGTTAAAAGGCGAAAAAGAAAGTGCCGGAATTCCAAAATGGGTATTAATTTTACGTATTCCGTTACAGTTTGTATTGATGTATTGGGCGTATTGGTATTTACAATTTTAATTTATTTAGAAAAATCTCTTTTATGAAAATTTTGAAATCTCTTATTTGTTTGTCATTAGTTGTGTTAATGTCTTGTGCCGAAGACCAAAAAAAAGAATCCGGCACAGAAGAAGCCATTACAAAATACGCCGAAGAAATACACTCTTATGCCCAACCAAATAAAGCGGTTATCAAGCATCTGGATTTGGATATAGGTGTTGATTTTTCAAACAGCATCATCAGCGGAAAAGCCACATATACTATTAAAAACAATCATTCGGAAACGATTGTTTTAGATTCAAAATATTTAGACATCCATAAAGTGCAAGCTGATGGTAAGGACACAACGTTTACACTTGGTGCTTTTGATGAGATTTTCGGGCAAGCCTTAACTATCAATATTGAAAAAGATACCAGACAAGTTACTGTTTTTTATAGTACAACCAATAAAACAGAGGCTTTACAATGGTTATCGCCACAGCAAACTACCGATAAGGTACATCCGTTTTTGTTTACACAAGGACAAGCCATTTTAACAAGAACCTGGATACCCATTCAGGATAGTCCGCAAATACGCATTACGTACAACGCACAAGTGAAAGTCCCAAAAGAGCTTATGGCTGTCATGAGTGCTGAAAATCCGAAAGAAAAATCAACTGACGGTACTTACAGGTTTACCATGAAGCAGCCCGTTTCGCCGTATTTAATTGCTTTGGCTGTGGGCGATATTGCATACAAGCCTGTAAGCGACCGTACCGGAATTTATGCTGAAAATTCTATGGTTGACAAGGTACATCACGAATTTTCAGATATGGAGCAAATGGTCAAAGCCGCCGAAGGTTTGTATGGTGATTATGATTGGGAGCAGTTTGACGTGATTGTTTTACCGGCAAGTTTTCCTTTTGGCGGTATGGAAAATCCGCGTTTAACCTTTGCTACGCCTACGGTTATTGCGGGCGACAAAAGTTTAACGTCTTTAATTGCGCATGAGCTGGCACATTCATGGTCGGGAAATCTGGTTACCAATGCTACGTGGAATGATTTCTGGCTCAACGAAGGTTTTACGGTGTATTTTGAAATGCGTATTATGGAAGCCGTTTATGGTAAGGAACGTGCCGATATGCTCGCATTGATAAGTCGTCAGGATTTGGCAGACGAACTTGAAAACCTGAAAGATACGCCCGATGCAACCAGGCTTAAACTCGATTTAAAAGGCAAAAACCCCGATGACGGCATGAATAATATTGCGTATGACAAAGGCTATTTGTTTTTACGAACCCTTGAAGAAACCGTTGGCCGCGAGCGATTTGATGTATTTTTGAAAGACTATTTTGAAACGCATGCATTCAAAACAACCGATACGGAACGTTTTGTGGAGTATTTAAACAAAAATTTATTAGAGAAGTACCGTATTACATTCAATACCAACCAATGGATTTATAACGCAGGATTGCCAACCAATCAGGCTATTATCACATCAGATAAATTCAAAAATGTAGAAACGGCATTGAATGAGTTTCTTAAAAACAAAGCTGTTGATGTTGAAAAAACCAAAGACTGGACACCGCAGGAATGGGTACACTTTGTGCGTAATTTTCCAAAAGAAATAACCCAAGATGATTTTGTGCGTTTTGATACGACCTTCAATTTGACCAATTCTACCAATTCATACATTGCGATGGTTTGGTATGAGCAAGCTATTTTGCATGATTATCATGAAAACAATGTAGATGCAAAAATTGAAGAATTTTTAATCAATGTCGGCAGGCGTTGGTATGTATCCACCATATTTGGTGCGTTTAAAAAAGCGGATAAAGTTGAGCAAGCCTTAGAGATTTATAAAAAAGCACGACCTAATTATCATTCGGTAACGAGTAATACTATTGATGTGATGTTGGGGTATAAGGAATAACTATTCCACCTCAAAATCAAAAAACGTATCAGGAAATGGTTCCCAGCGCAAGGTAAAATGCCACCATTCTTGGGGGTAATTCCTAAAGTTGTGCTTGAGCATCACGTTTTGCAGCAATTGGCGATTGGCTTTTTGTGTTTCGGTCAAATCGGGATATTCAATCCACGATTCTTTCCCGAAAAAATCATACGGACTTCCCATATCCAAAGGTATTCCCGTAGTGCCGTCTGTCAAGGTTAAATCGACCGTGCTGCCTTTGCTGTGTCCGGAACGGGATGCTATATAACCTTCAGAAAATAAATGACGTTTGTTAACATCGGGATAAAACTGTTGTTTGTTGATGGTATCATTCAAATCTTTTGCCCAGACTATAAAATGATTTACGGCACGTTGCGGTCTGTAACCGTCATACACTTTAAGACATAAATTGTATTGGTACAAATCGTCCTGCACGAGTTTTAAGGCTTCGGCAGCTTGTTTGGTTAAAATCAACGTATTGGCTTTGTATCCCGTGATGGTATCACCTACAAAATTATTGGTCGAAAAATAGCGCAGTTCTACATCCAAATCGGGGATAACAGAGGTTACATACACAAAACCTTCGGGTAGTTGCGCAGGTTGCTTGATTGAAAAGGCAAACGATACAATGCCGGTGACTAAAATTAAAATCTTGTGTCTCATAATCTGTGAGAGGCTAAGGTAATCAAAATTTACACCGAAGAAAACACCGAAGTGTATAAAACAAAAAACCGAGGTCCCTCAACCTCGGTTCTTCTCATTTGCTTTTTTTATATACTGTAGATTTAGGGACTCTAAGATCAACAACATACGCAAATATTAATTAATTAATCCATTGAACTAAAAACTAAATTTTAGTACACTTCAAAAGTAAAATTATATTTTAAATAATCAGATAAAATACATATTAAATCGATGAAATACACTAAATTTTAACACTTATAGATAAAAACACACAAATTATCGATGAAATGCATGTTTTTATGACCCAAAACTTAATGGGTTTCATATCATAAAAAGCATAACTTTGCGTTAGTGTTTTACGTTTAAAATCGTTTTCAAACCATATATCCGCTATGAAAAAAAGTCTGACAGTAATCATTTTTTTAATTTCTCTTATCTCTTTTGGGCAACCGGCATTTACCGAAACCGGGATTTCCGTAAACAAAATTATTGACGGTACCTTGCTTGTACCCGATAATGGCAGTAAAACACTGGCAATTATTATTGCCGGTTCGGGACCTACAGACAGAGACGGCAATCAAAATTTTTTAAAAAACAACAGCTTAAAAAAACTGGCAGAAGGCTTAACAAGTAATGGTATAGCAACATTCCGTTTTGATAAGCGTACCGTAAAACAAATTCTTATTGGCAGAGTTGATCCAAAAACAGTATTTGATGATTTTATAAACGATGTGTCAGATATTATTGAATATTTTAAAAAAGATTCACAATTTGATACACTATATATTGTAGGTCACAGCAAAGGCAGCCTGATAGGCATGATTGCTGCCAAAGGTAAAGCTGATGGTTTTGTATCTCTTGCCGGTGCAGGTCAGCCTATTGATAAAGTGATTATAGAACAGGTAGAAAAAACCGCACCTATGTTTACGGAAGATACTAAGCGCGTGTTTGATGTTTTAAACAAAGGCAATACTACTGATGATTTTCCGCCGGCATTGGCGTCAATATTCAATAAGCAGATTCAGCCGTTTATGATGTCGTGGATGCGTTACAATCCGCAGGTTGAAATAGCAAAACTCAATATGCCAATACTTATTATTAACGGTACAAAAGATTTGCAGGTAAGTGTGGCAGAAGCCGAATTATTACATAAAGCAGCACCAAAATCTGAATTGAAAATTATTGAAAACATGAACCACGTATTGTTTACGATTGCAGGTGATAATCTCGAAAATTCAAAATCGTACAATGAAGGTTTCAGACCAATAAATGATGAGTTAATAGCTGAGGTAGTGAAATTTATCACTAAAAAATAATGAGTTTATCATAATAGAAAAAGGTCCGGATTCTTAATCAATCCAGACCTTTTTTAGTTGGTATTCGGTTGCAGTTTATAGTCTCGGTCTCAGTCGTGTCATGCTGAATTTGTTTCGGCATCAGTCTCAGTTTTCAGTCCATCAACCATTAACCAATAGCCATTAACTACTTGACTACTGCATTTGTAATAGTGAGTTTTCCTTCTACAACACCATAAAATATTTTAGGAATCCCGCTTGAATCTTGATAAGTAGCACTCGATTTTTGCCCTTTGTTGTCATCAAGACTTATCTTGATACTTGTGATATTTCCTGCTTTATCTCTTTTTACTTTTGAATATGTAACATCAATTCCAAAACTTTTTAAACTCATTTTGTGCAGTTCGAGTTCGACGTCTTTGGTTTTTTTGTTAATGTAAATACTGGCATCTTTAGTTGTATCGGCGTTATTATTGTCAATAAGTGATACGCCTTTTAATTTATATACAACATCAGAAGGTTTTGAGTCTTTTAGGGTAATTTCTAACACGCCGTGTTTACCTTTTTCATCATATTTAGCAATGGCTTTTTCGTCTTTTAAAACAGTTATGCTTTCAATAATGCCCGGGTCAAGATATAATGCTAAAGATTTTGAAATGACCTCGCCGTTAACAATAAACATAGGACTTTGTGTGTCTGTATAAGAACTATAAACTATAATATTTCCGTTTTCGGAGGCGTTTATGTCTTGTGCACTAATAATCTTTTTTACATCTGTTTTTATAAATAGGGTATCTGTTTTTAAGGGTTTGATTACCGTAATAACGTCTGTATCGGTTGTTATGGGTTTGCCTGTGACTGTTATGACTTTGGTATTATCGGTTGTGGTTTTTGTGGTATTGTCGTCATTTCCGTCATTTTTTTGCTGTACATAAACAATTTGGTCTTTCTTTCCGTTGTTACTGCTTATGGCAATAGAGTGGTCATCACTTAGTTTAATAACGATGGGCAGGATGGCTTTGCTGCTGTTTACACCGTAACTTGCATTCGACTGTTCTGAAGTTACTTCAACATGAATGCCTGTTATTTCGCCTTTATCATTGCGTTCAACTTTTGTGAAGTTTGCCGCATAGCCTTTTTCTTTTAAGGCGGCTTTTAAATTAGCAAGGTCATTATCGGTAAGGTTTTTTGTGATGATAATGTCATTCTTTGGTAATGTGTTTTCTGATGGTTTTACGGCAGCTTCAGATGTTGAATGCGATAAAGCGGCAGGTTTTTCGATAAACACGTCTTTGGTGTTAAAACTCATGATAAAAAATGCCAATGCCGGAAGTATTAATGCGTATTTCCATGAATTTAAACTGTTTGATTTTGATTTTTGTAACATAACGATTCGTTTTTTGATTAATGAATTATAAAAATTATTGACAAATACCAGTTGTTGATGAGACATACTGGCTTTAAGTAAAAGCTTTTGGTAACTTTTATGGCAGCTTGAAGTTTGTTGCGCTTTTTGGTCTGCTATAAATTCTAAGTTTTGTTGCAGCTCTTTTTTGTACAGCCACATTACCGGGTTTACCCAGAATATGATTGAAAGAAGCTGCGACAGGATAACATCTGCCGAGTGCCATTCTTTTGCATGTATTTTTTCGTGGTTGATAATAAGCTGTAACTCAGTATCTGTAAAATGTGCCGGATTGTAAACTATCCATTTAAAAAATGAAAACGGTTTAGTATCCGTGTCGGTTTTGATGATATAAAACTTACCAATTTTAGTTGCACGATTGCTTTTGAGCAGCATAAATAATGAACTGAAATCAATAACCCATTTCATAAAAAATACGATAACACCTGCTACATATATATAGGTAAACCATTGCATTATGTCGAATGATTTCTCGTGTGCAGCAGGCTGAGACAATGTGTTTTCTGAAACATAAAAGTTGCCCGTAAAAGCTGCCGGTTCAATATAAATGTAGTTGGGTACTACTATTAAAGGAAGTAATACCGATGCGGGTAACCCGATAATTAAAAACCAACGGTTTGAATTAAAGAAAGTCTCACGCTGTAAAAACAGTTTATAGCTTATATAAAACAATGCGATTATTGCGCCCGATTTTAAAAAATAGTCCATATTATTTTTTATTTTCAATTAAAGCGATGATTTCCTTAAGCTCATCAATACTTATCTTTTCTTCTTTGGCAAAAAACGACACGACATTTTTGTACGAGCTGTTAAAGTAGTTTTCAATAGCCGTATTCATGTACCGTTTTTTATAATCTTCTTTGTTTACAACAGGAAAATACTGATGTGTCTTTCCGTAGGCGTTATAGCTTACATAACCCTTTTCTTCAAGATTTCTTATAATGGTGCTAAGGGTATTGTAATGAGGTTTGTCGTCTTTTATTTCGGCAAGCACGTCTTTTACAAAAGCTTTTTCGAGCTTCCATAATATGTGCATAATTTCTTCTTCTTTGTTTGTTAGCTTTTGCATTTGTATAGTTTTTGATTGAAATGATGTTTCAAACGTATAACTATTTTTTTAGTTATACAACTATTAACATAGTTAATTAACGAAATTTTTAGTTTTTATCCGTTGTAATATTGAACTGGTATGTTGTTTTTGGATGTAATAAAGTATTGGGAGTAATTATTTGTGCGCTTTTAATTTTTAATTACGAAATTCAGGGGTTGTTATTAACAATTTATCGAATTTATCAAAATCAACCCCTATTTTTTTAGGGTTAATTCATATTTAATATTTTTTTTTGATAGTTTTGCCATGTAAAAAACATTTTAGTTTAAAAAAAACACTATTCTATGTCAACTTTAAGATTTCATGCTATCAAAGAATCTCAAAAAAGAAAACCTCTTCATATTGAAGAAAATGAACGCCGTTCAAAAATTTTCGGTTCAAACGTGTTTAATGAAGGTACAATGCGTCAATATTTGACCAAAGAAGCCTTAAACAGTGTACTTGATGCCGTCCGGAAAGGAACAAAAATAGACCGAGTGGTTGCAGACCACGTTTCAACGGGAATGAAAGAATGGGCACTTTCAAAAGGCGCGACCCATTATACGCATTGGTTTCAGCCGTTAACGGGTGCCACGGCCGAAAAGCATGATGCATTTTTTGAAACCATTGGTAATGGTCTGGCAATTGAAAAATTTGGCGGCGGACAATTAGTGCAGCAGGAACCCGATGCGTCCAGCTTCCCGAACGGCGGTATCAGAAACACCTTTGAAGCCCGCGGTTATACAGCCTGGGATCCAACGTCACCGGCATTTATATATGGTACAACCTTATGTATCCCAACGGTATTTGTAGCTTATACAGGTGAAGCTCTTGACTATAAAACACCTTTGCTCAGAGCCTTGCAGGCCGTTGATAACGCAGCCGTAGCGGTATGCAAATATTTTGATAAAAATGTTAAAAAAGTCAATGCATCCTTAGGTTGGGAGCAGGAATATTTTTTAATCGATAAATCACTGGCAGATTCCAGACCGGATATTGTGATGACAGGAAGAACCCTGTTAGGACATTCGCCGGCAAAAGGACAACAGCTGGACGACCATTATTTTGGGACGATTCCAGGTAGAGCAATGTCTTATATGCGCGATTTGGAAACAGAATGTATGCTGCTTGGCATTCCTGTAAAAACACGTCATAATGAAGTAGCACCCAACCAGTTTGAGCTTGCGCCTATTTATGACGAAGCCAATCTGGCTGTTGACCACAACTCATTACTTATGGACGTGATGGATAAGGTAGCTGCCCGTCATGACTTTAAAGTATTATTTCATGAAAAACCATTTAAAGGTGTAAACGGTTCGGGCAAACATAATAACTGGAGCTTAAGTACCGATACAGGTGTTAATTTATTAAGTCCCGGAAAAACACCTATGAGTAATTTACAGTTTCTAACCTTTTTTATTAACACAATTAAAGCGGTTTATAAGTATGAAGAGTTGTTAAGAGCTTCTATAGCATCGGCAAGTAACGACCACCGTTTGGGAGCAAATGAAGCACCGCCGGCAATCATATCGGTATTTATTGGCGAGCAGTTAACCCGTGTTTTAAATGAATTGGAAAATGTTACTAACGGTAAATTATCACCCGAAGAAAAAACAGATTTAAAATTAAACGTTGTAGGGAAAATTCCTGATGTATTACTCGACAATACCGACAGAAACCGAACTTCGCCATTTGCCTTTACAGGAAATAAATTTGAGTTTAGAGCCGTAGGTTCAAAAGCAAATTGCGCCAGTGCCATGACCGTTTTAAATTCTATTGTAGCAAAACAATTAATTGATTTTAAAGCAGAAGTTGATGTGCTTATAGATGAAAAAAACATGAAAAAAGATGATGCGGTTTTTAATGTATTAAGAGAATATATCAAAAATTCAAAAAACATTCTTTTTGAAGGCAATGGTTACGGTGAAGCATGGCACAAAGAAGCAAAAAAGCGCGGTTTGAGCAATAATAAAACAACACCCGAAGCATTAAAGGCTAAAATTTCAAAAACAGCCTTAAACCTTTTTGAAGAATTGGGTGTTATGAATCATAAAGAATCAGAAGCACGTTATGAAATTGAAATGGAAGAATATGTATTGCGTATTCAAATTGAAGGTCGTGTCTTAGGAGATATTGCCCGCAACCATATAGTGCCAACTGCGGTAAAATACCAAAATTTATTGATTGAAAACGTTAGGGGTTTAAAAGAAATTTACGGAAACAGCTTTAAGGCCTACGCAAAAGAGCAATTGAATTTGATTGAAGAAATTTCAAATCACATAGAATCAATCAATTCAAACGTAACCAAAATGACCGAAGAGCGAAAAGCTGCAAATACCATTGACGATATTGAAAAGAAAGCACATACTTATTGCTTCAAGGTAAAACCATATTTTGACGATATAAGATACAGCTGCGATAAACTGGAATTATTGGTTGATGATGAGTTGTGGCCGTTGGCAAAATACAGAGAGCTGCTTTTTACACGATAATATGTAAGTATAATAATACAAGAAGCCTCTTTTTATAAGAGGCTTTTTTTATGAAAATCATTTTATATACGTAACATTACGTAGTTGAAAATTTTAAAAAATGTATTTCATCTGATAATTTTACTACTAATCGAAATTATGTCTTTTCAGTATTAAATAATTGCTCAATCCTTACATACAATGGTTATAATTTATAACTTTGTTGTGCTATTAATCAATATTTGTAAAAATGAAAAAGTTAATCTTAAGCCTTGCGGCTTTAGCTTTTGCAACTATGTTGTTTTCTCAGGGAGATTCTAATGATGCTCAGGATACCGTAAAAAATGATGCAGTAATTAAAGTTGAACCTAACTACATTGCTGATATGTATCAAAGATAAAATTCAGTGTATTTTAGAGTTATACTGAGGATTTAAAAAGGCAGGTAATTTATAATTATTTGCCTTTTTTTATGGGCATACAATTCTTACAAAATTAAAAATATGATAACATATTGTACTTTAATTCATTAGTATTTATTATATTTCGCATCCTTAATTTACATAAATACTTCTAAGATTTATTTTAGTTCTAATGATTGATAAATTTAAAGATTGATGATAGCAAAACCATATAAAAGCATATTTCTTTTAATTTTCTTGTTTTTTGGGGTAATTCAAGGAGCTTCTTCGCAAGAAGAAACTGCCGGAAAAACCACATCAAAACAAGACAAATATTTAAAATTTTATGAATACAGAGGTGTCAACGCCATTGATGCGGCAGTAGGAACTGCCGTAATGAACGGTGATTTTCAAGAACCTTTGTTTGAGATAGCAATGCGAGTAGGTTACAAGCGGTTTATAACACCATATCTCAATGTTAATTTCAGCTATAATAAGTTCAATTTAGCCTATCAGGATGTTTATAATGAAGGCTTTATGTCCTTTGATTTAAATTTGGAAGCCGTTTTAATGCCTAACCAAAAATTTTCACCTTTTATATTTGCCGGCGGAGGTTATAATGCCGCCAATTATTTTGAACAAACTACAGTAAAAATTCAGGGTGGTATAGGTGTAGAATATATAGTTATGGAAAAAGTAGGCGTTAAAGTATTTTCAGATTATAATTATGTTTTTAGTGATGAACTTGACGGACTTGTGTTTGGAAATTCTGATGATGTCTATTGGCGCATATTGGTTGGAGTCAATTTTTATTTTGGTGGAGAAAATAAAAAGGAAAAATTACTAAAAGGTCAGCCAACCATTATTAATTCCAACCCAATTATTTCCCATAACTAATTTACAATTCTTATTTTTGCAGCTCAATACACTACCATGAGCCAAGACATCAGTAAACGATATGCACAACGCGGTGTTTCCGCATCAAAAGAAGATGTGCATAATGCCATCAAAACCATTGACAAAGGTCTGTTTCCAAAGGCTTTTTGTAAAATTATCCCCGATTATTTGACCAATGATGATGCGTATTGTTTAATCATGCACGCTGATGGCGCAGGAACAAAAAGCTCGTTGGCTTACATGTACTGGAAAGAAACCGGCGATATATCGGTATGGAAAGGTATTGCTCAGGATGCTTTGATTATGAATATTGACGATTTATTATGCGTTGGCGCAACAGACAATATCCTGTTATCTTCTACCATTGGGCGAAACAAAAACCTGATTCCCGGTGAAGTTATTTCGGCAATTATAAACGGCACCGAAGATTTAATCAAAGAACTAAAAAGTTATGGTGTTACTATTCATTCTACAGGTGGCGAAACTGCCGATGTGGGCGATTTGGTACGTACCATTATTGTAGATTCTACCGTTACCGCCAGAATGAAACGCAGTGATATAATCGATAACGCCAATATTCAAGCCGGTGATGTGATAATAGGTTTGTCATCATCCGGCCAGGCAACTTATGAGCAAAGCTATAATGGCGGTATGGGAAGTAACGGATTGACTTCGGCACGCCATGATGTGTTTCATAAGTATCTTGCCAAAAAATACCCCGAAAGTTATGACGCTTTAGTACCGCAGGAATTGGTGTATTCCGGTAATGTAAAACTTACCGATACTGTCAAAAACACACCGGTTGATGCCGGTAAATTAGTATTGTCACCAACACGTACGTACGCGCCAATCATTAAAGCAGTGTTATCAAAATACAATGCGCAAAACATCCATGGCATGGTGCATTGCAGCGGTGGCGCACAAACTAAAATCCTGCATTTTATTGATAATCTGCATATTGTTAAAGATACTATGTTCCCAATTCCACCGTTATTTAAGTTGATTCAAGAACAATCAAAAACAAACTGGAAAGAAATGTATCAGGTATTTAATTGTGGCCACAGAATGGAACTTTACGTTAATCCTGCAATAGCCGGTGATATTATTTCCATATCCAAATCGTTTAATGTGGAAGCACAAATTATAGGCAGAGTAGAAGCTTCGCAACAAAAACGGCTTACCATAACAAGTGAGTTTGGAACGTTTGAATATTAAAACCGTCAATAACCCTAAGTAACCTTTATTTTTAATGAGACTTTTTATTGCTTTTGCATTATTTTTATGTAGCCAGCTGTCAATAGCTCAACCCGATTCGTTATTTATTAAATCAAAATCCGAAAAAATTAATGTACCCAAATGGACTCAAAAAAACAGAGCCGGGCTGGATATCAGTGAAGTTGCTTTTGTGAACTGGAATGCCGGAGGTAGTAACTCTATTTCTGCGCTTATAAGTGTCGCTTCAGGTTTAAGTTACAGTTATAAATATTTTCATTGGAATAGTGAAGGTTTAATAAGATATGGTGTTAATAAACAGCAAGATCAGAAAATCCGGAAAACAGACGATATTATTGATATAAGTTCAAGCCTTGGATTTAGAAATGATACACTAACCAACTGGTTTTATTCGGCGCGGTTCAATTTCAGAACGCAGTTTACCAACGGATACAATTATCCCGATACCTCAAATCCTATATCACAGTTTATGGCACCGGGATATTTGTTTCTTGGAGGTGGTGCTGAGCATAAGCTTCCCAATAAAAAAGGAGCGTTTTATTTTTCGCCCTTAACCGTTAAAGCCACTTTTGTCATGGACAGTGATTTGGCAAATGCAGGTTCTTTTGGTGTAAAACCGGCGGTATATGATGATTTTGGCAATATGATTTCTTCAGGACAACGTGTAAGAAATGAAGTAGGTATTTTATTGACAAACAGTTATGAAACCAAAATTATTGAGAATATTTTTGTCAAAAATCAATTGAGTCTTTATACCGATTACTTGAACAGTTTTGGAAATGTTGATGTGGATTGGCTTATAAATTTTGATTTTAAAGTTAATAATTATGTCAAAGCATCATTGGGCTCACATTTACGTTATGATGATGATGTAAAAACCATGGTTGCTGTAAGCGATTCTGACGAACTTGAAAAACGTGGCGCCAAAGTACAATGGAAACAACTTTTAGGTGTTGGTGTTGTGGTCGATTTTTGATTATCGTACCGGCAGATAGTTAAAATCTTCTAACTGTGACAGTGATTCTATTTTTGTGCTGTACCCGTTTTTAATCATATAAACAGTATCTGATATTTCTGTTATATGGTTGTGTAAATGGTCGGTAATGATGATAATTTTATGTTCTTTTTCTTGATTGATTAATTGCTTAAATCGTTCAATATACACAGGTGCCAAATGCGAAAAAGGCTCATCCAGAAGAATAATTTTACGATGGCTCATAAGTATCAGGTAGGTTTCAATAATACGTTTTTCACCACCCGAAAGTGTATTGATTGCAGCATTTTCATACTTGAAAAAATCATCAAAGTGTGATACAAATGTTTCCCAGTCGATGTTTAAAACTCTAAAAATAGTCTTGAGCTTTATATTGTTGGGAATCAGAGGGTATTGCGGTAAATAGGAAGCATAATTCAGTTTGTAAAGCGGTTTTAAAACAGGCTTGTCATCAATCCGTATCAATTTGTACTTTGGAATTAATGACCCGAAAATTAGTTGCATAAGCGAACTCTTTCCGCAGCCGTTAGAACCCAGAATTCCCGTAACTTTTCCCGATTCTGCCTTTAGGTAAATACCGTTCAAAATCCGTTTGCCTTTAAAAGACAGTTCGACGTTATCAATTTCTAAAATCATATAAATTCCCGTATCAGCAATAAAAATACAATAGTATGTAATGCATCAATTATAAAAACCGTCATAAAAAGTTTTAAGGAAGAAATCCCCAGATTTTTATAAAAAGTCAATTTACGTTTAGTGCTTGTTTCGGTGGTTAAATACCAAATGAATAAGGTTAAGAATAATTTTGTCGTTACAACAGGAAATACATCAGAAGAGATAAATACAAGAATACAATTAACCCAAAAAGACCACAAAATAAAAGGTCTGTAAAACAAAAGGATACTGTTCAGTTGTTGAATCATATAAGTAATAACGCTTTTGTAGTTTAAAATATTTTTCAGACGTATTCAGATGTTATAAAAATCCACAAATTATCGTATTTTTGCCGCACAATTCAAAAGAAAATGTTAGAGAAACTGCAAATAGTAAAACAGCGTTTTAATGAGGTGAGTGATTTAATCATTCAGCCCGATGTAATGACCGACCAAAAACGCTATATTGCTTTAAATAAAGAATATAAAGATTTAAAAGCCCTTAATGACAAACGTGAAGAATACCTGTCATTAGTAAATAACGTTACCGAAGCCGAAGAAATCATTGCCGATGGCAGTGATGCCGAAATGGTAGCGATGGCAAGAATGCAGTATGACGAAGCCAAAGAACGCATCCCGAAACTTGAAGAAGAAATCAAGTTTATGCTTATACCCCAAGACCCCGAAGACTCAAAAAATGCGGTAGTGGAGCTGCGTGCCGGAACCGGTGGCGACGAAGCCAGTATTTTTGCAGGCGATTTATTCCGCATGTACTCAAAGTACTGCGAAAGCAAAGGCTGGAAAGTAGATATTGTTGATTATAGCGAAGGCACCAACGGCGGTTTTAAGGAAATTCAGTTTGAGGTTATTGGCGAAGACGTTTACGGAACTTTAAAATTTGAAGCCGGCGTACACCGTGTGCAGCGTGTGCCGCAAACCGAAACGCAGGGGCGTGTGCATACAAGTGCCGCAACCGTAATGGTATTTCCCGAAGCCGAAGAATTTGATATTGAAATCAACCCGAAAGACGTGCGTATCGACTTTTTCTGTTCGTCAGGTCCCGGAGGGCAATCAGTTAATACAACCTATTCCGCAGTGCGTTTAACCCACATTCCAACCGGATTGGTGGCGCAATGTCAAGACCAGAAATCACAGCATAAAAACAAAGAAAAAGCGTTTAAAGTATTACGTTCCCGTTTGTATGATGTAGAGCTTGCAAAAAAACAAGCTGAAGATGCCGAAAAACGGGGTTCGATGGTATCATCGGGTGATAGAAGTGCAAAAATACGTACTTATAATTATCCGCAAGGTCGTGTAACAGACCATCGTATTGGCTTAACGCTTTATGATTTAGGAAACATTGTCAACGGCGATATCCAACGTATTATTGACGAGTTACAATTAGCAGAAAACACCGAAAAATTGAAAGCAAATACCGACGTTATTTAAAAATAACTGAGCCTCTTTTGAGGCTTTTTTTTGAACTTAACCATCTCGGTTTCAAACCCTGAGAGAGTTTAAATAAAAAAACAATGACAACACAACAACTCATAGCGCAAATCCGTAAAAAGCAATCTTTCCTTTGCGTAGGGTTAGATGTAGATTTAAACAAGATTCCTCAGCATTTACTTAAAGAAAGCGACCCTATTTTTTCATTCAACAAAGCTATTATTGACGCAACACATCATTTGTGTGTTGCTTACAAACCCAATACGGCGTTTTATGAAGCGTATGGCGTAAAAGGCTGGCAGTCGCTGCAAAAAACGATTGAATATCTCAATGAAAATTACCCCGAAATCTTTACTATTGCCGATGCCAAACGTGGCGATATTGGCAACACCAGCAGCATGTATGCCAAAGCTTTTTTTGAAGATTTAGGCTTTGACAGTGTGACTGTTGCGCCTTATATGGGCAAAGATTCGGTAGAGCCGTTTTTGGCATTTAATGATAAGCATACCATATTACTGGCATTGACATCCAATGCCGGTGCGTTTGATTTTCAGACAAAAAAAATGGATGGAACGGAGCTTTACAAAACGGTCATTGAAACGTCCAAAAGCTGGAAAAACAATCAGAATTTGATGTACGTTATAGGTGCTACCAAAGCCGAATATCTGGCGGATATTCGCAGGATTGTTCCCGATAGCTTCTTGTTAGTGCCGGGTGTTGGTGCACAAGGAGGAAACCTTCAGGATGTTTGTAACTACGGAATGACCAAAGATGTCGGCTTGCTTATAAATTCGTCACGTGCAATTATTTACGCCTCAAAACATAATGGTTTTGCAGAAAAGGCCAGAGAAGAAGCCTCAAAACTGCAACAGGAAATGGCTGAAATCTTAAGTAAGCGAAAATAATTTCTTAAGTAATTATTTTGTGTCTTTGCGCCTTCGCGAGAAAATATATGAAAGACCAACTCAACAGAACAATTCATTTAGATAAAATTCCCAAGCGGATTATTTCACTCGTGCCAAGCCAGACCGAGCTTTTGGTAGATTTAGGTTTGGAAGATGCCATTGTAGGCATTACAAAATTCTGCATACATCCCAAGCATTTGCGTAAGTCCAAAACCATCGTTGGCGGTACAAAAACCGTTCATTTTGATAAAATAAAAGCCTTACAGCCCGATATTATCTTATGCAATAAAGAAGAAAACACACTTGAAATAATTGACGGACTGGAATACATTGCACCGGTTCATATAAGTGATATTTATACCATTGAAGATTGTCTGGAATTGATAACGATGTACGGTAAGATGTTTTCAAAAGAAAACGCAGCGCAGGCTATTATTGATAAAATTCAAGAAAAACAATCAGAATTTAAAATGTTTATTGCCGGTAAACCTAAGCGTAAAGCAGCTTATTTTATATGGAAAAATCCATGGATGGTAGCGGCAAAACAAACCTTTATTGATTATATGCTTGATGTAAACGGATTTGAAAATTATTATGGAAATTATAAGCGTTATCCTGAGATAATTTTGGATAAAAACCATCCCGAAACTGCCGGTGTGGTATTACTGTCGTCAGAACCTTTCCCGTTTAAAGATGAACACGCAAACGACCTGCGCAGCACATTCCCCGATGCAACTATCGTTGTGGTTGACGGCGAAGCGTTTTCATGGTACGGCTCACGGTTGATTCATGCTTTTGATTATTTTAAAAAGCTGCATCAAAATCTTTAGATTGGCTGTGTTTTAATACCAAAATATTTTTTTTAAGCTTGGAAGCTTCATGGTACAAAACGTCACTTAAACCGGTATCTGTCTGAATCAGATTGTAAGCTTCTTCAACGATTTTTTTATACATTCTTTCTAATTCATCCAAACCTAAAGCTTTACTTAAGTTTGGCTTGATGTTTCCTACTTTACAAAAATGCGGACTCATAATATTTGTGTTTAATATAATAAATACGAATGAAACAGATTGTCCGGATGCTTGCAAACGTTAAAGAAATGGTAAACTTACCCTATTTAAATAAATGGTTGCGAAGTTTCTCTGTTGAGGTATTTGATGCGGTTAAGTTTGTGCAGTAATTTAATCGCATTGTATTCCGAAATATCACTTAACGCATGATCTGTCTGCCGAAAATTATAAGCCTGCTCTATAAGTTGCTTGTACTTTATCAGCAATACTTGTTGACGTTTCTTTATTTTGGATAAATCACTCAAAGCGGATTAATTAGAATCTTAAATATATTTAAAAAAATATTATGTTCCAACTTATTTTTTAAAAATGTGCACAAAAAAAGTCGGATTATAGGAATAACCCGACTTTTAAACCAACTTTTGCTAATTCCAAATTAAAGATACTATGGTTCTTTTTGTTTGTGATGCAAATATCATAAAGAGTACGCAAACCAATGTTACCTAATCATTAGCATTGGATTAACAATCCGTTTTTATTTGTCTTGCAGCGCAAATACTTTTTTGAGCAAGTCTGTGCTGCGTGAACTTATTTTGGTTCGTATGTCTTTTTCTTCAACGGCAATCATCGTGTAAACACCTTTTAGTGCTTCGTTTGTAACGTAATTTGTCAAATCGGGATTTACATCGGCAGTAAACGGAATATTGTTGTATTTGGTAATTAAATTTTCCCAAATTTTATCAGCACCAACTTTTGCAAACGAATTGTTGATTACCGGTTTGAACTTGTTGTAAAGCTCGGTTTGCGTTTTACTTGTTAAATATTGTGTCGCAGCATCTTCATTTCCCAGAAGAATGTTTTTGGCATCGGCAAAAGTGATGTCTTTAACGGCATTTACAAAAATAGGTGTTGCTTCTTTTACAGCATCTTCGGCGGCTCTGTTCAGTACTTTCAAACCTTCATCGGCAAGATTTCCCAAGCCTATATCACGTAAGCCTTTGTCAACTTTTTGAAGCTCGGCAGGCAATAGTATTTTTACCAGTTCATTCTTAAAAAAACCGTCGGTTTGGGTAAGTTTGCTTACTTGTTTATCAATGCCTTGGTCTAAGGCCTGGCGTAATCCGGCTGCAATATCTGCATTGCTCAACACGCCGCCTTGCTGTGGCAGGTTATTGACAACGTCTTGGAGTTCTGCACAGGCATTTAAGGTGAAAAATGCCAAAATGATGATAAATATTCGTTTCATGTTGTTGTTTTTTTTAATGAAAATTAATGATTTTTTCTTTTGATGTGTGTTTATTTTTTATCAATAAAAATGCCGAAAATGACAAGTTTTAAATATACAATTAATTTTTAGTGTAAAAATATGCTAATTCCATTTAAGCATAAAAATTAAGTTTTGGCATCCTCATAATTTTATATTTATCAAAAACCTGAGTTGTTTTTTGAATAATCCTTAAATTTGCTCTTCCAAAAAGTACGATATAAATATGGAACAGCAAATCCCTTACATACCTAAACACAAAGTAAGAATTGTCACAGCGGCATCACTTTTTGACGGTCACGATGCGGCTATCAACATCATGCGTCGTATTATCCAATCAACAGGCGTTGAAGTTATTCATTTGGGACATGACCGCAGTGTTGAAGAAGTTGTCAATACCGCCATTCAGGAAGATGCCAACGCTATTGCATTAACGTCGTATCAAGGTGGTCATAATGAATACTTTAAATACATGTATGATTTGCTTAAAGAAAAAGGTGCAGGACATATACGGATTTTTGGCGGCGGCGGCGGCGTTATTCTGCCTGATGAAATCAAAGATTTGATGGATTACGGGATTACGCGTATCTATTCGCCCGATGACGGACGTGAACTGGGATTGCAGGGCATGATAAACGATTTGGTAGAACAATCAGATTACAGCCACCTAACCCCCGAAGGGGGAACTGAGCAAATTGCAAAAAAAATAACTTCTAAAGATGTTAATACAATTGCAAGACTCATTTCATTGTCAGAAAACAAACACGAAGAGTTTGATAAACTTTTTAAGTCAACAAATTCCTCCCCTTTAGGGAGGTTAGGTGGGGCTGTATTAGGGATTACAGGAACCGGCGGCGCAGGAAAATCATCGTTGGTGGACGAGATTGTGCGCAGGTTTTTGATAGATTTTCCGGATAAAACCGTAGGTCTTATTTCTGTCGATCCTTCAAAACGTAAAACCGGTGGTGCACTTTTAGGCGACAGAATCCGGATGAACGCCATTAACAACCCGAGAGTTTATATGCGCAGCCTGGCAACACGACAGTCAAATCTGGCATTGTCAAAATATGTGCATGAGGCCATTGAAGTCCTTAAAGCAGCCGAGTATGATTTGATTATTTTGGAAACTTCGGGTATAGGGCAAAGCGATACCGAAATCATAGAACACAGTGACGTATCGTTATACGTGATGACGCCCGAGTTTGGTGCAGCTACGCAATTGGAAAAAATTGACATGCTCGATTTTGCAGATTTGGTGGCTATCAACAAATTTGACAAACGAGGTGCTCTTGATGCTTTGCGGGATGTAAAAAAACAGTATGTACGCAACCACAACCTATGGCATGAAGATCCCGATAAGATGCCTGTTTTTGGTACCATCGCCTCACAATTTAACGACCCCGGAATGAACACGCTTTACAAAGCAGTGATGGATAAGTTGGTCGAAAAAACCAATGCCAATCTGGTGTCAAAATTTACCATTTCAAAAGAAATGAGTGAGAAAGTATTCGTTATTCCGCCGTCACGTACCCGCTATTTATCGGAAATTGCAGAGAATAACCGTGCGTATGATAAAATGGCAAATGAACAAGTAGAAGTTGCTCAAAAATTGTACGGTATATATAAAACCATTTGTTCGGTGGCTGTCATTTCGAGCGCAGTCGAGAAGTCTTTGTTGGATAAATCGGGTTTAAAACAAGATGAGATTTTGAAACAAGTTCAGAATAACAATAAAGAGTTCATTAATTTGTTACTTAAAGAATTTGACCGCGTGAAGCTCAATTTAGACCCATATAACTGGGAAGTTATCACAGGCTGGGACGAGAAAGTCAACACATATAAAAATCCGGTTTATGCTTTTAAAGTAAGAGATAAAGAAATCAAAATAGAAACCCACACCGAATCCTTATCGCATTTGCAGATTCCTAAGGTCGCATTGCCAAAGTATCAGGCTTGGGGTGATATTTTACGCTGGTCGTTACAGGAAAATGTCCCGGGCGAATTTCCATTTGCTTCCGGTTTATATCCGTTTAAACGTACCGGCGAAGACCCGGCACGTATGTTTGCCGGCGAAGGTGGTCCTGAGCGTACCAACCGGCGTTTTCATTACGTAAGCCAGGGTTTGCCCGCCAAACGTTTGTCAACCGCTTTTGACAGCGTGACGCTTTACGGTAACGACCCCGATTACAGACCTGATATTTACGGGAAAATAGGCAACGCAGGAGTAAGTATTTGCTGTCTTGATGATGCAAAAAAACTCTATTCCGGATTTAATCTTGCCGATGTGATGACTTCGGTAAGTATGACTATTAACGGACCGGCACCCATGTTGTTGGGCTTTTTTATGAATGCCGCCATAGACCAGCAATGCGAAATTTACATCAAAGAGAATGGGTTAGAAAAAGAAGTAGAGGCAAAGATTGCAAAAATATATAAAGATAAAGGTGTAGAACGACCAAAATATTACGGCGATTTACCCGAAGGAAATGACGGATTGGGTTTGTTTTTGTTAGGTGTTACCGGTAATCAGGTGCTGCCAAAAAACGTTTATGAAGATATTAAAACCAAAACCATTGCCCAAGTGCGCGGTACGGTACAAGCTGATATTTTAAAAGAAGACCAGGCGCAAAACACCTGTATTTTCTCTACGGAATTTGCTCTGCGCTTAATGGGTGACGTTCAGGAGTATTTTATAGATAATAACGTCCGTAATTTTTATTCGGTATCGATTTCCGGGTATCATATTGCCGAAGCCGGAGCCAATCCAATTACACAACTCGCATTAACGCTATCTAATGGCTTTACCTATGTTGAATACTATTTGTCGAGAGGTATGGACATTAATAAGTTTGGGCCAAACTTGTCGTTCTTTTTCAGTAATGGTATCGATCCCGAATATGCGGTTATAGGTCGTGTTGCCAGAAAAATATGGGCAAAAGCCATGAAAAACAAATACGGAGCCGATGAGCGTGCCCAAATGCTTAAATACCATATTCAAACTTCGGGACGAAGCCTGCATGCACAGGAAATTGATTTTAACGACATCCGTACCACATTGCAAGCCCTGTATGCTATTTATGACAATTGCAACTCGCTGCATACCAATGCTTATGATGAAGCTATTACCACACCAACCGAAGAAAGTGTACGCCGTGCCATGGCAATTCAGTTGATTATCAATAAAGAATTAGGACTTGCCAAAAATGAAAACCCGATACAAGGCTCGTTTATCATTGAAGAATTGACCGATTTGGTAGAAGAAGCCGTATTGTTGGAATTTGATAGAATTACCGAACGTGGCGGCGTTCTTGGTGCTATGGAAACCATGTATCAGCGTAGTAAAATACAGGAAGAAAGCCTGTATTATGAAACTTTAAAGCATAACGGTGATTTTCCTATTATTGGAGTGAATACTTTTTTAAGCAGTAAAGGTTCACCAACGGTTATTCCGAAAGAAGTCATTAGAGCCACCGAAGAAGAAAAGCAAGTGCAGATAAAAACGCTTGAAAATCTTCACAAAGCGAATGATACAGACGCTTTATTAAAAGATTTGCAGCAGAAAGCCATTCATAACAAAAACATTTTTGAAGCTTTAATGGATGTATGTAAAGTGTGTTCGCTGGGACAAATTACGTCGGCATTGTTTGAAGTGGGCGGTCAATACCGAAGAAACATGTAAGCAGAAAACCACTTTTACGAAAGAAAAAGTGTGTGAATCACTTATATTGAGCGCCTGCCTGCCGGTGGGAAGTCGAAGCACTTATTCAAAATAATACATCCCGGATTTGTCACGAATTCGGGATTTTTTCTTACAATTAGTGGTTTTTATCGTTCTTTTTTGTAGTGTTAAGTAACTCAAAGTTTTAATTAAACAGCTTAACTAATATTTATGTTCAGCTTATTTGGTGGTTGTAGATTTGTCATCCCTCATTTACCAAATAGAAGTTCGTTTAATTTAAAATGTTATGATTATGGAAACAACTCTCAACTACAGTTTTACCAGAAAATCTGAAAATCATTTAGACTGGTTATTGAACATTATTAAATCTGAAAAATATTACGAAGCAGACAGTTACATTGTGACCTTGAAAAACGCCGGTTAATAGAATGTTTATAATTTATGTAAGAATCCCAAACCAATTGATGGTTTGGGATTTTTTGTGGCTTTGGGTACTTCCCTTATGTTGATTGCTTAAAAACAGTAATGTTAATTATTGTTGGTAGTTTGTTGTGTTTTATAATAGCAATAAAATAAAAAAGCCCCGAAGATAGTCGAGGCACTAAATGTTTTCACAACGGAATAATCCTTATTGTGAATTGCTTTTTAAGTTCTGATGCGAATATAGAAAATATTATTTTGTTTTCTTATGAGGAAATCCGTAAATGTGTTAAATTTCTTTTAGTTATATTGCAATTTCTTTTGAAAAAAGTTTTGGAAACACTATATAAAAGCAGGAAAATGAATAATATACTTGGTTTAGATTTAGGAACTACTTCCATCGGATTTGCCCACATCATAGAAGCAGAAACACCTGAACAATCTTCCATCAAAAGAATAGGAGTTCGTGTAAATCCCTTAACGACAGATGAGCAAACCAACTTTGAGAAAGGCAAGCCAGTATCGGTAAATGCTGACAGAACCTTAAAACGTGGAGCAAGGAGAAATCTCGACCGTTATCAGGACAGAAGAAAAAATCTTATTGATGCTTTACTGAAAGCCAATATCATTACAAAAGACACTATTCTTGCTGAAAACGGAAAAAACACTACTCATTCCACCTATTATCTGCGAGCAAAATCGGTTGTTGAAAAAATAGAAAAAGAGGAATTAGCTCGTGTGTTTTTGGCAATTAACAAAAAACGTGGTTACAAAAGCAGTCGTAAAGCTAAGAATGAAGATGAGGGACAGGCTATTGACGATAGGGAAACTGCTTTGAGATTGTATAATGAAAATATTACTCCGGGGCAGTTAGTGTATCAATTATTAAGCGCAGGGAAAAAGGATATTCCCGTTTTTTATCGTTCACATTTGCAGGCTGAATTTGATAAAGTTTGGAACAAGCAAAAAGAGTTTTATCCTGAGATACTAACACCTACTCTTAAAGAGGCACTCAGAAATAAGAACAAATCCCAGACTTGGGCAATTTGTCAAAAACCTTTTGAAATTGTTGGAATTAAAAGAACAACTAAAGGATTAGAACAAAAAGTTGAAACCTTCAAATGGAGAAGTGTAGCTTTACAAGAGAAAATTGAATTAGAAAACTTAGCAATTGTTTTGCAAGAAATTAATGCACAACTTGGAAAAACAAGCGGTCTTTTGAGTGAAATCTCTGACAGAAGTATAGAACTCATAATCAACGAAGAAACCGTAGGGCAAAATCTATACAACCAATTAAAAAACAATCCGCATACACGATTGAAAAATCAGGTATTTTACCGTCAGGATTATTTGGACGAATTTGAAGCGATTTGGCAGGAACAAGCCAAATACCACAAAGAGTTGACAGAAGAACTAAAAACCGAAATAAGAGACATTGTAATTTTCTACCAACGAAAACTAAAATCTCAAAAAGGTTTGGTAAGCTTTTGTGAATTTGAAAGTCAGGAAAAAATCATCAACGGACATAAAAAAACCATTGGATTAAGAGTAGCACCGAAGTCTTCGCCTTTGTTTCAGGAATTTAAAATTTGGCAGGTATTGAACAATGTTTTGGTTCGTAAAAAAGGAAGCAAAAAACGGACAGTAAAAAATTCCGACCAAACAGCTTTATTTAATGAAGAAAAAGAAATTTTCGTTTTTGATTTAGAGACCAAACAAAGGTTATTCGATGAATTAAACATTAAAGGAAATTTAAAAGCCAATAAAATTATTGAACTTTTAGGGTATAAATCTGCTGATTGGGAAATCAACTATTCTGAACTGGAAGGAAATCGAACGAGCAAAGCCTTATATGATGCATACTTGAAAATCTTGGATTTAGAAGGTTATGATGCTAAAGATTTATTGAAAGTAAAATCCAATAAAGATGAGGTTGAATTAGATGATTTGAATGTTCCTGCTTCGGAAATCAAAGATATGGTTAGGGATATTTTTGAAGTTTTGAATATCAACACCAAAATTTTAGAGTTCAACGCAGAATTAGATGGAAAGGCTTTTGAAGAACAAAAATCTTATCAATTGTGGCATTTGTTGTATTCGTATGAAGGCGATGATTCCAAAAGCGGAAACGAAAAATTGTATGAATTGCTTGATAAAAAATTCGGTTTCAAAAAAGAACACAGCCAGATTTTGGCAAACGTGGCTTTGTCTGATGATTACGGAAATTTGAGTGCCAAAGCAATGCGAAAAATTTATCCGCATATTAAGGAACTGCATTACGATAAGGCTTGTGAATTGGCTGGATACAGACATTCCGCTTCTTCATTGACCAAGGAAGAAATTGCAAATCGTCCGTTAAAAGACAAACTGGAATTACTGAAAAAGAACAGCTTACGTAATCCTGTTGTAGAAAAGATTTTAAACCAATTGGTCAATGTAATCAATACGATTATCGAAACCAACAGTAAAAAAGATGAAAACGGGAAGATTATCGAATATTTTAAATTTGACGAAATCCGTATCGAATTGGCTCGTGAGCTAAAGAAAAATGCGAAAGAAAGAGCTGAAATGACTACCAATATCAATGCGTCAAAAATTGCTCACGAAAAGATTTTTAAATTATTGCAAACGGAATTTGGCATAAAAAATCCGACTCGAAATGATATTATTCGTTACCGTTTGTATGAGGAATTAAAAAATAACGGTTACAAAGATTTATATACCAATACTTATATTCCGAGAGAGATTTTGTTCAGCAAACAAGTGGACATTGAGCATATTATTCCTCAATCGAAAATGTTTGATGACAGCTTTTCCAATAAAACGGTTGTTTACAGACAAACCAATTTAGACAAAGGAAATCAAACGGCTTATGAGTATATCGAAAGTAAATTCGGGAATGACAAAGCGGAAGAATACAAAATACGAATAGAAGCCTTATATCAATTGGGAATCAAAAGCAAAGAAGACGGGATTTCCAAAGCAAAATACCAAAAACTACTTAAAAAAGAGTCCGAAATAGGAGACGGGTTTATTGATAGAGATTTGCGGGACAGTCAATATATTGCAAAAAAAGCGAGAAACCTTTTATATGAAATTTGTCGGGTTGTGACCCCAACTACAGGAAGTGTTACAGACAGATTAAGAGAAGACTGGAATCTGATAAACATTATGCAGGAATTGAATTTTGACAAGTTCAAAACTTTAGGATTGACAGAAATGGTGGAGAAAAAAGACGGAACTTTCAAAGAACGGATTGTTGATTGGAGCAAACGAAACGACCATCGTCATCACGCAATGGACGCTTTGACTGTGGCATTTACCAAACACAGCCACATTCAGTACCTCAATTATTTGAATGCCCGAAAAAATGAAAACCACAAATTGCACAGTAATATTATCGGCATAGAAACAGCAGAAACCGAAATAAGAATTGATGATGACGGCAATAAAAAAAGGGTATTCAAATTGCCTGTTCCGAATTTCAGGGAACAAGCCAAAGAACATTTAGAAAATGTATTGGTTTCTCACAAAGCGAAAAATAAAGTTGTAACCAAAAACAAGAATAAAACCAAATCCAAGAGTGGAGAAAAAGTAAAAATTGAACTTACCCCAAGAGGGCAATTGCACAAAGAAACCGTTTATGGAAAATATCAATATTACGTAAACAAAGAAGAGAAAGTCGGGACGAAGTTCGATGAAGAAACGATAAATAAAGTAAGCAATCCGCTTTATAAAAAACTTTTGTTACAACGCTTATCCGAAAACGGAAATGACCCCAAAAAAGCCTTTGCAGGAAAAAATGCTTTAAGCAAGAACCCGATTTATCTCGATGAAGAAAAAACGGAAACATTGCCCGAAACCGTTAAGCTGACTTGGTTAGAAGAAGATTATTCTACCCGAAAAGATGTAACACCCGAAAACTTTAAAGATGTAAAAATTATTGAAAAAGTATTAGATAAAAAAGTAAAACAAATCCTGCTTGACCGATTAAACAAATTTGGAAACGATCCTAAAAAAGCCTTTTCCGATTTGGATAAAAATCCGATTTGGCTCAATGAAGCAAAAGGAATTACAATCAAAAGAGTTACCATTTCAGGAGTGAAGAATGCTCAGTTCTTACATTACAAAAAAGACCATTTAGGAAATTATATTTTAGATGATAACGGGGATAAAATTCCTGTTGATTTTGTCAGTACAGGAAATAACCATCACGTAGCAATTTACAGAGATGAAAAAGGAAATTTACAGGAAAGAGTGGTTTCGCTTTTTGATGCAGTACAATTAGTCAATGCAGGAGAACCCGTAATAGACAAACAATATAACCAAGGTTTAGGCTGGCAGTTTTTATTTACAATGAAACAAAATGAATACTTTGTATTCCCGAGGTATATTAAAAGGAAAAATGACGATGGTGAAGAAATAGAAGAAATTGTTTTTAATCCTTATGATATTGACTTGCTAAATCCAGAGAACAAAAAGCTGATTAGCCCAAATTTGTTTAGAGTGCAGAAGTTAACAAATGGAGATTATTGGTTTAGGCATCACTTAGAAACAACTGTTGAAGTAAAATCAGAATTGAAGGATGTTACCTATAAGCGATGTAGTTTGGTTGGGATAAAAGATATTGTAAAAGTCCGTATCAATCATTTGGGAGATATTGTGAGTGTGGGAGAATACTAACCTTAATTACCCCAACTTTTTCAAAGTTTGAAACTTTGGAAAAGTTTAAAACGTTAAAATGCTGATTTTCGAAAAATACTATCATATCTACAATCACGCAAACGGAGATGACAATTTGTTTCGTGAACAGAAGAATTATGATTATTTTTTGGTGAAATACAAGCAACACATCAGTCCGATAGCTGAAACCATTGTCTGGTGTTTGATGCCTAATCATTTTCATCTGTTGGTAAAAATTAAATCGGAAGACGAAATAGCTTCAACTTTTCCAAAGTTCCAAACTTTGGAAAAGTTAGACGATAAAACCAACTTCCTAAGTAAACAGTTCTCTAATTTCTTTAGTAGTTATTCCCAGTCATTTAATAAGGTTTACGGAAGAAGAGGTTCGTTGTTTTTAAAGAATTTCAAACGAAAAGAAATTTCTGATGAAAATTATCTTCGGAATTTAATTTTATACATTCACCTGAATCCTGTAAAACACGGATTCACAAATGTTATTTCTGATTGGAAATGGGTTTCTTATGAAACTTTTCCGATGGTACATCAGGACGTATTTCACTTGCTTTTTGCTGATGAAGAAAATTATCGGTACGTTCATCGAGCAAAACAAACTCATTTCGGAGAGTATGAAAATTTAGAAAACGAATTAACTTAAATGCTATGCTCAAACGAACCCTCTTTTTCGGTAATCCTGCTTATTTAAGCACCAAAAACGAACAGTTGGTAGTTACTTTTCCCGATAAAGAACAGGAAACACGAACTGTTCCGATAGAAGATATTGCAGTGGTTGTAATGGAAAATCAGCAAATTACTATAACTAACGGATTACTCGAAAAATTAGTAAATAGGGGAGTTGCAGTTATTAACTGTAACCAACAGCATTTGCCTATCGGGATGTTTTTGCCTTTAAGCGGACATAGTGAACAAACGGAACGTTTCAGAAATCAGATGAATGCTTCACTTCCGTTAAAGAAAAATTTGTGGCAACAAACCATAACAGCCAAAATATTGAATCAAGCCGCACTTCTCAAAGAAAACGGAATTCCTGTTCAGAATATGCTGCATTGGGCAAAAAGCGTTACTTCGGGTGATACACAAAACCACGAAGCAAGAGCAGCAGCCTATTATTGGCAAAATTTGTTTGATATTCCTGACCTGCCTGACGGCAAGGCAGGCTTCAACCGACAGCAAAATGGGATTCCGCCTAATAATTTATTGAATTACGGTTACGCTATTTTGAGAGGAATTACAGCCAGAGCTTTGGTAAGTTCGGGAATGCATCCGACTTTCGGAATTTTCCACCGAAATAAATACAATGCCTATTGTCTGGCAGATGATATAATGGAACCCTATCGTCCGTTTGTGGATTTGGTTGTAAAAGATATAGTAGCAACCGAAGATAATATAGAGGAACTAACAACAGAAATCAAAAAACAACTTTTGGAATCTCTTGCTATGGATGTGATGATAGACGGAAAACGTAGTCCGCTTATGGTTGCTATGAGTCGAACGACCAATTCGTTATATGAATGCTTTAGCGGAGTATCAAGAAAAATTTTATACCCTGAATATGTATGAAGACAGATTTTCAAGACTTAATCAATATCGTAGTTTGTGGATTTTAGTATTCTTTGATTTGCCAACCGAAACAAAAAAAGACAGGCAAGTAGCAACCCGATTCAGAAAACATCTTTTGGATGATGGATTCGCTATGTTTCAGTTTTCCATTTATATGCGGTTTTGTGCCAGTCGTGAAAATTCCGAAGTTCACATCAGACGGCTTAAAAATAACTTACCGCAACACGGAAAAATAGGTTTTATGCAGGTCACGGACAAACAATTCGGGATGATGGAACTATTTTACGGACAAAAATCGGTCGAAACCGAAAAACCCAATCAGCAATTGGAATTGTTTTAGAATCAAAAAAACGAAAATGTACAGTTTTTGCAACCCAAAAATCTACTTCATTTTTTATTTCTAAAAAGCACTATAATTAACAACATACCAGCCTCTTAACGAGGGGTATGTTGTAAATCATAGTAAAATTAGAACTTTTGAAAGCAATTCACAACACCATATTCATTTTTTATGTATTTTATTGGTTGTAAATCATAGTAAAATTAGAACTTTTGAAAGCAATTCACAACTTGCTTTGTCGTGCAATAAATATCTACTCTGTTGTAAATCATAGTAAAATTAGAACTTTTGAAAGCAATTCACAACAGGAGTTAGATTTAGAGATTGCAATCCTTGTTGTAAATCATAGTAAAATTAGAACTTTTGAAAGCAATTCACAACTAGCCCACCTTTTGCGGAACTTTATGTTTGTTGTAAATCATAGTAAAATTAGAACTTTTGAAAGCAATTCACAACAGCCAACTATAAGAATCAAGTCCTACTTTTGTTGTAAATCATAGTAAAATTAGAACTTTTGAAAGCAATTCACAACTAATCTTTTTACAATTACTCAATCAGAAATGTTGTAAATCATAGTAAAATTAGAACTTTTGAAAGCAATTCACAACGCTTACTTAAAGCTCATCAGATAAACTTAAGTTGTAAATCATAGTAAAATTAGAACTTTTGAAAGCAATTCACAACACACCTGAATTAATGTAAGCAAGTTCCCATGTTGTAAATCATAGTAAAATTAGAACTTTTGAAAGCAATTCACAACTGCTTGTGAGATTACTTCTTCAAATGCTAGGTTGTAAATCATAGTAAAATTAGAACTTTTGAAAGCAATTCACAACGTCATTCACGCTATTATAATGTCCTACGCCGTTGTAAATCATAGTAAAATTAGAACTTTTGAAAGCAATTCACAACTCTTTTCGTTCAGTCTTGATACTATTGTGAGTTGTAAATCATAGTAAAATTAGAACTTTTGAAAGCAATTCACAACTATCTGCGGCACAATATCCACACCCAGTAGTTGTAAATCATAGTAAAATTAGAACTTTTGAAAGCAATTCACAACTATTATTTAGCGAAGCCGAAGTATGTCAAAGTTGTAAATCATAGTAAAATTAGAACTTTTGAAAGCAATTCACAACTATCGTTAAACCGCCTTAAAAAGGCTTAAAGTTGTAAATCATAGTAAAATTAGAACTTTTGAAAGCAATTCACAACTAAGCTTGATTGTGATGGTCATTGGCACAAGTTGTAAATCATAGTAAAATTAGAACTTTTGAAAGCAATTCACAACTAATAGAGCTTTGGAAAAAAATCACTCCATGTTGTAAATCATAGTAAAATTAGAACTTTTGAAAGCAATTCACAACTGTTTACATTCCAGTAGAAACAAATTTAATGTTGTAAATCATAGTAAAATTAGAACTTTTGAAAGCAATTCACAACAATAAAACTATAAACTTTAAAAAATAATCAGTTGTAAATCATAGTAAAATTAGAACTTTTGAAAGCAATTCACAACCAACATATTGGAAGTTAAAAAACTTCCTTCTGCAACGAAAGGTCGTGACACAATCGCAAATGACAGCAAGGAAGTTTTAAGTCCTAAAGGACGAAGCAAAGATACAAAAACTATTGTTGTAAATCATAGTAAAAAACCCTCAATTAAGAGGGTTTTTACTACTTTATTCTTAATGCCACGGGAAGCATTTTTAAAAACGGAAAAGAAGCGTTATAGTTTATAGTATCGTAGGTCTTTCCGATGTCTAAATTTATGTAATATGATTTCAATCGGGTTTGATATAGCTTTTCGGATTGTATTTTCCAACCAGTAGTGCCTAAACATTCCGAAATAAACCATTTTTCCAACAACCTTGCGGTTCGTCCGTTTCCGTCTGCAAACGGATGTATTTTTACAAAACACAAATGGACCATAGAGGCAAAATAAAAGACTTCGCTATACGTTAAATCTTGACTTAACAAGGTTTTTATATCTTCAAAAAGCATCTTTATTTCCTTTTCCAATAAATTAACAGAGCATCCGGTATAAACCAGTTCTGCATTTTCGTTGTAAATACCTACGGCTTTATCTCTTAATTTGCCTCTGTATTTTTCGTTGCTAATAAGTGTTTTTGTGCTTAAAGCGTGAGATTGTAAAAAGGTTTTTAGGTTTAATTTTTTGCTTTGCGCAAATTCGTAAGCCTTTATAAGGTCGTTTACTTGTTTATAGTCTTTATTGGTTTTGTTCATTCCAGAATTGTGTATTTTAAAATAATCTGAAACCAATAATCTTGAGCCCTCTATACGTGAAGAATAAACAGCCGAAACCGTATTATAAAAACTCAAGTCTGCAACCTCTTTACCTTGGTTCTTTAATTTGTTAAAGTGCTTTAGTATTGTTATGGGTTGCTTTTTTTTATAATAGTCTAATATTTCGGTTTGTATGATTTTAAGCGTTTTCATAGCGTAAATATATTGTTTTTTTAAAAACCCTCAATTAAGAGGGTTTTTGCATTAATATGCTATCCATTTTTAGGATGTTGTTGTTAATCATCCATAAAATTAGAACTTTTGAAAAAGATTAAAATGATGACTACTATAAACTCAACATCCAGCTGCGTTGTAACTGTTTGAATTTTTTAAGTTCATTGCGAAGTACCGGCAGATAATCTCTCATATTGCTGTTGGAATTTTCAAGGCGTTTGCAGGTGTTGTACAACTGGATTGTCAGTCGGTTTAATGAAGCAATGTGACGATGTTTTTTATCGGTGTGGCGTTCCAGTTCGGCATTGACGATTTCGGGCACCAGTGAAACAGATTGCTGAATCATATCGCCTGTAACATAAATATCAGAATCTTCACTGCCATCGGGTTTAAGATACGCTAAATCCTGTTTCAGGTATGTAGAGATGCTCATGGAAAGCATAAAGATTTCCATAGCCTTTTTATAAACAGGCATGTCCGGCAGGTAAGATGGGATGTGGTACATATTCTTAAAAAGAAATTTTACCAAAATTACTCACAAGTAAGGATTTAATATAATTGATTTTAAAGCAAATTGCTATATTTGCTTTAAATTTTAAATTTAATTAATCAAAATTCTTTTAAATGCATATTGATCCTTTGAATTGGAAAATCCTGAAGTGCCTGCAAAAAAATGCACGTCAGTCCAACGCCGAAATAGGAAGGCAGGTTGGCATAAGTTCGCCTGCCGTATCCGAGCGTATTAAAAAAATGGAGGATGCCGGTGTGATAAGAGGCTATCATACACATATTTCTCCAATTGAAGCAGGCTATCAGCTTAAAGCTATTATTACGCTCAGAGCATTTATGGGGATGTTAAAGCCATTTCTGGAAAAAGTAAAAACCTATGATGAGGTGCTTAATTGCTACCGCATTACAGGTAATGAAAATATTGTGATGGAAGTGGTATTTAAAAACCAAAAGCATCTGGAAACGTTTATAGACCAACTCATTGTTTTTGGCGAAACAAAAACGCAAATTGTTTTATCGCATGTGGTAAGTTACAATGATGTAAAACCTTTGAAATTATGATTAAATGGTTACGTTATCACAATACACAGCGAGTCCAAATATCCTGTTGCGGAATTGTATCTTTGCTTATAAGGTGTGATATTGTGGTACATAAATAACTATTTTAATGACTCAAAGCTAAATGAAATAATCATAAATTGTATTTTTGTTGTCTAAATTTTTTTCTGATGAAAGTTAGTATTTCCATTTTGTTGGGTTTAGTATTTTTAAGCAGTTGCGCACAGGGTAAACAACCAATTTTGGGTGAAACCGAATTTCAGCGTGAGCTTAATGCAAATTTTAAAGATGCTTCAAAATCGCCGTTGAAAGATAAAGACCGCAAAAATTTTACCGGATTGGATTTTTTTAAAACAGATTCCTCTTATGTGGTTATGGCAGAATTTCAAAAACTTGAGGGCGAAAAACCATTTCAAATGAAAACCACAACCGACAGATTGCCGGTGTATGTTAAGTATGGTATCATTACGTTTAAGTTAAAAGGACAACCGCATCAACTTACGGTGTATCAAAATCAGGATTTGATAACTGATGAAGGTTATGAGGATTATTTGTTTTTGCCGTTTCTTGACGATACCAATGGCGACAGCACGTATGGTGGCGGTCGCTATATAGATTTACGGATTCCTGAAAACGGTACAATGGTAATCGATTTTAACAAAGCATACAATCCGTATTGCGCTTATAATGAAAAATATTCTTGTCCTATTGTGCCAATCTCAAATTACATTGCTGTTGCTGTTCAAGCAGGTGTAAAGGCATTTCATAAGGATTAGTATTCATTCAACCGGAAATCCGAATACGCATTCACGCCGTGTTCATGGATGTCCAAACCTTCAACTTCTGTACGTTTTGAAACTCTTATGCCAATGGTTTTCTTAAGCGTGAACAAGATTAAGAATGAAAATCCGCAGCACCATAAGCCAACGGCAACAATGCCAATAAGCTGATAAAACAATTGAGATAAGCTTGCAAGACTGCCAAATATCCCGACAGCCAGTGTGCCCCAAATACCGCAAACCAAATGCACGGGAATAGCACCAACAGGATCATCAAGTTTAAGCCTGTCTATAAAACTTACGGCATATACTATCAATACACCCGATATTAAGCCTATGATTATAGCGTCGGTAACGTTCATAAGGTCTGCTCCGGCAGTGATGCCTACCAAGCCGCCAAGAATACCGTTAAGCATCATTGATAAATCGTTTTCTTTGAATTTTAAGTAAGAAACAATTGCCGCCGAAAACCCTCCGGAAGCTGCCGATAAACAGGTAGTTACCAATACTAACGATGTTGTTGCAGGATCGGCAGACAGTACAGAACCTCCGTTAAATCCAAACCAGCCAAACCACAACAGAAATACGCCTGCAGTTGATAAAGGTAAATTATGTCCTGCAATGACATTTATTTTTCCGTCCTGATATTTGCCTATACGGGCACCAAGTAGCCAAACCGCTATTAATGAAGCCCATCCGCCTACAGAATGTACCAGAGTTGAACCGGCAAAATCATAAAATCCTAAGCTGTCCAAAAATCCGCCACCCCATTTCCACATACCGCTTACAGGATATACAAATGCTACATATAGTGTTGAAAAGATGATAAAACTAAAAAGTTTGATACGTTCTGCTACAGCACCCGATACAATTGTTGCGGCAGTAGCGGCAAACATTGCCTGAAATAAAAAATCTGTCCAATAGGTATATTGCCCGTCAGAATACGCTGTGGTATCGCCGCCTTCGGGCAAATGTAGCCCTAAGGAATTAAAGCCAATCCAGCTGCCGGAAAAGGCTTCTCCGGGATACATAAGGCTAAACCCGACAAGCGTGTAGGTGAGAAGCCCAATAATAATGATAAAAACATTTTTAAATAATATGTTGATGGTGTTTTTTGATCTGGTTAATCCCGATTCTAAAAGGGAAAATCCTAAATGCATGATAAATACTAAAGCGATGCACAGCATCATCCATAGGTTGTTTGCGGTAAAAATAGCGTCGTTCATATATTGAGGTTATTGAAGTGCGTCGTATCCTTTTTCTTTGGTTCGTATTCTGTAAACTTCTTCTACAGGTAAAACAATGATTTTGCCGTCGCCAACATCGCCTGTATATGCCGAAGTTAAAATGGCTTCAATGGTTTTGTCTGCAAAACCGTCACTAACCACTATTGAAATATAACGTCTTTGAATATCGGAAGTGCTGTATGGGATGCCTCTATATACATGACCTGTTTTTTCATTTCCTACGCCGGTAACGTCCCAATAGCTGAAAAAATTTACTTCAATGGCGTGTAAAGCATTCCTGACTTCGTTGAATTTTGATTTGCGGATGATTGCTTCTATTTTTTTCATTAAAATAGTTTTAAAGCATAAAAATATATATTATTTTAAATTAACATATAAAAAAACAGGGGTCAAGTGTTATTTTTATTAAAAAATAAATTATATGCCCTATTTTTTATGGGGTATATTTTATAAAATATATTTTTTGATAATTTGATAACAGACAAAAATAAAAATAGCCGCAATACTTCTTGCAGCTATCTTTTTTATGTAATTGAAAAAAGTTTAAATGAGTTCAATTTTAAGGCGTAGAAACTTCTGTTTCTTCCGTGCTTATAGGAATATAAATTTCGGTAATCCAATTGGCAGGATTTGGAATATCTCCGGGATCGTTGATGTATATTTCAAACGGACTCATTTCTGATGGTACAATCTGGTTGTCATTAAGATACCGGTATGCAGTACTCCAGGTTTCTTTCAGGTTGGTATAGTTTCCTTTTAGCGTAACTTTTAAGGCTGTCGTCCGGTCTATATAACCGCAAAGTATATTGCTTTCATCAGTAACAACTACCTGGCTGTTTACCGGTATGGCATTGCTCATAATCACATCGCCGTTGTCAAAATCCATTTGAAGGTATATGGTAAATGGCATTCCGCTCATAGGAATACTGTTTGAATTCATGTAGTTCAATATATCGGCATATTGTTTGGCGATGGTATTGCTTATGTTTGATGCTGTTGACGAGGCGGTTTTGTACATATAAAATCCGCCGCCATAATCTGTCAATCCGTTTACGGTAATAGTGTAAGCATCAATACTTTTAATGATAAGTTCACTGAGCTTGTTAAAACTGTCGTCAGTATCGAGTTCGTAATAATTTTCATAACCGCCTTTAAAAAATGCTGCCATTTTAACTCCAAAAGATAAGTTACCGGCTTTTAATGTTCGGTTTATAGTAGTTGTGCCATCGCCGTTAGGTTGCAATAACCAGTTAATATCGGTGTTTGGTAGGCTGCTTTCAGTTAAATGCTGATGTATGCCAAGCGCATTTGTTGATGGTATTGTTGTTAATTTATAAGTATCTTTCCAGGGCATCCAGTCGTTCCATTGTGTTGAATCTTTTATGATTTCAGAAATGACCGATGCCGGTGCGTTGATGGTTTTAGATTTTGTAATTTCAAAATCGTTGGGTTGCACAGCAATATATATAGAGAAGCCTATAATGAAAATTAAAATGAGAAAGATGAGGTATTTTAAGAATTTCATGAATTTAGGGGATTGCGTTAATAGTATCCAAAGGTAATCAATTTTAGTATCTTAAAATATCATTAAATTTGCGTATAACTTATTTAAACAAACTTTATGAAATTTAAAGCACTTTACACCATAGCACTATCTGCATTGGTATTGTTTTCATGTAAAAATGAACCAAAAACTACAGATAACAATAATGCGGCAGATGTACCGGCAGCAGCATTTGAGTATGACGTTGAGCAATTTGCAGACATTAAGATATTACGTTATCAAATTCCGGGTTGGGAGCAACTAACCCTTAAAGAGCAAAAATTAGTTTACTACTTAACACAGGCAGGTCTTGCAGGGCGCGACATTATGTGGGATCAGAATTACCGGCATAATTTGACCATTCGTAAAGCTTTAGAAAACATTTACACCAGTTATAAAGGAGATAAAACCTCTGAAGATTGGGCAGCTTTTGATACTTATACAAAGCAGGTTTGGTTTAGTAACGGGATTCATCATCACTATTCAAATGATAAGCATACACCAAAATTTTCTCAGGAGTATTTAAAACAGTTGCTGGCAGATACGCAAACCGTTTTGGAAGGCGAAGCATTTGATGTTATTTTCAATGATAAAGATGCAAAAAAGGTAAATCAGGCAAAAGGTGTTGACAATGTTGCTTTATCGGCAGGAAATTTTTATGGTAAAGGCGTTACCAATGCCGATGTGGAAAGTTTCTATAAAACACTAACATCACCAGACCCGGATAAACCGTTGTCTTTCGGGTTAAATTCGCAATTGGTTAAAGAAAACGGACAATTAAAAGAGCGTGTTTACAAATCGGGCGGACTTTACGGCTCGGCTATTGATGAAATTATCAAGTGGCTCGAACTTGCAAAAGGCGTAGCCGAAAATGATGCGCAAGGCAATGCACTTGGTTTGTTAATAGAGTATTACAAAACCGGCGACTTGCAAATTTGGGACGATTATAATGTAGCCTGGACAGCCGCTACCGAAGGTAATGTAGATTATATAAACGGTTTTGTTGAAGTATATAACGACCCGTTAGGTTACCGTGGCAGTTATGAAAACATTGTGCAAATCAATGATTTCGACATGTCGCAAAAAATGAAAGTATTATCAGATAATGCGCAGTGGTTTGAAGACAATTCGCCGTTAATGGATGCTCATAAAAAGAAAAACGTAGTAGGTGTTACTTACAAAGTGGTGAATGTTGCGGGCGAAGCCGGTGACGCATCGCCGGCGACACCTATAGGTGTCAACTTGCCAAATGCCGATTGGATTCGTGTGGCTGTTGGAAGTAAATCGGTATCATTGGGTAATATCATTGAAGCCTATGGAAATTCGGGTAATGAAGGCAGATTAAAAGAATTTGTCCATGATGATGAAGAACTTCAACTCGAATTAAAATATGGAGCCATTGGCGATAAGCTTCACACCGCATTGCATGAAGTGGTAGGGCATGCTTCGGGGCAGATAAATCCGGGAGTGGGCGATACCAAAGAAACCTTAAAAACGTATGCTTCAACTTTAGAAGAAGGCCGTGCAGATTTGGTGGGACTTTATTATTTGTACAGTCCTAAATTGCAAGAGTTGGGTTTGGTTGACGACTGGAAAAAGAACGGTATGGCGGCTTATGACGGTTATATCCGTAATGGATTGATGACGCAGCTAATCCGTTTAAATCTTGGTGACGATGTCGAAGAAGCTCACATGCGCAACCGTCAGTGGGTAAGTGCCTGGGTATTTGAAAAAGGAAAAGCCGGTAATGTGATTGAAAAAGTAACACGCAACGGAAAAACCTATTTTAACATCAATGATTACGATAAATTACACGAGTTGTTTGGTGAATTATTACGTGAAACCCAGCGTATTAAATCGGAAGGTGATTATACAGCAGCCGAAGCTCTGGTAGAAACATACGGTGTAAAAGTTGACCAGGCCATACATGCCGAAGTTTTGGAGCGTAACAAACAGTTTCCGTCGCCGCCATACAGTGGGTTTGTAAATCCCGTACTGGTTACTGAAACAAATGATAAAGGCGAAATTACAGCTATAAAAGTAACACAGCCGTCAAGTTTTCCTGAACAAATGTTGTATTACAGTAAAAACTACAATTTTTTACCGGAGGTAAATTAAGACGTTGAGATAAAATTTTTTTAAACGAAGCTGTTTCAAAAATCAAATTATTTGACTTTTGAAACAGCTTCGTTTTATTTATTTACACTGAATTTAAGCAGTAACATATTGATAAAAAGTAAAGCCGCTAAGATTGAGATTGTAGTAATCATAATAAGTTTTTATCTTTAATCGGATACATCCTTAAAATGTCATCATTTAGAGCCTGTTTAAATTTGTATGATTAAAAATTTTAACGCATTTATCACAGAAAAGAAATATAAAAGATTAATTGAGATAATTTTAAACAGGCTCTTAATCAACAAATAAAAATTTGATTGCCGCAATCATTGAAATAAATCCAATAAAAGCAATTAACACCCAGATACTTCCTTTGTAATACCGCTCATGAAGTTTCAAATCTTTTCTGTAGGCATAAACCAAGACAATTGCAAAGACAATAGCAAATAAAATCCCGAATGTAATTTGACCTGAGCTGAACATTGAAAATGTTGTTTTTTAAGATGAAAATATGTATGCAAAAATAAGAATTTTTTAATATTAATAGCAAAATAATAACAATTCATTAAAGTTATAGCGCTTATTTTATTGTTGTTTAAAAATATGGTAATTTGCGGTTTAAAATAAAAGTAATTATGCAAGACAAAATTAATGCTGTAAAAGCGTTTCATACCGCATTTAAAATAGGCTATAAAGATATACCAACGGCAAGTTTGGGTATCGATAAAAATATGCTCAGATACAAATTGATGCGTGAAGAAAATGAAGAATATCTTGAAGCTGCCAACAATGATGATTTGGTAGAAGTTGCCGATGCTTTAGGCGATATGCTTTACATTCTTTGCGGTACTATTATAGAACACGGTTTGCAGCACAAAATAGAAGAAGTATTTGAAGAAATACAACGCAGCAATATGAGTAAACTTGGTGAAGACGGCGAGCCAATTTACCGTGAAGACGGCAAAGTTTTAAAAGGACCAAACTATTTTAAGCCCGATATTAAAAAGATTTTAGATTCAAATTGAATTTGAATTTGAATTTGAAATTGAAATTGAAATTGAATTTGAAATTGAAATTGAAATTGAATAAGGTTTAAGACACTAACCACTTAACATTGCAAAACACCAAAATAAAAATCCCGAATTTCAACCATCATGTTTTGATTGGAATTTGGGATTTGATAGTTGAAAGTCAATGTTTGTTACAACACTTCAAACCGCCATCCGTTGGGGTCTTCAGAAATGTTGTGTTGTATATTAAGCATTTTGGTTTTAAATAATGTGGCGTAAGAATCTGCAATTTCCGGAAGCTCAAAAACTTCATTAGCATGTTCAAATGTCGAAATCGGACTTATTACTGCGGCGGTTCCTGTGCCAAAAATCTCTTTTAACGAGCCGTTTTTGGCAGCATCTTTAATTTCGCTTACTCTTACACGGCGTATTTCTACCTTAATATCATTATCCTCTGCAAGTTTTATAATACTTTTTCTGGTTACACCATCAAGAATACGATCGCTTGTAGGCGCAGTAAGCAGTGTGTCATTTACTCTGAAAAACACGTTCATGGTACCGGCTTCTTCAAGAAATTCGTGTGTGCTGGCATCTGTCCACACTACTTGCTGGTATCCTTTTTTTTGTGCCAGGCTTGTAGGATAAAACTGTGCGGCATAATTTCCTGCAGCTTTGGCAAATCCTACGCCGCCATCGGCAGAACGGCTGTATTTTTCAGCAAAAATCACATTTACTTTTCCTGTGTAGTATGCTTTTGCCGGCGAACAAATTATCATAAACCTGTAAGTATTGGATGGTGCCGCAGCAATCGCAGGTTCGGTTGCAAGTACAAACGGACGTACATATAGGGAGTTGCCCACGCCGGGTTTTATCCATTCACTATCCATGCGCAGCAATGTCAGTAATCCTTCAAAAAAGTAGTCTTTCGGAAATTCGGGCATTGCCAGTCGTGCCGCCGATTTGTTAATCCGGTTAAAATTATCTTCGGGGCGAAACAACCAGACTTTGCCTTGGTCGTCTTTATAGGCTTTCATGCCTTCAAAAACCGCCTGGCCATAATGAAACACACGTGCAGAAGGTTCCATGCTCATAGGCTGATACGGTACTATTTTTGGTTGTTGCCATTCACCATCAACATAATCACATACAAACATGTGGTCGGTAAAGATTCTTCCAAAGGCTATATTGTCAAAATCAACAGCAGCAATTTTTGATGTTTCGGCTTTTACTACATCGATTTCGTAGGTTGAAAATTTTGTCATTGTATTTTTGTTTCTGATGCAAACTTATAGAATTAATGTGGTATAAAAAACCTAAAGTTATTTTAAAATAAATGTATCTTTGTCTTTGTAAAAAAAATTCAAATGTGTTGTTTGTAAACACATTAAATAATAACACTATCTTTTATGAAACAAATTATAACTGTTTTCGCTTTACTTATAGCGTTTACATCTTGTAAAAATAACGAGAAAACCACTGAACAACAACCGGAAGAAACCAAAGAAATTGCTTATGCGTCTTTTGGTGAAAAAATTACCGATACTGATGCGCTTCCTGCAACCCGCATGGCAGAACATTATAAAGCGATGACTGCCGGTGATACCATAAACTCAAAAATGACCGCAAAGGTTGATGCCGTTTGCCAGGTAAAAGGCTGCTGGATGACCGTTAATCTTGAAGACGGTACTACTGCCAGAGTAAAATTTAAGGACTACGGGTTTTTTATGCCAAAAAACATTGCAGGCAAAGAAGTTATTGTAAACGGTCTGGCTTATGTTGATGAAGTTTCTGTTGCAGAACAACGCCATTTTGCAGAAGACGCAGGAAAATCAAAAGAAGAAATTGAAGCCATAACAGAAGTAAAAAGAACCTATACCTTTATGGCAGATGGTGTATTGCTTAAAGAAAATTAAAAACAGGAATTGCAATGAAGCGACTTGTAATAGCGTGTTTAATAGGGTGTGGTTTTTTTTCGTGTAAAGATTCCGGTGTGGAAAATTCAGCTAAAGAAAACGAACCCATAGTTTATGATATGTACGTTCCGTCAGAAATGGCAAACTTGATGAACGAGATGTATGCATACAACCTGACAGTTAAGCAGCAAATTATTGACGGGAAGCAGCCCACAGAGTTTCCGTTGGAATTTTTAAAAATTCATTCGGCCGAATTTACCAAAGGTAAAGGACGCAACGAAACCTTTGATTCTTTTTCAAAGCTATTCATTGAAGCCGAAAAAGAAATCTACAATACAGAGTCAGAGATTGACCTTAAAGACAGGTTTAATAATTCGGTCAATCTCTGTATTTCCTGTCATCAAACCGAATGTACAGGACCTATACCGCGAATAAAAAAGCTGTTAATTAAATAGTTTTGAAACGTCGTATCATCACTACTGCCGACGGCTCGACAACCATCCGGATTGAAGACTGGAACGAGCAGTACCATTCACTTCATGGTGCCATTCAAGAAGCACGGCATGTATTTATAAAACATGGATTACATTGTGTAGATAAAAAAGAACTTTCAATTTTAGAAATAGGCTTTGGAACAGGATTAAATGCGCTTATCACATTAACAGAAGCCGAAAAACAGCAGACCAACATCAATTATACCGGTGTAGAAGCGTATCCCGTAAGTATTGAAGAAACTAAAAGTTTAAACTATATACAGCAATTAAATGCCGAAAGTTATACAGGCGATTTTAAAAAAATGCATTCTGTAAGTTGGGATGAATCTCATCGTATCACACCATATTTTACATTGACAAAACAGTTAAAACAATTCAAAGATATTGAGGATACCTCAAAGTTCGATTTGATTTATTTTGACGCTTTTGGAGCCAGAGTCCAACCCGAATTATGGACAGAAACCGTTTTTAAACAAATGTTTGACGCTTTAAAGCCTAACGGTTTTTTGGTAACTTATGCCGCAAAAGGCAGTGTACGCCGTGCGATGCTTTCGGTAGGTTTTACGGTCGAAAAACTACAAGGTCCACCCGGCAAACGTGAAATGCTTCGTGCAACGAAGCATTCGGCGAATTTATGAGCCAAATGCTATATTGAGAAAAGATTCTGAGCATTCGGCGAATTTATGAGCCAAATGCTATATTGAGAAAAGATTCTGAGCATTCGGCGAATTTATGAGCCAAATGTTTTATCCACAAAAAGCTCGTAAAAAAAGCTGTTCAAAATCCAAATTAGAGAATATCCATAAAGTTTCGTTAATTCTGTTAAACCTACTCTAAAATCAACTTTTTCAGCAAAAATATTGCTTAACTTTATAAAAAAGCAGCAATGAAAGTTTTAATAACAGGCGCAACAGGTTTGGTAGGTAAAGAAATTATGCATTATTGTGATGTTCATGGAATTTCTGTTCATTATTTGACTACTTCAAAAGAAAAACTCACACAGCAGGCAAACCGTAAAGGATTTTACTGGAATCCAAAATCACAAAGTATCGATATTGCTTGTTTTGAAGGTGTTGACACCATTGTAAATCTGGCAGGTAGTACCATTGCAAAACGTTGGACAAAAGCATACAAGCAGGAAATTTTAGACAGCAGAGTCCGGTCGTTACAACTTTTAAAAACCGCATTGCAAGGTTCAAACCATACCATTACACAGTTAATTTCTGCAAGTGCCATTGGGCTTTATCCCGATTCTCAAACCAATTATTATGATGAATCCAATACCAATGTAGCTTCGGGTTTTCTGGGTAAAGTTGTCAAAACGTGGGAAGATGAAGTTGATGCTTTTGAAGCACTTGGCATAAAAACCGTAAAAATCAGAATCGGGTTGGTGCTGGCTAAAGATGGAGGCGCATTGCCGCAAATAGCCAGACCTGTTCGTTATGGTTTGGGTGCTGCTTTTGGTACCGGTATGCAATGGCAGTCGTGGATTCACATAACCGACCTGGCACAACTGTTTATACATGTTTTACAGCACCGTTTAACAGGGGTTTACAATGCGGTAGCACCAAATCCCGTAACCAATAAAGAGTTTACAAGAATAGTTGCCAAAGCGTTAAGCCGTCCGTTATGGCTGCCTAATATTCCTCGGTTTATAATGCAGCTCGTTTTGGGTGAAATGCATGTGTTATTATTTGAAAGTCAACGCGTGAGTTCAAAGCGTATTGAAGATGCGGGTTTTGATTTTGAATATCATCATTTGCAATTGGCACTGGAAGATTTGTTAGGTTAGTTAATTTTTATTTTAACCTGTTCTGCCTATAAATTTCAACCTTATCACTTACAAAGTGTTTTAATACTATTGAAGCAAAAACAGAGATAATTATTACATAAATAACTGAGTATGAATTTATAAAGTCTAAATTGCCTGTAACCCAAATGACAAAAATATGCACAATATAAAGCGGATAACTTAATTCGCCGATATACCGGTCAAGTTTTGATTTGCCCGACATTTTAAAAATAAACGGAATAGACAGAAAAAATAAAGTAAAGAATAATTGGGATTTATAATCAAACGTTACTTTATCATAAACAAGTGATGCGGCTATAATACAGGCAAATACAAGCTTGTTAAAGTTTGGTTTTGACAATAACCACTGATAGTTAGTATAAATTTTGTAAGATATAATTCCCATAAGGAAAAAAATCAATTCACTTGGAAAAAACCTAAAATTCCACGGTGCGTAATTCAATCCCAATCCGTAATGTAAAAAGCTTTTAAGAATTACAAAAAGCATAAATAATAATATGATGATATGGGTTTTTCGTCTTACGATGAATGGAGCAATAAGGTAAAAAAGTAATTCTAATGCCACTGTCCATGCCTGCGGGACTAATGAAAATTTTAATCCATTCAAAGCATTGATGTTGAACTTCTGCTGAAAGAAAAAAGATCCGGTTGCAGGATCAATTTCAAAAAAAAGCAACGTATCCTGAAAAAAGATAAAAAGATTGGATATTACAAGAATTATCAGGCTTAACGGCGATAAAACATCATAGTTCTCTTTAAACACATTTAATGGTCCAAAATGATTGCCGCCGGTAATCGCAGCAACCAAAAGCGATGCCGTCAATATCAAAATCAATACAGCCCAATATACAGGGTATAATCGTATTAATCTGTTGGTTATAAATAGCTTGTAAGAATTGTTGACACCAACATACTTTTCGCATAAAATGAGAGACATATAAAAACCGGAAATAATGTAAAATGCTTGTACAGAAATTTTACCACCTAAAAAAACACTGCCAAAAAGTGGCTCAGTATGACCAATTATAACTATAATAGCCAATAAAGTTCTGATGTATCCCATTCTAATTTTTAATCAATCCAACGAATTTAAAAGTAAAATTTAAAGAACATACCGATTAATTGAAAAATCTTTAAAAAAATAAAGCAGTATTTTTCGTGACATTTTGACATTTTAAAGATAATGGCAGTACTTTTGCCAATCGTAATTGCAGACAGACTTTTTAAAAGTAAAAAGATATGAGTAAAAAAGATAAAGCACAGACAGATACCATAGAAAATCAGGAAGAAATCCTTGAAAATACTCAAGTTGAAGAACAAAGTGTTGAAGAACAGCTTAAAGAAGAATTAGCCAAAGAAAAAGACAAATTTTTAAGATTGTTTGCCGAGTTTGAAAATTACAAACGCCGTACCACCAAAGAACGTATAGAGTTGTTTAAAACTGCCGGTCAGGAAGTAATGACAGCATTATTGCCTGTGTTGGATGATTTTGACAGAGCATTAAAATATACAGAAGATGAGTCAACCAAAGGCGTAGAATTGATTCGTCAAAAGCTTAAAGACATTCTTAAGCATAAAGGTCTGGAAGAAGTAACCGTTGCTGCCGGCGATGTTTTTAATGCCGATGAGCACGAAGCCATTACACAAATTTCGGCGCCAACCGAAGATTTAAAAGGCAAAATTGTAGATGTTGTAGAAAAAGGCTATAAATTAGGCGACAAAGTTATCCGTTTTCCAAAAGTGGTAACCGGTTTTTAAGTAAATTAAAATGAAGCAAGACTATTATGACATATTAGGCATCAGCAAAAGCGCATCGGCCGATGAGATAAAAAAAGCATATCGCAAGATGGCATTAAAATACCATCCCGATAAAAACCCCGATGACAAAGAAGCCGAAGAAAATTTTAAAAAGGCAGCCGAAGCTTATGAGGTACTGAGCAATCCCGAAAAGAAAGCACGTTATGATCAGTTTGGGCATCAGGCGTTTGAAGGTGCAGGAGGTTTTGGCGGTGGCGGCATGAATATGGATGACATATTCAGCCAGTTTGGCGATATCTTCGGAAGTGCTTTTGGCGGTGGCGGTTTTTCAGGTTTTGGTGGAGGTTTCGGCGGTCAGCGTCGTGCCAAAGGCAGTAATCTGCGTATCAAAATAACACTTACTCTGGATGAAATAGCCGAAGGTGTTGAGAAAAAGCTAAAAGTAAAACGTAAAATCCAGGCACCAGGCACCACTTACAAAACATGTGGAACCTGTAACGGTACAGGGCAAGTAACCCGTATTGCCAACACCATTCTCGGGCGTATGCAAACATCCACACCTTGTACCGTATGTGGAGGTTTGGGGCAAACCATTGATAAAAAACCTGCCGATGCCGATGCACAGGGATTAATTATCTCTGAAGAAACCGTTTCTGTAAAAATTCCTGCGGGCGTGGTTGACGGTATGCAGCTTAAAGTAACAGGAAAAGGAAACGATGCGCCGGCAAATGGTATTCCCGGAGATTTACTGGTTGCTATTCATGAAGAAGAACACCTTACATTGAAGCGTGAAGGCGATAATTTACACTACGATTTGTACGTTAGCCTTCCCGATGCTGTGTTGGGTACTTCAAAAGATATTGATACCGTTACCGGAAAAGTACGTATTAAAATTGATGCCGGTGTGCAGTCGGGAAAAATTTTACGCTTAAAAGGCAAAGGAATACCAAGTATAAACGGGTATGGACGCGGAGATTTACTGGTTCATGTAAATGTCTGGACACCAAAAACATTAAGCAAACAACAGCGTGAATTCTTTGAAAACATGAAGAATGACGAACACTTTGAACCTAAACCGGAAAGCGGCGATAAATCTTTTTTTGAAAAAGTAAAAGATATGTTTTCATAAGCTGGTATTTTCAATAAAAAATACTATATTTGGGCATCACTAATTCTCATTAGTGGTATTTTTCTTTTTCATAGCAATTTTTTCCCATCCTTGACTCGTTTAAGGGTGGGTTTTGTTTTTAATACTTTTGAGCTAAAAAATGCTTGATATACCAACCCTGCTTGGTGAACATTTAATATATTTACAAACCATAATTAATTTACAAACTTTTTTATATGAATGATTTATTAGTAGCTCAATCGGTCTCAAAAAATTTTGGAGATTTTAAAGCGCTAAATAATGTTTCTGTTGCCGTACCACAAGGCAGCATTTTTGGGTTGCTGGGACCCAACGGAGCAGGAAAAACCACTTTAATAAGAATCATCAATCAAATTACCATGCCCGACCATGGCGAGGTGTTTTTAGACGGAAAACCTCTGAAACCTGAGAATATCAAAGATATTGGTTACCTGCCCGAAGAGCGCGGCTTGTACAAGTCAATGAAAGTAGGCGAGCAGGTTTTGTATCTGGCACAGTTAAAAGGCTTGTCAAAACATGATGCTAAAATACGGCTTAAGTATTGGTTTGATAAACTGGAAATAGGCGACTGGTGGAACAAAAAAATTCAGGAGCTGAGCAAAGGTCAGGCACAAAAGATTCAGTTTGTGGTAACGGTATTGCATAAACCGAAGCTATTGATTTTTGACGAACCGTTTTCCGGTTTTGACCCTATAAATGCAACGTTGATTAAAGACGAAATTTTACAATTGCGGGACGAAGGGTCAACAGTGATTTTCTCGACACACCGTATGGAATCGGTAGAGGAATTGTGTGACCATATCGCGCTTATCCATAAATCCAATAAGGTTTTGGATGGTAAACTCACCGATATTAAACGCCGGTTTAAGACCAATACGTTTGAAGTTGGCTTACAAACATCAAATCCCGATGAGGTTGTAAAGCTCATTAAAGACAAGTTTGAAGTACACCCTGCAACGTTCAAAAACCTGAATGATGATATTAAGCTGAATGTAAAACTTCCGGAAAGCACATCATCCAATGAGTTGTTATCATTTTTAACGTCAAAGGCAGAAGTGCATCACTTTGTGGAAGTTATTCCGAGTGCCAACGATATTTTTATTCAAACCGTAAAAAATAATTAAGATGAATCACCTATCACTCATTATACAAAGAGAATACCTGAATAAAGTGAAGAATAAATCCTTCATCGTAATGACGTTTTTAAGTCCGATAATTATGATTGCCTTAATTGCAGTTGTGGCCTATTTATCGCAAATCAACAAAGATAAAGAGCGTACGATTGCTATTTTGGACGAGTCGGGATTTGTAAATGATGTATTTAAGAATACGGATAACATTACTTATACTGTGCTTTCTGGCATCAGTTTAGAAGATGCCAAAAAACAAGTAAAAGCCAAAGAGCACTACGGTTTGCTATATGTTCGAAAAGGTACGGACGTTTCACAAATATCCAAAAATATTACATTTTATTCGGAAGAATCACCTTCAATGACTGTGATTTCTGGTTTGGAAAGTCGTTTGGAAAAAAAGCTGACCGATTTAAAATTACAACAGGAAGGTGTTGATATTGAGAAAATCAATGCTTCAAAAATGAGTATTGATATTACACAAGAAAGTTTTAGTGGACAAACATCCTCAAGATATGACAATTATTTAAAGCTTGCTTTTGGTGGGTTTGCTGGGTATTTGCTATTTATGTTTATCATTATTTATGGTAATATGATTATGCGAAGCGTCATAGAGGAGAAAACCAGTAGGATTATTGAAATCATCATTTCATCCGTTAAACCTATACAATTGATGATGGGAAAAATTATCGGTACATCGCTGGCAGGTATTACACAGTTTGTTATTTGGGTAATTTTGGGTGGCGTTTTGGTATTCATCATATCTGCAATTTTCGGAATCAATCTGGCAGAAATGCAAACACCTCAGCAGGATATGATGAATCAAGCGATGCAAAATCCAGAAATGCAAGGTCAAATGCAGTTGGCTATGAACTCATTTTTGAATTTACCCATAGCCAATCTGGTTATTGCTTTTATCTTTTTCTTTGTTGGCGGCTATTTGCTTTATAGCTCTTTATATGCAGCTATTGGTGCTGCGGTTGATAATGAGACCGATACCCAACAATTTATGATGCCTGTTTTAATGCCGTTGGTTCTGGCGGTATATGTAGGTGTTTTTACGGTTATTGAAGATCCGCACGGTACAGTGTCAACAGTATTTTCATTTATTCCGTTGACATCGCCGGTAGTTATGCTCATGCGTATTCCGTTTGGTGTTCCAATATGGCAGCAGCTGCTATCGTTTGCATTGCTTGCAGGAACATTCATATTTGCCGTTTGGTTTGCAGCAAAAATATACCGTGTAGGAATTCTTATGTACGGAAAAAAACCAAGCTATAAAGAACTTTATAAATGGTTAAAATATTAAAATATACGATTGAAAAGTAACATAATATACTATGTCAAAAATATTAGTAATAGAAGATGAAGCAGCTATACGGCGGGTACTCGTAAAAATTCTTTCGGAAGAAAACGATACCTATTTTGTTGAAGAAGCCGAAGACGGTCTTGCCGGAATTGAAAAAATAAAAAAAGACGATTATGATTTGGTATTGTGTGATATAAAAATGCCCAAAATGGACGGTGTTGAAGTGCTTGAAGCGGCAAAAAAGCTAAAACCCGAAATTCCCATTGTTATGATTTCCGGTCATGGCGATTTGGATACCGCGGTTAATACCATGCGTTTAGGAGCATTTGATTACATTTCCAAACCACCCGATTTAAACCGTCTTTTAAATACCGTTCGCATTGCATTAGACAGAAAAGAACTGGTAGTACAAAACATCATGCTCAAAAAGAAAGTGAGCAAAAACTTTGAAATGGTAGGCAATAGTAAGGCTATTATTCAGATAAAAGACATGATTGAAAAAGTGGCGGCAACCGATGCCCGTGTGCTGATTACCGGTCCAAATGGAACAGGAAAAGAGCTTGTAGCACACTGGCTGCACGAAAAAAGCGAGCGTTGCAACGGCCCGTTAATAGAAGTGAATTGTGCCGCTATTCCGTCAGAATTGATTGAAAGTGAACTATTTGGTCACGTAAAAGGTGCGTTTACAAGTGCTGTTAAAGACCGTGAAGGCAAGTTTGAAGCTGCCAATAAAGGCACTATTTTTCTTGACGAAATAGGCGATATGAGCCTTTCGGCGCAAGCCAAAGTATTACGTGCTTTACAGGAAAGTCGTGTGCAGCGTGTAGGAAGTGACAAAGACATTAAAGTTGATGTGCGTGTCGTGGCTGCTACCAACAAGAATCTCAAAAAAGAAATCGAAGAAGGCCGTTTCAGAGAAGATTTGTACCATCGTTTGGCGGTGATTTTAATCCAAGTACCGGCATTGAATGACAGGCGTGAAGATATTCCGTTGTTGATTGAATTTTTTGCTAACAAAATTGCTGAAGAACAAGGTACTGTTGCAAAAACCTTTTCGGCGAAAGCCATAAAAATGTTGCAAGAATATGATTGGACAGGAAATATCAGAGAGTTGCGAAACGTCGTGGAACGTTTGATTATTTTGGGCGAAAAAGAAGTGAGTGAAACCGATGTGAAGTTGTTTGCTTCTAAATAGAGAATATACAGCATGAAAAACATCCACATACAAGACTTCAAAGTCACATCATCCATAAAGCTAAAGAATATCAGCACCAGCTATGATTTAGAAGCCTCAGAAAAGGATATTGAAAAAGCCTTGAAAAAGGTCAGAAAAGATTTGGCTAAAATTCAAGATACGATGTATGCACACGATAAATACTCGGTTTTGGTGTGTTTGCAAGGTATGGATACCGCTGGGAAAGACAGTTTGGTAAAAGAAGTTTTCAAGAGTTTTAACAGCCGGGGTATCATCGTTCACAGCTTTAAAGTTCCTACCGAAAAAGAGTTGGGACACGACTATTTATGGCGGCATTACATTGCCTTGCCCGAAAAAGGGAAATTCGGGGTTTTTAACCGTACACATTATGAAAATGTATTGGTTACCAGAGTACATCCGTATTATATTCTGAATGAACACATTCCCGGCATCCATACGGTTGATGATATTGACGATGCCTTTTGGGATAAGCGTTTTGAACAAATCAACAATTTTGAAAAGCATCTTTCAGAAAGTGGTACCATTATTTTTAAATTCTTCCTGCATCTTTCAAAAGACGAACAAAAAAACCGTCTGTTAAGCAGATTGGAAAAGCAGGAAAAAAACTGGAAGTTTTCAAAAAGCGATATCAAAGAACGTCAGCTTTGGGACAATTATCAGGAGTGTTATGAAGCCATTTTAAATAAAAGTTCTACAAGTTATGCGCCTTGGTACGCCATTCCTGCCGATAACAAAGAAACCGGACGTTATCTTGTAGCAAGAGTATTGTATGATACCTTAAAAACCTATACCGATATTAAAGAACCGGAGCTGAGCGATGATGTTAAAGTCAATTTGGAGCTTTACAAGCAACAGTTAAAAAGTGAATAAACTGTCTGAGGTTGTCTCACAACCCTCGCTTTTGTCAAGTTGAACTTGTTTTAACTTCTCATAAATCATTGATAAACATTATTATAATATTCTGAAAATAAATTCAGGATGACAAGTGCTAACGTTTTTGAGACAGCTTTTTTTATTTAAACACATAATTGTATCTTTAGTCTTTCAATACCAAATATTCCATGAAACGATTGCTATCCATTCTTTTTTTACTATTTAGCTTTACTGTTGCCGCTCAGGATGATGCCGCCACACTCAAAACCATTTATACACAATCGTTGACCAATGGTAAGAGTTATGAATGGTTAAGCCATTTATCCAACACTATCGGTTCACGGCTTTCAGGGTCTTTAGGTGCCGAACGGGCGGTGGAATATACCAAAGAAGAATTGGAAAAATTGGGGCTTGACAAAGTCTGGTTGCAGCCTGTAATGGTGCCGCGATGGGTAAGAGGCTTACCTGAGTTTGCCTATATTGAAACAGCATCGGGAAAAACCACGCAAGTCAATATTTGCGCACTTGGCGGCTCGGTAGAAACACCGGTTGGAGGCTTAAAAGCACAGGTTGTTGAAGTAAAAGGTATTGACGAATTAAAAGCATTAGGCAGAAGTAAGGTTGAAGGTAAAATCGTATTTTTCAATCGCCCGATGCGCCCGGATTTAATTGAAACGTTTGAAGCTTACGGCGGTTGTGCAGACCAGCGTTATTCCGGAGCGTATGAAGCCGGAAAACTTGGAGCGGCAGGCGTTATCGTGCGTTCGCTTAGCTTGCGTCTGGACGATTTTCCGCATACCGGAGCTATGACCTATGGAGATTTGCCCGTATCGCAGCGTATTCCTTCGGCGGCTATAAGTACCAAAGATGCCAATTTATTGAGCAGCTTGCTGTCACTTGACAAAGACCTTAAATTTTTCTTTAAACAGAACTGCAAGCAACTACCCGATGTACAATCATACAACGTTATCGGGCAAATTACCGGAAGTGAATTTCCTAATGAGTACATATTGGTTGGCGGTCATCTCGATTCGTGGGATTTGGGCGATGGCTCGCACGATGACGGCGCAGGTGTTGTACAATCTATGGATGTATTGCGATTGCTTAAAGAAAGCGGTATCAAGCCAAAACGCAGTATTCGTGTGGTGTTGTTTATGAATGAAGAAAACGGTTTGCGTGGTGCTTCCAAATATGCCGAAGAAGCAAAACGAAAAGGTGAAAACCATATTTTTTCTTTGGAAAGTGATGCCGGCGGATTTACACCTCGCGGATTTCAATTTGACTGTGACGATGCTGTTTTTGATAAAATAGCAGGCTGGCAGTCATTGTTTAAACCTTATTTAATTCACTATTTTGAAAAAGGCGGCAGCGGTGCCGATGTTGCACCACTTAAAACCAAAACGAATGTGGTTGCCGGTTTGCGCCCCGATTCGCAACGGTATTTTGACCATCATCATGCGGCAAGCGATACGTTTGAGCATGTTAACAAACGTGAGCTGGAGCTTGGTGCCGCTACCATGACGGCATTGGTATATTTGATTGATAAATATGGTATTGCGCCTATAAATGCTTCGCAGAAGCTGAAGGATTAAAACAGCCGTTTATTATATTATCCCGGAATTTTTTCTGTCAGAATTTCAGTTCCTGTTTTGTTGAAGTATGTACAAGTCATTCCGCTTATAGAAACAACCCATTTTTCAACACCCGACTTTGCAGAATCATTACAAAAAGTCAGGTAATCTGTTTTTCCTTGCTGATGCGCTTTTAAATCGGATTTAAATTGTTCTGTGTTTGAAGTTTGGCCAACTTTTAAAATTTCGTAGTTTGCCGGTGTTGAGGTTTTGTAATCATTTGTTCCGTAATAATCAGTATGGCCGTCTGCTACAAACGTTTCGTAGTAGGTTACGCCCAATTTTTTCAAATCCTGAATGTAAGCAGGAAAATCTGCCCCCGATTTTACTTTGCCATGTGCTTGTTTTATTTGTTCTACGGTAAACATGGTTGTTTGTGTTTTTGATTATGTTGGCTTAAAATTACTACCGTTTCTTCATCAGTTTCATAACCACATAAATAACAGAAAATATCAAAGTAAAAATAACGATACCCACAAGTTCCGGTTGTGTAAGGTTTGAAAGCAACCATATAATCCCTATTGCTGTGAGGACTGGGATGATAAAACCACCCGGCATGCGGAATGTTTTTTCGTCACTATCGGTTTGTTTGGTTCTAAGTTTGATACTTGCCAGCGCTACTCCAAGATAAATGATTAATATCGCCGCACTGGAAATGGTTGCCAGCTGCTTGAAGCCGCCGGTAACGGCAAAGATAAAACCAAGCCCGGAATAAACGGCAATGGCTATGTGTGGCGTAAAGAATTTAGAATGCACTTTTGCCAATGGTTTTGGCATTAATCTGTCGCGTGCACCGGCAAACAAAATTCGCGGATTTGATAATATCTGTCCGGCTAAGGCTCCCAACATCGACAATGCTGTAACAGCAATGATAAAAACAGAACCCGATGTGCCAAAAACAGTGTTTGCCACTGCCGCCAGCGGGGCATCTTTATGGGCAGCCATATCATCACCCAGAATACCTTGGGTAACCAATTGTATGGATATATACAACAGCAATATTGCCGATACGCCCAAGAAAATACCCATTGGTACGGTACGTTTCGGGTTTTTTATTTCGCCGCCGCTGCTTAGTGGCACTTCCATACCTATAAACGCAAAGAATAACAGCAAAGATGCCGTGCCAACACCTTCTATTGTAGGTGTTATGACCCATTTTAAATTTTCGGGCTCAACAAAAGCAATTGAAGCAATGACCAGCAAAACAAGAGGAAGTAATTTACCGAGAGCTGTAAACTCTATAAAACGCACGCCGTTTTTTACACTGCGTATATTAAGTAACATAAGAATACTGAAAACGACAAAAAGAAATAAGATTCTTACGGTTTCTTCACCCAAAACAGGAAAGAAATATTTTAATGTATTTACCAATGCGTTAGATATGGCGGCATCTGCCATAACACAGCCTCCAAGCCAAAAGATATTATTGGCAATAAAACCGGCATAAGGACCAAAAGCTCTTTCAATGTAGGTATATGCGCCGCCGCTTGCAGCTGTTTTGCTGCCCAGTTCGGCAAAACATAAACCAATAAGAAAAAGAAGCAGGCCGCAAACCAAATAGGCGAGAATCGCAGCTGCACCAAGACCTTCGGCAATAATGGCGGGAATCACAAAAATTCCCGAACCTACAACAACATTAATAATTGCCAGCGCCAATGCAATGGTGCCAATTTCGCGTTTCAGGTTTTCTTTGGTTGAAATATCTTCCATAGTTTTATAGTTTGAGTTGTTAGGTTTATCTTAATTTTGTTTTGCTTTTATTGATGAATAAAAGATTGTTTATTTAAGGGTTTAAATTACTTTTTATTCTGAATAAACCAAAAATATAAAAAATAATATGTTAGGGCCTATTTAATTTATCTCAGTCTATAAAATACACTTTCTTGATTTTTCCTTCTTCTATGTGATAAATGGCGATGGCTTCCATTATTTGATTACCAAATTGAACACGCTCATAATCAATAACGGTATTGCCTTTAACAATACGGTTGACCAGTTCGCAGTGTAAGTTGGGTGTGCTCCTGAACATTTGGGCATAACCTGTTCTCATGTTTTCTTTTCCTTTACTTTCAAGTTTATCAGGAAAGAAGTAAATCTCTACATCGTCAGCATAAGGTTCCAAAAAGGCATCGATGTTTCTCAAATTATAAGCGTTCAATTGCCGTTGTACTAAATTTTCAGGTGTATCTTTCAGAATTTCGTCGGGATTGAAAACAATACCATTGTTGATGACACGATGTATGTTGGTTATATGCTCAATGTTTTCAATGGGATTGGCATCCAACAAAACCAAATTTGCTTTTTTACCGGTACTTACCGTACCAAATTCATTTTCTTTATTCAAAATCTTGGCAGGATTAAGCGTGGAAGCAGTGAGTATTTGCCACGTGCCCATTCCACTTTGTTGCATGGCTTTTAATTCAGGTAAATAGGAAGAAGCATGCATTGTACCTATGTTTCCGGCATCGGTTCCGGTTGCCAGAAGCACACCGGCATCAGATAATATTTTGATGTTTAACATTGCAATAGAATCTGTCTTTTTGATTCTGTCATGTTGTGCCAGAGTTCCGTTTTTATAATTGTTTACAAGCGTAGTGTCCGGCAAGCGCTTCAAGTCTAATAACGAACCTAATTGATATGGGTCGGCATATCTGAGTTCATGATCGCTAAAGTTTAAAGTTTGATCAAAGGTTTTATTATAACCAGAAGGCACAATTAGAGTAGGAATGATGATGGTTTTCTTTTTCTTTAATAGCTGTATAAAATCATCTTTTAAAATTTCATTATCAATAAAATGTACCAAAAAATCGGCACCGTTTTCCACAGCCAATTGTGCTGTAATGCGTTCCGTGGCATGAACGGCAACTTTAAGATTATTTTTGTGTGCTTCATCAATAATGGCTTTTACAATCGGTAGATTTTTTCGGGCGCTGGCTTCAATGTCTAAACCATCGGCTCCAGCGATGTACCAAATCTTAATAAAATCTGGTTTGTAAGGCAGTTGTTGCTGCACACCTTTAATGCCATCTTCAATTGTTTTTGTCAAAATAAATGGTTTCTCATCGCCAAGAGGTTCATACACTTTTGGCTCGTACGTTGTCAATAAAGGTCCCGTGATATAAATGGATGGCACAGAATCATTGTTTCTGAAATCTTCACGTTGCTTCAAAAAATGAAAATTTGCCCCAACATCCATCACCGTCGTTATGCCTTGCTTTAAGTAACGCAACAGTTTTTGCTCCATATCATCTTTTGAAAACTGAATTTCTTCGTCATAAGGTTTATATTTCCTTAAATCGATGGCATCAGGTCGTGTGTACAATCCGCCACTTTGGAAGAAATGAATATGCGCATCGGTCAATCCTGGAATAAGAAATTTTCCTGTACCATCAATAACCGTAGCTTTTTCTGGAGTTTTTACTTTTTTACTGGATTGAATGTTGCTAATTAAATCATTGGTAATTGTTACCGTTTGATTAGGAATCAACTTTTGATTTTCAACATCTAAAATGGAGACATTCGTAATAAATGTTTGTGCGAATAATGTTAATGAACACGCAATAGCAAAGCAAATGGTCAAAATTAGTTTCATTTAATTGACATTTATATGGTTAGGCGCTGTTAAATTATTGAAAAGTTTGTCAAGTTTTGAAAAGTGGTTCATTTATTTTAAAATTCTAAACACTTGTCTCTTTTGATACGTCAATGAACGCCATAGCCATTCCATCGGACCATATTGAAAATATTTGAGCCAAATAGGACTCACAATCAATTGGAATATCCAAATACCACCAACAATGTAATACAATTCAAAGCGTTGCAATCTTCCAAACATCGAAAATCCGAAACCATAAAAAATAATTTTTAGTTTTTTAAAGCATCATTCAATTTTTTGGTATCAACATATTGTTGAAATGCAACGGCTTTTCCATCTTTCAAAGTCCATAAGTGTAATGCCTGAGCATTGTAGCTTTTACCATCTTTATATTTGGCATCGTAACGTAAGGTTGCCAAAACTTGGTTGTTGCTCATTTCGTGAAGGACAATATTTTGTAATTTGAAATACTCGTGGTCAGCACCGAGACGTGCAAAAACGCCATTCAATACAGCTTCTGGACCAATGTAGGGATTGCCATCGGCTAATTTGTTTCCTTCAGCTTCGTTCCATTCAATTTTTGCATCAAGACTGCCCAAAACTGCTGGTATATCGCCAATTGCAAACGCTTTGTACATAGCATCAATTACATTAACATTATTTGGGTCTGAAACCAATCCCAATTGTTGCATAAATAAGGTGTTGTCCATAAAATCTTGCTCTTGCAAAATCTTTCCATTTTTCATTTTTACCAATGTCACACCTTCGATATTAATAGATTTCCCAGTGGTAGGAATCCCAAAGAAATTGCCAGTATGATTGCCTTTAAATCGCCAATGTTTTACGATATTATCGTTTTGTCCAAATATGTTGATGATTTCAAAATTTCTTTCAGAAAATCCGGTGAGGAAATTTTGATAATAGGCTTTGAAGGCTTCGATGCCAACCATATTTTCAGGACTTGTAACGCCAGTAACATTTTCATCAAAATGGGTAGCGTTTATTTGGTTAATATCACCTTTGTTGATGACGTCGTCCCAAACTTGGGTGTACATTTTAATGTCTTTTTCGATAGCGCTTTTTTGTGCGAATGTTGTTAGGCTTAATAAAGCGATGGCGATTATTAATGTTAAGTTTTTCATTTTATATTTTTTAGTAATTATTCAAAGTTTCTTTCACAGGTCTAAACTGAACACCTAAATCGGTTTTAGCTAGATTGTTTTTATACACGATTTGCGCATTTTCTTTTGGTTCGTTATGATTAAGCATGGCACGAATGTCCGACACTTTATAGGTTTCGCTGGTAAGAAGATAATCCTTGCCATGTAAGCCTTTGGTTGTTGCGGCTTTGTAAGTGGCATTTGCAACATCGGCCACATCCACAATGGCGAATGGCACGTCATTATCGAAAATAGCTTGTATAAAATCGTCTGGCGCAATATTGTTTTTGATTAAGAATTGCAAGCCAGTTGAGGTGGAATCTTCTCTTTTTGAGAGCGATTTTCCCATTACCGATACTGGTGATACGGTACTAATTTCAAAAGATGTTTTAGGGTTGTTTTTTATGAATTCTTCCACAACCTGATTGGCTATAAATTTGGCTTGACAGTACGGGTGACTTTTCTCACTTGTGAATCTGTTATCTTTCTCATCAAACGTATCCGTAAAGCTTTTTCCGCCAGCAGGCATTGGAAAATCTGTATTCCAAGCGGCAACGGAAGCTATTAAAACCACTTTTTTAATGCTTGGTGTATGGTTGATGACTTCCAAAAAATTCTCTGTTCCTTTTATAGTAGGGATGAAGAGGTCTTTTTGAACATCGTCCACACTCAATTGAAATGGTGTGCCACTATGGATCACAATGTCACAATCATTCACAAAACTTGCCAAAGCTGCTTTGTTTTCGACATTAAGTTCAGTGATATATAAATTTTCGGAATTTTTAAGAGCCATTAAATGCTCGTATTTATCTTCGCGGGAAATGTCGGTTGCAGAAACTTTCACCTCATAACCGTTTTCTAGAAATTGCTTGGTGATGTAACTTCCTATGAAGCCTGAACCACCTATGATGCCTACTTTTTTCATTGAAAAAATATTTTTTCATTCCCTTGAAAAAGGGAATCTTGATTATTTAAATTTCACTTCTAATACAAGCAGCAGGCAACAGTCGTTGGTTGATTTATTTAGCACGAACCATAAAATCGATTGTTGACCATTGCCAAGTTTGTCTCCACAAATTTTCTGCTTGTTGTTTTAACTATTCTACAATTGAATCGTTAGCAGTTGCAACCGCTTCACGTTCCTGTATGAGTAAATCTGTTACAATTTCAGAGTTATCCCAAAAGCCATGTTCTTCTACAATTTTTCCATCGATAAAACGAACCGTGTTGTGAAATGGAATGTGATAAACTTTATTTGTAGATTTCATTGTGCCTTTCCACAAGCCCCAGAAATTGACCCAGGTTTCACCTTTGTCGGTCACTACCATTTCATATTCCTCTTTTTCAACAACCCAAGAAAACATAGCGGCATCTTCTTTGTTTTTTTCTAAAAATTGAGAAACGGTAAGCGCTTTTTCTTCAACAACATTATTAGCTATTTTTGCAGTATCCGCATAATGTGTTGTGAAATTTTCCCAGTTCAAGGTTTTGTAATCATTCATTGCCTTTTTGTAGGTGTCGATTTCTGGCGATTGTTGTGTGTAGCGTTTTTCTTGATTGCACGCTGTAAATAACACGATTGTAAGTGTTAATAGAATTAATTTTTTCATACTATTTGATTTAATTGGTTATTCAATAAATTTGATGATTTTACCATCTTTCAACGACCATATATGTTGAAATTGGGTAGTGACGACTTCACATTCTTCGGCGCGCCGTCCAGTAATTGTTCCTTTTACCATCACATTGTTTTCATCTATTTCAATGAAATCAAGATGGTCAAACTCTACTTGTTGCCATTCGTTTTGAATAATGTTTATCAAGGTAATTTCATATCTGCTTTCAATAGTTTCTGATGCTTTTTGATTGTACCATTGTATTTTTGGTGCTAATTCTTCAAGCTGTTTAGTTGATGCATTACTTTCAAAGGCATCATAGAGTTGTTTTACAACAATATGATTTTTATTGTTTTGAGCTTGAATGCTAATTACAAAAAGCATCATACATATGATTTGAACAAAGTTGGTTTTCATAATAATCATAGTTATAAACCTACAAGATTCAGAAAACCTTGTAGGTTATTTGAATACTTACTGTTTTGGATTATAACTTAAATCTGGCATATACCAGCCTAATATAAGTTCGTATTTGATGCTTGATTTATAAACATTTTGAATAGCCTTTTTACCTTCTTCTCCAATGATTTTCGCATTTGAGTCTGCAAGTTCTTTAAGATGTGCTTCATCTTTAGCAGAAATTAATGCGACATAATAATCTGATTGAGATCCAAACCCACTACGATATATACTGAAATTTAAAGGGGCATTTTTATTAACAGAAATGCCTTTTACAGATTTTATCAAATCTTCCATTTTTTTGCTCTCACCTGGAGCGATATAATAAAAACGATACTCATAATAGTTGTAGCCTTCCATTGATTCTCCAGTTGGAGCATAACTCAAATCACTCATGTAGTTAACTGTAAAGTTGTTGTGCGAGGTATAACATCCATTAAAAGCTTCAAATATTTTTTTCCATTTTTCGGCACCTATTTTTTCAGAGATTTCTTTGTAAGGATTTAAGTCTAAATCTGCAAAATTTTTGATAGGAGTTGCAGAAATAACACTTCCGTTAGACAGATAAACAGTTCCTATTGAATAAGGAAACTCATGTTTTTTGAACTCGTCAACCAAGGTTTTGGTTAGATTTTTATATTCGTCACTTTTGGAAGGTTTTAACCAATCTTGATGAATGTAAAGCATCTGGTCTTGTGCCATTGACATATAGGTTGTCAATGTAATTAATGCTGTGATTAAGGTTTTTGGGTTAAAAATTAATGTTTTACTCACGTCACTTTTATTAATAAAATGTTCGTGAAATTTTTTCAAAATTTTCATGATTAAATAGCGTTTAAATGGTTAATTAATTAAGAATCACTATGATTCTGCAACTAAATAACTTCTAATCTTTAAAAATTGAAAGTGCTTTTGGACGAACGGCTGTTATAAATGTCCGAAAGAGGCGATTTATTTATCAAACAGATTTATATGGTTTGTAGGCGTTTAAGCAACTCATCTTTTAAGGGTTTACTGATAGGAATTGCTTTTTTTGAAATGACTACGTGTGTGTTGGCTATTTCATCAATTTGGGAGATATTGACAATAAATGAGCGATGAATTCTTAAAAAATGTTCTTGAGGAAGTTTTTCATCCAAATCTTTTAGAGTGATGACTAATAAGTATTCTTTGTCTTTGGAATGGATGCGGCAATAATTGCGCTCAGCTTCAATGTATAAAATGTCTTTAATATGGACTTTTACCATTTTCTCGTGGCTGCGAACAAAAATACAATCGCTTAATATAAATGGAGAAATGGATTGTTCCGATGTTATTTCTTTAGTTTGAATGTGATTAATGGTGAGTTCAATGGCACGCTGTAAATCGAGTTTTTTGAATGGTTTTGAGATAAACGCATACGGATGCGTTGCTTTAGCTTTTTCAAAATGGCCATCATCTGCATTTGCTGTCAAATAAATAACGGGAATGTCATAGTCTTGCTGCATCAATTGTGCGGTTTCAATGCCGTTGAGTTCGCCTTTTAATTGAATATCCATCAGCACAATATCTGGTGGATTTTGTTTGATATGCAATAGTGCTTCTTCACCACGAGGAATAATTCCTGACACTTCATAGCCAAGCGTTGACAGTTGCAAAGAAATATTAGCTGCAATAATCATTTCGTCTTCTACAATCAATATTTTGACGGCTTGTCCCATTTATGCAGCTATTTTTGTTTTAAATTGAAACTCTACCGATGTGCCACTGTCATTGGTTTCCAGCATTTTTCCATTGAGTTGTTGGGTTAACAGTTGGATTAATTGCGAACCAAATCCAGTACCTTTTGCAGATGTTCCGCTTATTTTTCCAACGCCATTATCGGCTACTTTCAAAGTTAATACGTCAGGCGATGATTGTGATAAACTGATTTGAATTTTTCCTTTTAAATCTTCTGGAAAAGCATATTTTAAAGCATTGGTCAAAAGTTCATTAACTATTAATCCAATAGGAACTGCGGTATCAACATCTAATTCTAAAGCATCCATTGCACATTCAATCGTCACTTTGTCTTCGGCATTGAACGTATCTAAAATACCTTCGCTTAAATTCACAAAATAATCTTTCATATCAATACTGCCTAAATTTTCACCTTGATACAATTTTTGATGAATAATACCCATAGATTGTACCCGATTTTGACTTGCAATCATCGCATCTTTTGTGGCAGATTCTTCCAATTGTGCCGATTGTAATGCGAGCAAACTTTTTACCAATTCTAAATTGTTTTTTACTCTGTGATGAATTTCTTTAAGTAATAGTTCGTTTTGCTTGTTTTTGATGTCCAATTGTCCATTTAATGCAAGCAATTCTTGATTTCTCTTTTTACGTTTTTGATAATAATACAGTAAACCAAACAAGATAAATGCTAACAAACCAGCTAAAACAATGTAAAGTATTTGGGTCTTTTTTTGCTGTGCTATTTTTTCATTTTGATAGTAAATAGTCGCATTTTTCTGACCAGTTTCATATTTGGCCTGCGCTTCAGATTCTAAACCTCTTATGGCATTATCTTTAAAGTCCACATAAGCTTCTGTGTGAAGTCGGCTGTAATACAAAGCCAATTTATAATCGTCAAGTGCTTCATAAATAGTCGATACGTGCATATAGTTTTCCCACAAACTTCTGATGCGACCCGTTTTTTTCATAATGTCAATGGCTTCCAGATTGTATGGCAAGGCTTCTTTATACTTGCCTTGCATAATATAGACGTGACCAATATTTGCCAGTGATGGATACAAATACCTTTGCAATCCCATTTTTTTGGAAGCATCAAAATTTGCTTGATAGTCGGCAATGGCCTCGTCATATTTATCCATATATTTATAAATATTGCCTCGCCAATTAACGGCTGCCATCATCGGTGTGCCAAACTCGCCTAATTCTTTGTATAAATTGATAGACGTGTTAATTGTAGCCAATGCTTCTTCTAAATCAACACCAGAGAATAATTGGTTGAAGCCTTTGTGATAGTAGGATAGTGCCAAATCTTCTTTAGCATTCAACTTTTGTTGAATGGCGATGGCTTTATCACAATATTCGGCGCCATTGCTATAACGACTTTCAAAAAACAATAAATGGCCGATATGTGAGTAGCATTGTGCAATGCCTTTTTGGTTTTTAGTTTTTTCAAATAGCTCAAGTGCCTTGTATGTATGCTCCATAGCAATATCGTAATCTGCTTTGAGTGCATAAACTTCTTTAAGTCTTAAGTGATTATTAGCGAGCGCATTATCATTTTTTAAATTAATATAAATGTCTTTGACTTTATTGAAATAGAATACGGCAGAATCTAATTTGGAATATTCCCGATGATAGAATGCTAAATAATGATAGGAAGTTGCTAAGGTTTTTTGATTGTTGGTCGCTTTTGAAAGTTGAATGGCTTTTCGCGAATTACTGCCAATTTGAGTGGAATCACTATGAATTTTGTAATGCGTATCAAGCCAACTTACCAGTGAATCCAATTTATCAGAATCAGATTTTTGAGCAAAACAAAGTGATGTACAATATAGTACAAATACGAGGGTTAATTTGTGTTTCATCGTCTTTTAGTATAGCTATTAAAAAAAGACTTGAGGAGGAATTCAAATGTAGTAAAATTCCCTTACATTTTTTAACAAAACCTTAAGAAGTCTGAGGAAGTTGTTAAAATAAAATATAAGTTATTTGTCAGTTTCGCCGAAATCTTTTTGGTAGATACGAACCATTGCCATAAAAACACTAATGAGTAATGGTCCAAAAATGAGTCCAAGAAATCCGAAAATTGGAACGCCAATAATAACACCAACCAGCGTAATTAGTGGATGCACATCATCCAATCGTTTTAAGACATACAGGCGAATGATGTTATCAGTAGAACCTACAACGATGATACCATAAAGTAAAATTCCCCAAGCTTGAAAACTGGATCCTGATGATAACGTGATAAGAAATACAGGTATGATTCCAACAAAAGTTCCTACAAATGGAATCATTGAACCAACTGTAACGATGACAAACCAGAAAAAGGCGTCTTCAATGCCAAAAATCCAAAAACCAATCAAAGCGATAAGTCCTTGTGCAATGGCGACAAGCGGAATACCAATAGCATTAGAACGCACCATTTTTTGAACTTCCTTGCCAAGTTCTGTAACATTACCGTGACTTAAAGGGATGAATTCTTTTAATGAATTTTTCAAAGCTCTACGATTTGTAAACATATAATAGAGCATAAAATACATCAAACCAATCGCGATGATGGCATTAAACGTTCCGCCAGCAAGGTTTTGAAGATTTTCAGACAACCAAGTAGTAATAGCTTGCGTGTCAATTTTTGAATTCAAATCAAATCCCACATAATATTCAACTTTTGCAACTTGATCTTTAAAGGCTTTGATAACTTGTTCACTATTACTTACGGCATCGCCAATTTTGTTGCCAAGCATCATCACAACGCCAGCAACGGGAAGTAATATCACAACAAATGAAAATAGCATTAAAGCGATTGCAGCAAATGCTGGTTTCCATTTGCGAGTTTGCTCCAGATAAATCATCCATTTTCTGAGTAAAATATAAATAGTAATAGCACCCAAAACACCCATAAGGTATGGAACCATTTCTATAAAAATCATACTTCCTACCACTAAGATAAGAAGTATGAGAAATACTTGTCTGATGAGTTGTGGCGCTATTTGATTCATAATGTTATGATGATTTTATCAAAAATTTACAGTTAAAAGTACAGTAAATTTTTGATATCTCATCATTCAAACAGAAGCCTATAGATATGAACTAAAATTCAATCTCAATCTGATTTTTCAGAATATCATCAAAAGTTTCACGCTTTCTGATTAAGTGTGCTTCATTGTTATGCCATAACACTTCGGCAGGTCTGTAGCGTGAATTGTAGTTGCTTGACATTGTAAAACAATAAGCACCCGCATTTTTAAATGCTAGAATATCACCTTCGCTTATTTCGTTAATTCTGCGGTTATTGGCAAAAGTATCAGTTTCACAAATGTATCCAACTACCGAGTAAAAACGCTCTTTTCCTTTAACATTGGAAATATTAATAATGTCGTGCTGCGAACCGTAAAGCATTGGACGGATTAAATGATTAAACCCCGAATCTATCTGTGCAAAAACCGTTGAGGTCGTTTGCTTTATCACATTCACTTTGGTTAAAAAATAACCGGCTTCACTTACCAGAAATTTACCCGGTTCAAAAGCCAAAGTCAACTCTTTACCGTAATCTTTACAAAAGGTATTAAAACGTTTTGATAATTTTTTACCAAACTCTTCCACATTGGTTTCAATATCACCCGGTTTGTAAGGTACTTTAAACCCCGATCCAAAATCTATAAAATCCAGGTTTTTAAAGTTTAAAGCGGCATTAAATAAAATCTCGCTGGCATATAAAAATACATCAATATCCAAAATGTCGCTTCCGGTATGTATATGGATACCGTTAACAGTCATTTTGGTATTTTCAACAATACGCAGCAAATGTGGCATTTGATGGATGGAAATACCAAATTTACTATCAATATGACCAACCGAAATATTGGTGTTTCCGCCTGCCATAACGTGCGGATTGATACGGATGCATACAGGAGTTTTAGGATACAACGTTCCAAATTGCTCCAGGATAGACAAATTGTCAATATTGATTTGTACACCAAGCTCGGCTGCCATTTCTATTTCTTCGAGCGATACACCGTTGGGCGTGTAAATAATTTGTTCCGGAGCAAAACCGGCGGCCAATCCTAATTTGACTTCTTGTATAGAAACCGTATCCAACCCCGAACCTAAAGTATTCAGTAATTTTAATACCGAAATATTTGAAAGCGCCTTGACGGCATAATTAATCCTCACGTGCTTCACCTTACTAAATGCCGATGTTAAACGTTTATACTGGCTCACTATTTTTTCGGAGTCATAAACATAAACAGGACTTCCAAAGTCCTTAGCAATTTGTAATAAGGTGTTTGTATTCATTGTGTTTTTTTAAGATTAATAAGCGCAAAGCTACTAAGTATTTTTAATAAAAATCCTGTTTTTTATGCCTAAAAACTAAATCGAAATACTTCACATAAAAATATTGGTTAAAAGCATTAGGTTATGTACCTTTGTGCAACAAAAAATATAGGTTTTTTCAATTGAAAAACTAACGAAACAATCAAATACAGATGAATTTACACGAGTATCAAGGAAAAGACATACTTAGCCAGTATGGTGTGCGTGTTCAACGCGGAATCGTGGCGCAATCAGCTCAGGATGCTGTAACTGCCGCAAAACAATTAACTGCCGAAACAGGTACAAGCTGGTATGTTGTTAAAGCACAAATTCACGCAGGTGGCCGTGGAAAAGGTGGTGGTGTTAAGTTGGCAAAGAACTTACAGGATGTTGAAACTATTGCGGGTCAAATCATCGGGATGAATTTGATTACACCGCAAACGTCAAAAGAAGGTAAAAAAGTACATCAGGTATTGATTGCCGAAGATGTATATTATCCGGGTGAAAGTGAAACGAATGAGTTTTATATGTCTGTACTTTTAAATCGTGGTACAGGACGTAATATGATTATGTATTCTACCGAAGGCGGTATGGATATTGAAGAAGTTGCTGAACATACACCGCATTTGATTTTTACCGAAGAGGTTGACCCAAGTGTTGGTTTAATGCCGTTTCAGGCACGTCGTATAGCATTCAATTTAGGATTGTCGGGCAATGCATTCAAAGAAATGACAAAATTTGTGGAGGCATTATATACAGCTTATGTAAAATCCGATGCATCGTTATTTGAAATCAATCCGGTATTAAAAACCAGTGACGATAAAATTTTAGCGGTTGATGCTAAAGTAACTATTGATGACAATGCTTTATACCGCCATAAAGATTATTTGGATTTACGTGACATACGTGAAGAAAACGCTATCGAAGTAGAAGCAAAAGCCGTTGGTTTGAATTATGTTGACCTTGACGGAAACGTAGGTTGTATGGTAAACGGCGCAGGACTTGCAATGGCAACTATGGATTTAATTAAACAAGCAGGCGGCGAGCCGGCAAACTTCCTTGATGTTGGAGGTACAGCCGATGCAGCCCGAGTGGAAGCAGCATTTAAAATCATCTTGAAAGACCCAAATGTAAAAGCTATTTTGATTAATATTTTTGGCGGAATTGTACGTTGCGACCGTGTGGCACAAGGTGTGATTGATGCTTACAAAAATATGGGCAACATCAATGTGCCGATTATTGTGCGTCTTCAGGGAACCAATGCCGATATTGCTAAAGAATTGATTGACAATTCAGGACTTGCTGTATTGAGTGCTACCGAATTTCAGGAAGCTGCAGATAAAGTTCAGGAAGTATTAGCGTAAGATTTTTATCTGGTATAATACTGAAAATGGTTGGCAAAAACATTTGTAAACCATACTAAATAAAGAATAGAAAAAAGTTTTATGAAATGCGTTTGCTTCGCTGTGTCATAAAACTTTTTCTTTTTTCTATATCTTTCATATCAAACCTTATCAGATTCCAAAGTTAGGTTTCTTGAAACAGGTTGATTATGATCATAAAAGAATTTTGTTGTTGAGTTTATTTGTCAAACTGATGTTAGTAGTTCGTTACTTTTTTTCGTTTTTAATGTATTCTAAAATATCTCCAGGTTGGCACTCTAATACATCGCAAATTATTTCTAGTGTGCTGAATCTGATTGCTTTTGCTTTTCCTGTCTTTAATATGGAAAGGTTCGATAAAGTCAATCCAACTTTATCAGAAAGTTCATTAAGTGACATTTTTCGTTTAGCCATTACAACGTCTAAATTTACTACAATTGCCATAGCTTAAACAGTTAAGTCGTTTTCGTTTTGAATATCTACTCCTTTTTTGAAAATAGTCGCAATAATATAGATTACAGCTCCCATTAAAATAAATGCCTGACTGTCTGCCCAAAATTGGTTTAAGTTGTCGGTAATAAAACCGTGATGCATTAAACTTTTAGATATCTGTCTGGCAATGTAGCTTAACAGTCCAATTGAAATAGTGTAATAGCTAATTTTCAAAATTTGGTTAGAAACGCAAGTGTTGAACGGTTTTGTTAAATCTATTTTGTGCATTAGCATAAGAACTGTGTAAAATAGGTAGGCTTTTAAAATTGAAATGGTTAGAATAAAGCCATAGATACCGAAAAAAGCTAATCTACTGTCGTTATACATTTCAGTTAAGTCCAGCTTTTGATAAAGATTTGGGATAAATTCAGGTTTATACAGACTGAAAAAGAAATTTACTAATAAGCCTCCTGCTTCAACGCACAAGCCGACAAAAATAATCCAGGCTCCAAAATATAAGCCCCAAAAGACGAAGTTGTTTGTTTTTGACATCACTACTGAATTTTAAATTAATACTGCAAACATACTAAATATTTATTGAAAAACAATAAAAATGTATTTTTATTCAAAAAATATTTATTGAATGTAAAATAAATTACGGTCGTGTATTAGTTTTTTAAAACATTGTTTTCTCCAAGCAAAAAATTTCCAATAAAAAACATCGGAAATTTATTAAACTCCCGATGTTTTTTTCTGTTCAATATTTTTATAATAGAGAAGTTATGTCAAAATACATTTGTCGGGTTTCGTCGTTCTTGTCATTTTCTGTAAGATATTCGAAATTTAATCTTTCATAAAAAACCAAAGACCCACTATAAGCGTCAACTGTTATCAGTTTACAGCCTTGTTTTTGGTTTAATTCCAGTGTTTCGTTTATAATGTTATTGACAATTAGTTTACCTAATCCTTTTCCTTTAAAGCTTTGGTCAATTCCCAATCTTCCAATTTTTAAAGCGGGAAAAGATTTTAAATGTCTTTTAGGATGAGAAACTAATTCTTTTAAGAATCTTTTGAATGCTGATTTACTTGCAAAACCCTCTTCTTCGACTTTAAGACTATCATTAAATATACTGTAATAAGCTACTGTTTGAGTTGAGTTTTCCAGTATATAGGTTGTTGCTAATAATTCAGATTTATATAATTTGGCTTTTTCAAAAAGAAATTCATTCAAATCAGAATCTCCACAATCAAAAGGCTTAATTGTATGATTTTCATCTAATAATAGTAAAGATAGTTGCGATAAATCTTCTTCAGACACGAATTATGCTTTTTTCAGTAATGATTTAAACAAAGCGGAATCTCTCCTTACTTCAATCAATTTTGAAGAAGAACTTGAACGCTTGTTAATTCTCACTTTAGATAGAAAATTGACAGCATCTTTACCTCTTAATACAGGTGTTATTTTGATAGGTTTTGCCATTTTCTTGGTTTTTATTTATACAAAAATACTACAAATCCCTAATACTACAAAATGTAAGCGGATTTATATCTAAAATATTGTTGTACAATACTAAAAGCCTACAAATCCTTTTTCGCGAACTTCTTTAAGGAAATCCAAAAAGGAACAATAAACCAGACACACAACAGCACAAACGAAATCACAAGTCCTAAAGTCGTTCCGAAGGAATTTCTGAAAATAGCTCCCGTATATCCCATCATAGCCGAAACATCAAGATGTAAGAGAATCTGAATCCGAGCCAAATCAATGGGGCTTAAAGCTGTAATTCCTACCATTGCATTTTCAATCGGATATTCGGATAATTGGAACAATAAAAACAACACGATTCCGTCAAAAAGCAAAGCAAAATAAAGCCATAACATTATCGAAATACCGATTCCTTTGGCTTTGTCCCTTGTAAGAATCGAGCTCAAAAAAGCCAATGAAGCAAAAATTAGACTTATCAGACATCCGACAATAATCATCATAAATCCGACACTGTCAGGTGAATAAATCAGAAGTGGAATTCCCGAACCTAATAAAAAAGCAATAACCAAACTCAAGGATAATCCCGTAAAAAGTCCGACCCATATTTTTTTCCGTTTTACGGGCTGACTTAAAAGCAATTCGATAAATTCCGAGCTGTTGTAAATGTAAATGGTCGTAAACAAAATCGAAACTAACGGAACCGTAAAAAGAATTACGTTCAGAATCGTAAGTAATCCTTTGGCTGAATTGTCTTCCAAAGCAAACGAACTCCAAGAAAGTACAGCTAACATCAACGTATAAGCAATAACGATTTTGTTCTTTAAAATATCCTGTAATATGATTTTTACGATTTTATTCATTTTTGTTTTGTTTTTTAGCCACGGATTAAAGGATTCTCACGGATTTTTAGCATAAACAACATAAAGAAATCCTTTTAATCTGTGTAATCTGTGGCTGTTTTTTTATTCATTTTAGTTTTATTTTTTTAGCCACAGATTTTAATAAAAACATAAAAGAAATCTGTGTGAATCCGTGTAATCCGTGGTTATTCTTTTTGATTATTTTTTAGAATATGGGCAATGGCTTTTGATATTTTCTGTTCTCCTGTTTCCTGTTTCAGTTCTTCCACAGTTTTGTGAAAATGAACTTGTCCTTCCTGCATAAAAATAATTTGGGTAATCAAATCGTCCAGTTCGCTTAACAAATGCGAAGTAATCAGAATCAGCTTGCCTTTTTCCTTTTCTCTGATGATTTTTTCTTTGAGAATTTCGGAAGCCAAAGGGTCGAGTCCTGCTGTGGGTTCATCCAGAATCAACACATCAGGATTGAACATAAAAGCCAGTACGGCACTCACTTTTTGGGTTGTTCCTCCCGAAAGCGTACGCATTTTTTTATCGGATAATTCGTCAATTTTGAAAGCTTTATACAAATCTTCATCTAACATTTCGTTGGATTGTCGGATTTCTTTAATCATTTCGATGACCTGCCCGATTGTCATATTATCAGGATAACGTCCGATTTGGGGCATATAGCCGATTCTGTCCCTATATCGGAATTCTCCCAAAACCGATTTTCCCTCAAAATCAATACTTCCGTTATTGGGAATGACCATTCCGAGAAAGGATTTTATAAGCGTGGTTTTTCCGCATCCGTTCGGACCAATCAAAGCAATACATTCTCCTTTTTGACACGAAACGGAAACGTCTTTCAGGATATGCAGCTTTCCGAATTTCTTGTTCAGGTTCTTTATTTCAATCATAATTCAAATTCTCTTTATAACCACAGATTTTATTTCAGCCACAGATGCACAGATATTTTCTTTTCTTTTAAATAAAAATTTCACTGATATTGAATAGTTTACATTCAGTAAATTTGTGTATATTTTTTTAACATTTTTAATATAAATATCTGTGCATCTGTGGCTAAAGTTTCACAGGTCGCATTAAAGGTTTTTCGTCTTTGAAATTGTCGGGTGTAATACTTGGCAAAACTTTTTCGGATTTATCCAAAAGCGTTATCATAAAGCTTCTGAAAAGCAACATTGCAGACGGATTTTTTTCGACCAAAACCGTAAACAGGCTCAAAGGATGATACGGAACATCTCCGAAACCGTCTTTGTCCAAATCGTAACCTTCGTATTTATCCCAATAATTAGCCTCGAATTTGTTCAGGGTCAATCGTCCGTTGGTAGCCACATCAAAAGTATTTCCGTAGAAATTGTTTTGATTGATTTGGTTATCCATACAGCTTGCCTGCAATTTCATAGCCCAGCCGTTTCCGTGAAAAAGATTTTTTTGAATTTTTACACGGGTGGTGCCTTCAAGGTAAATTCCTGTTGTGTTTTGAACAAATCGGTTGTTTTCAATCTGGCTGTCCGAAAGTTCTTTGAGCAATAATCCGTAAGCGGAATCTCCCCAATTTTCGTCAAATGTGTTTTTGAACATTGTTACGTTTCTGGAATACATCACAGCAACTCCAGCTCCATTGTTTGTAAAAGTGTTGGATTCGTAAGTGTCATTATGCGAAAACATAAAATGCAATCCGTAACGAAGATTGTTCTTTGCCTTATTGTTTTTGATGGTCGAATGATAGACAAACTCGAAATAGATTCCGTCCCGATGTCCGATGATTTCGTTGTTTTCAATTTTTAAATTTTCACTTTTCCAAGCGTGGATTCCGTTTCCGATTTGCTGTTCTTTGACTGCATAAGCTTTGACCTTGTTGTTTCTGACAATGCAGTTTTTTCCGTTCTGAATGTAAATTCCGAAGAAATTATTATCCAGAATATTATCCTCAATTATAACATTACTTTCATTATAAACCTTGATTCCGCAAGGGTCTTTCATAGCTGCATAACCCGAATTGATTACCTTAAAACCTTTCATCAGCACATCTCCCGATTTGATGGAAACCACTTCGTCTATCTTTTCTCCGTCAATTACGGGATAATCTTTTCCGATAAAACGGATTTTTTTGTCAATAATGATTGTTCCTTCTTTATATGTTCCTTTATGGACAATGATTTTATCTCCGTCTTTGGCTTTTTCGAGGGCTTTTTTGATGGATTTATAGGGCTTGTCTGCCCCGACTTCAAGCGTGGTTTGAGCAAAAGCAAACGAAGTGATAAAAAAGAAAAGAGAGATTAGCTTCATTATTACGATTAAACGATTAAACAAAATTACTTGACAATAGCTTTCCAATCCGTTCTTTCGGCTTCGAGTTCTGTGGCAAATTTATCCGCCTCTTCTTCTGTACTGAAAGCCGCTATGTTTCCTCTCATCGGGCTGTTGATGTTTCCTCCTTTGATGTAAAATGCGGTTTCGGCAGGAATCAGAACATTATCTTGTGTATAATCGTGGATATAATGGGCTTTGGTTTTTTGGTTTCCTTGATTTTGTTTGCAATAGGCAACCATACACGAAATATCGTCAAATTTGTAAACCCGACCTTTTTCGGTGATGATTTCAGCTCCGAATTTTCCGTCAGAAATACTCATTTTACAGGATTCACATTGGTCGGAATGCAGCTTTATCGGAACAGCTTCGGTATTTCCACAGGAAAATAATCCGAAAGAAAACAACATTACAACTACTGCCGATACGGATTTCTTTTTAAATTTCTTAATCATATCAAATTCTTTAAATACAACAATAAATAATAAAACTCCTGTCAGAATCAACAGCCAACCTCCCGTATCGGGAACGGAATAAGCTCCGAAATTGAGCAATTGTTTGAATCCTAACATTGGTGGCTGATATGCCATTCCGGGGACTTTTATAGGTGCGTCAGGGTCAAGGTTGTGTCCGTAATCATAGTTCCAACGGTAAAAATCAATGGCAGATAATATTCCGAAAATAATAAATGAAATAAATAAAACAAGTGTTCCTTTTTTTCGGTTTATGAATAGAACAACTAACGAAAACAGAGCAAAAAAACTGATGATATAAGGCAAAACGGTAAACTCAAAAAAGTTTTCGGTATGCAGGGTTTTCATTCCGATATAGTGGTTTAATCCGTTTATGATTTCCACATCTCCCGCAATTTTGTTAGCCCAAAGCAAAAGAACCAATCCTTCGGGATATTGTGGTGCATCGAGTTCTATTCTCCATATCGGAAAGAAAAGAGAGCCGATTAAAAATATACCTGCTGTAACAAGCAATATTTTTGAAAGTGATGATATTCGAGTATTTTTCATCTCGTATTTTTTAAGTGAAAAAACTGTCCCGAAAGTGTCATTCCGAATGGAACGAAGTGGAATTGAGGAATCTAAATATTTGATAATTAAAAGATTTCTCCTATCGTCGAAATGACAAACCACTTAATATTTGACTTTTGAGACAGTTTTTTTGCTGTGAAAATTATTTTTTATCTGACGATAATATATCGTCCAGTTTCCACGAAATAGGAACATTACTATTGGCAGGCGATACCCTTAAATATCCCGACATTTCCTGATGCAATGCACTACAAAAGTCAGTACAGTAATAAGGGAAAATACCCACTCTGTCAGGAACCCATTTTAATGTAACGGTTTCTCCGGGCATAATCAGTATTTCTGCATTGTCGGCACCTTTGATGGCAAATCCGTGAGGAACATCCCAATCCTGCTCAAGGTTGGTTACGTAGAAATATACTTCATCTCCCAATTTAACACCCTCGATATTATCAGGTGCCAGGTGAGAACGGATAGAGGTCATATATACGTGGACTTTATTTCCTTCTCTGACTACTTTTACGTCCTGTTCGTTCTTAACAGCTCTCGGATGATTATTCTTATTGATGTCATAGAATTTAAGTTGTCCGTTGTTCATTATGAGCTCGGCAGGTGCGGCTTGTGCATAGTGCGGTTCTCCGATAGTAGGAAAGTCCAGAATAAGTTTCATTTTATCCCCGCTTATGTCATAAAGCTGTGCACTGTGGCATAATTCAGGCCCTGTAGGTAAGTAACGGTCTTTGGTGATTTTGTTGTAAGCAACCAGATATTTTCCGAAAGGCTCTTTGCTGTCTCCACCAGGGATTGTAAGGTGTCCCACAGAGTAGAAGGTAGGTTGCCTGTCTAAAACCTGAAGCGTTTTAATGTCCCATTTTACCACTTCAGACGATACGAACATTGTGGTATAAGCATTTCCTTTTCCGTCAAATTCTGTGTGTAATGGTCCAAGTCCCGGTTTTTCTACTTCTCCATACAATACAGAGTCATATTTTAATACGTTGATTCCCGAAAAATCTCCTTCGTAATCTTTATTTTCGATGGCTTTCTGCATTTTATCAAAGCTGAAAACGGGGATAAGAGCAGCTAATTTTCCACTTCCAACAATGTATTCTCCCGTTGGGTCAACATCACAGCCGTGAGGCGATTTCGGACAAGGAATCATATAAGCAATATCTGTAAATTCGGAAGCATCCAATACCAAAACATCTGTTTTGATTTCAGATTTTCCGGTATGTGTATGCTCGTCCCAGGTGTTGTGGGCATAACGAACTTTTTGTTTTTTTCCTTTTCCTGCTTTGATGTATTCTTCTGCTTTTTTCCAGTTTACAGCCATAATAAAGTCTTTGTCGTTTTTAGAAGCATTAACTTCCAGCAAAGTACTTGCCTGTTCTGTGTTGTAGCACGAGAAGAAGAACCAGCCGTGAGATTTTCCTTTACCTGCGTGGCTTAAGTCGAAATTAACTCCCGGTGTTACGATTTGGAAAGCCAGATCCATTTCTCCCGATTCTTTGTCCACGCTTACAAAAGAAATATGTCCTTTGAAATTTTCTTTATAGGTGTCAATCGAAACATCTCCGTCAGCATAATCAGCCGGTACACTAAAACGTGTTCCTGCTACCACATATTCGGTATTTTCGGTAATGAAAGGCGAAGAGTGGTTTCCTCCACTGTTCGGAAGTTCGATGATTTCGGCTGTTTTGAATGTTTGCAGGTCAATTCTTGCAATTCTCGGGGTGTTGTTCGCATTTCCGAAAACCCATCTGCCATCTATTTTTCCGTTGGTCTGTGACATTTCTACGTGATGTAAATCGTCCCAAGGCACAAATCCATGCGATGTGGTAAGCATCGGTTTGGTTTCTTCGCTGTATCCCCAGCCTTTTTCGGGGTCAACCGAAAATACGGGAATCACTTTGAATAATCTTCCTGACGGAAGTCCGTACACACTCATCTGTCCGCTGAAACCACCGGAAACAAAGTTGTAAAATTCGTCATACTGTCCGGGAGCAACATAGGTTTGCTGTGCCGCATCTCCGCTTATTGCATTTGTTGAATTTTTTGGTTTACAAGCACCAAAAAACGTCAAAACAACAAGGATACATACTGTTTTTATTAGATTGTTTTTCATATAGTTGGAATTAAATAGTATTTTTAAAGTCTAGTTTATTCCGTCATTTTTTCTCATAAATTCCAGAATTTGACGGGCTTCATCATCTGAAACTGCCTGATTGGGCATACGAACCAGACAAAGTTCCAGTTGTGCCTGTAATTCGGGGTCTTTGTCAATCATTGGGTCAGGGTCGGTAATGAAGTTCAAAATCCATTCGGGTTTGTGTTTACCGGTTACACCTTTCCATCCCGGCCCTACTAATCTTTCGCTGTTCAGCTTATGGCAAGACAAACATTTGGTTCCTGCTGCTTTTTCGCCCAGAGCTGCCATTTCTTTGTCAAGATTTGGCAAAATTTCTACATTTTCAAATTTTCCCAATCCTCTTTTCGGGTCATAATCGGAAACGCTTTTGGCTGTATTCTCTTTTGAAGGTTTTGAATAATCGACTCCCGATTTTTCTTTATCACCACACGAAGCCATAAAGAATGGTAGTAAAAAAAGTGTTATTAGCCGTTTCATAGTTTTGTATTTTAAAGTTTACACAAAGGTCTTGCTATTAACTATCTTATTTTATGACTATAATCATAAAAACAATTCTTTAAGTCATATTACTTTTACCTCACTTTTTAAGGACAAATTTTAATTGAATTAAAGAAACAGTTTATGAAACATTTATTTAAAAATATAACTCTTGCAATTTTGATAACATTTACAGGGGCTTGTAAAAACGACTCAAAAAATGCCAACGTAACCGTAACCGGTCATACAAATCAGCATGAAGAAGTTGTAGAAGATTCCCGTTTTTTGATAACCATTGAAAGTAACGACCAGATGCAGTTTGATAAAAAAGAATTAAAAGTTCCGGCGGGCGAACCTGTAGTACTCACGTTAAAACACGTAGGAAAGATGGCAAAAAACGTTATGGGACACAATCTTGTTATTTTAAAACAGAATGTTGATTTTCAAAGTTTTGCCGAAAAAGCATCTTTGGCTGCCGATAGTGATTATATTCCTGCGTCTGAACAGGAAAGTATTATTGTGCATACCAAAGTTATAGGCGGCGGACAATCTGATACTGTCGAGTTTACAATAGCAGAACCCGGTACGTATGAGTTTTTATGCACGTTTCCGGGGCATTATGCTATTATGCGGGGCGTTGTTATTGTAGAATAATAAAAAAACCTTGTCATGGAAATTTCAGAAAAAACAACTATTGGCGAAATCGTAGCTTATGATTTTAGAACCGCAGCTTTGTTCTCAAAAATGGGAATCGATTTTTGCTGCAAAGGACATCGTACTTTGGAAGAAGTCAGCGAAAAAAAATCACTGAATGTATCCGATTTGCATCGGAATCTCAACGAAATTCTGCATAAAACAGATGTAGCTTCCATTGATTTTAAATCGTGGCCGCTGGATTTGCTGGCAGACTATATCGAAAAAACACATCACAGGTATATTGAAGAAAAAACATCTGTTATTTTGTTATTTCTTTCAAAATTGTGCAAAGTTCACGGAACAAGACATCCCGAGCTTTTTGAAATTAACCGTTTGTTTACAGAATCGGCTCAGGATTTGGCGGCACATCTTAAAAAAGAAGAACTCATACTTTTTCCTTTTATAAGAAAAATGATTAATGCCCGCATCACCAATCAATCCATAGAAAAACCTCATTTTGGCACTGTAGAAAATCCTATTGAAATGATGAAGCACGAACATGATGCCGAAGGAGAACGATTCCGGAAAATTAAAGAACTGACAAACGATTACACGCCGCCGGCAGATGGTTGTAATACTTATAGAACTACGTTTTTAATGCTTGAAGAGTTTGAGCAGGATTTGCACAAACACATTCATCTGGAAAATAACATTTTGTTTCCTAATGCTTTGGTGTTGGAAAAAACATTTTGATTGATAGCGCTTTTTATTTCAAAAAAGCATCAGATTTATGTCTGGTGCTTTTTTTTATTGTCCAAAAAGCCGTCCATCCCATAGAAACAAAAAGTACCAAACCTGCCATGAAGAGATACAAATTGATATTCGGAATCAAAATATATCCGAAAGCCGATAAACCTTGTATTCCCAATATCGATTCGTTCAGAAAAACCCCGATAACAAACGCTATGAGTCCGGTTTTGATATATTTATTAAGAGGTAAAAGTTTATTGACATAAATGTAATACAACAGGAAAAGTGTAATAACCCCCAATAAAACCAAATGCAGATAAGCAATGATAATAGTGCGTATTCCGAACGAAAACTGATTCAGAGAAGGAATTACGGAAAGTAATTGAAATAAAAACTTAAGTGTCAGACAAAACCCGGCAAGCACTAAAATATACTGTAAAAAAACAGGTTGGGATTTTAGGATTTCTCTTTTTTTACGAATCATAAAACGCAGTATTCCAATCCATACCAAAAACTGAACTATCGAAAAAACAATGGTAATTACATACAGCCAGTCGGGTAATTTGAGCCATAAAACCGAAAGTGAGTATGTGATGATTGTTGATGCAAAAAGTAACCAAAACGCCTTGTTAAAAATGCTGTTTTCCTTTTCGTTAAGCTTAAGAAAAACAGCGAGCAACCCGAAACAGGCAAACAAAAACCAACCGTTATACTGAAAGTGCAGGTAATAATAAATGGAAGACAAATACAGGTTGTAATGAAAATCTTTGGTTGCTATGGTATAAGCCAGAAAGAATGTGCCCAAAGACGAAATCACATAAAAAAATAACGCACCGTTGAACCATTTTTTTGAAGTTTCGTTAGGAATTTGTTTTAAATCTTTAATGAAAAAATAAGCAAAAAAATACGAGACGATAATGGATAAGGTCGAAAACGATATTGACCACAATCCGTAGCCTTGAATGATAAAAAAGACCAGCATCCCGTAGGAACATACCAGATTTGCTACAATGAGATTCCTGTATCTGCCGGCGGCAAACGCTGTGGCTTTATTTTTCAGGTAAAAAACCATAAGCACCATAAGCGTATGGCTTACCCAGCCTGCAAAGGCAAAATGCGAATGGGAGTGAAGCAGGTGTTTTTGTACAAAAAACGGAAAATCAAACCCTATTTTGTACCGCATCAAAACGCCCAACAAGGCTACCAGAAAAAGGTTTACTATTGAAAATTTAAGCCAGAACTCAACTTTAAAACGCATTAACAATAAATTTTATGATTGATGATTTCTACTGTTTTTTTCTTGTTCATTTTTGATAAGGTTCTGATAACGGTTTCTACGCGAAGCCCTGTAAAATTGGCTATTTCCTGACGTGTAAACGGAATGTGTTCCTTTTCATTCACTTTTTTGCACGATTGTAAAAAGGCTTCAATCCTGAATTCGGGTTTTTGGTTAATGATATCTTTGGAAGATGTGGCTTTACTGTGAATCCTGCGAGCCATGAGCTGTAAAAACTGCTTTTGAATCTGAGGAAATTCATCCAGAATAGTCAAAAATTTATCTTTAGACAACTTGATGACTTCCGTATTTTGAAATGCCATGGCAGATGCCGGATAATATTCGTCAATAAACAAAGGCGGCTCGCCAAAACTTTGCCCGTTGGAAAAGTAACCTTGCGTAAATTCTTTTCCGTCGTCGTTGGTATTGAACATTTTGACACTTCCGCTCACAACCTGGTAATAGTGGCAGGCTTTATCACCTTCATAAAAAAGAAGGTCGCCTTTTTCATAGTTTTTTACAACAGCTCCAAACGAAAAGAGCAATTCCTGATCTATCTGAGGTTTCATTTAGCTTTATTTGAAATCGTCTATGACAAAAATATGGATATAACTTTTTTTAAAGTATGATAATTGTCATATACGGGAATGAAGCATTATTTCCTGTTTTTCAGTGATTTGATAATGATGTAGGTTATTGCAGCAAACAAATCAATTATAAGTAGTTTTGAAATATCTGTACGGCTTATTGTTTTAAAACCTTTGTTTATGTAGCTGCCTTCAATAAAAAAATATAAAACGATTATGTTTAAGCATACCAAAGCAATAATCAAAATATATACTATTGGTTTCATAATACTTAAGAATATGTATTGATTTCTAAGCATTTTACCGCTTCAAAGCAAAATGTCCTTTAACCTCAAAAGACCTGTCGCCATATTTTACATCGGCAACAAACCAATAATCTGTTGACGGCATAAGATTACCGTTGTATGTGCCATCCCAACCGGCAGATGTTGATGTTAATCGCGCCAGTGTTTTTCCGTAACGGTCAAAAATGTAAACAACTGTTCCCGGCAGGGTTTCCACGCCGCTTATATGCCAGGTGTCAAAATAGCCGTCGCCGTTGGGTGTCATGAATTTTGGCGCATCAATCACTACAACATCTTTACTTACTTCAAGGCAGCCGTTGGCATCAATAACGGTAATGGTATGATAGCCCAGCGTGACGTTTACAAAAACGTTGGATTCCTGTGGTGGTCCGCCATCCAGACTGTAATAGTAATTGCCAATACCACTTACAGTTACCGTAATATTGTTGGGGTCAGAAAAATCAATAGTTTCTGTAAATTCTATCGTTGCCTGTTCCGATTCGGTAACTTCAAAAACCTCTGTGGTTTCGCAGCCGTTAGGTGTTGTTACGGTTACCCAATAGCTGCCTGTTTGGGTAATTTCTATTTCGGGTGTCACAGCATTGGTTGACCACAAATAAGTATCGCCGGCATCGTTGGTATTGGCACTTACCAATAGTGGTAAATTTTCCAGACATATTACCTGATTGCCAATTTCCAACACAGGTTTTGGGTGTACAATAGCCTCAAATTGTGTGATATTGTAACAGCCTGTCTGGTTGTGTTCTATGCGGGCAAAGATGATTTCGCCATCATAAGCACTGTATGCTGTATCTAACGGATTGATGCCTGCACTTGCCGAAGCGTTATCGGGATAATAACTAACCGAAAAAGTATTCGGGTTTTGACTGCCCAAAATTGATGCGGTTTGCTGTGACAAATCAAACGGGTAAAAGCCGTCATAATCGTCATCGCAGTTTTCCATAGTGTTTGGTGTATGGGCAATAGGCAAGGTGTTGACAACCAAATTAAAAGTATAAGTCGTGAAGCAATGTGTTGTAGTGTTTTCTATTCTGATATGGATACTATCGTTATTGGTTTGATAGGTATAATTTGTATCTAAAGCATTTAAGTTGTTAAGAGCGTCTGATGCCGAATTGTGATAGGTAATAACCGTATTATCAGTATCATCAACTATCAATGTATTAACTTCCGTAAGATTAAAGGATTGCGTGTCGTTGTCGCAAATATCAACACGTTGAAAATCATTAATTTCAGGTGGCAGATTAACTTGCAGTTCCAACGGAATAGATAAATAACAGTTGGATACGGTATTGGTTAAGCGGATGAATACCGTTTGCGGATTTGCCGTATTTTGATATGCATGAGGATTGGGGATAGCATTGGTTTGCGCTTCCAGATTGGTTTCTGTTTCAAAGTAAGAAATCACAATGTCGTTTTGCCGTACGTCGAGAATGTCAAAAAGCGCATCCGTCAGGTTGAAGGTTACAATGCCGTCATAATTTGTATCACATTGTACCATAGGTTGCGACTCATTGGCATCGGGTGCTTGTATTACATTAAGTCCGAAACTTGTGATAGAGTAGCAGATGGTGCCGTTATCGATACGTGCGTAAATCTGCTGCGGATTAAAAGCATTTGTGTGCATTAACGGTAATGTGTTTGTACCACTTTGCGCATTTGCCAGCGAATCGTAAAACGTAATGTCAAGGCTATCTGAAATTCCGTTGGAAATTTCAGCGATTTTTTCATTAAGGTCAAATGTATGCGCGCCGTCATTTGAAATATCGTCACACACAAACCAATCGGTTGGAGGATTAAACAACGGATTGGTTCCTACTTCAATAATGAATGAACTCACACCGTAGCAGTCTTCATCGGTAAGGTTTTCAACCCGTACAAAAATAGTCTGAGGATTGCTTATGTTTTGGTATGCCGTGTTTTTGTCAATGCTATTTATCCTGTTTTGAGCATCTGTCTGCGTTAAGAAATAAAGTGCTTGTTTGCCTGCTTGACCGTTTAAAATTTCGGTATCTTTTGTGGCGAAAATAAAATCGCCAATACCGTCACTTTCACTAATATCTTCACAAATCCTGTAATTGCTTACAGGCTGGAATACCGGCAGCGTGTTGACGGTAATATCTATATTTTCTATTGAAAAGCATCCTGTAACGGTATTTTCAACCCGTGCATAAATAATCTGTGTATTGGCATTATATGCTGATGCATTGGTTATTGGGTCAACATTATTTTCGGCAGATGACAAGGTGTTGTGAAAGGTGATAACCCTATCGGTTGTATCGGATACAAGTTCGGAAATTGTTGTAGTTAAATCAATTACATATAAACCATCCTGGTCATTGTCGCATATAATGATTGGATTGGGCGTGCTTGTTTCGGGTGCGGGAATCACATTAACCTCAAACGAATTGATTGATGCGCAACCGGTTTGGATACTGGTTATTCTTACGTAATAGGTTTGAGGATTTGAAGTGTTTTCATGAAAGTTTGGCAGTGAATTTTCATTGGTACCGGCATCGTCTTCAGTTAAAAAGTAGCTTACGGCATAGCCCGCTTGTCCTTGTGTGACCAAAGGTGTAAATTCCACAAGGTTAATGCTCGTAAATCCATCCTGGTCGGTATCGCAGTAATTTACAGTTCCTATGGAATTAAATTCGGTTACAGGATATAAAATAAGTTCTATTTCCGAAACTTCTTCGCATTGGGGATTACTTATGGTAAAGTAAAGTATTTGCGGATTTTGTGCCGGAATATACGGTACAGATATATCAAGCGCATTGGTTTGATTATCTCGGTCTTCTTCGGTTTCGTAAAACGTGACCGTTATATCATCGGGCAAATCGTTGATAATATGTTCGGCAATAGCGTTTAGGTCAAATTCTTCGAAGCCGTCATTATCTGTATCACATAAAGTATAAGCTGTAGTATCGCTTCCTGATAAAAGCAGATTTGAAGCAATAACAAGCGGTCTTACGGTTGCGCAACCCGTTATATCATCTACCACACGTACATAAATAATTTGTTCGTCAATGGTTGTGTTATTATAATCTGCCGGGTTTGGAATGGCGTTTGCACCCGAAACAGCATCGTTATAATTTTCATGGAATGTTACCGAAACACCTGTTAAACCTTGTAAAATATCATTAATAATGCTTGTCAGGTCAAATTCGGCAAAACCGTCATGTTCGGGGTCGCAGGCATCAATAAACAAATCATCGGTATTGATAACAGGATTGTTTAAAACAACAATATTAAGTGTTGTGACCGATGCGCATCCGGTAGCGGCATTGGTTACTCTTACAAATAATTGTTCGGTTTGTGAGTTGTTGCTGTATGGTGATGCAATGGGATTATTGCCTGTATTAGCATCGTCCGGACTGTAATGGTAGGTTACGGTCAATCCTGCCTGGCTGCCGGTTATTTCGTCATCCTTTTGGGTCAGGTCAATTTGGGTAAAACCATCATTAACCGTATCATCACAAATATTTAAATCTGTTGGTGTGATAATATTAGGCAGTGGATTGACTATCAGGTTAAAATGTGTATAAGCTAAACAACCGCTTAGGGTGTCTTCAATTCTCACATAAATGATTTGCGGACTGGCAAGATTTTGAATTGGAGCTGTGATAGGATTGATGTTATTTATAGCATTATTATTGGAATAATGATATGAGATGTTATAGCTTGAATCGGGGACAGAAGCCAGAACTTCGGCAGTTTTTGTGCTTAAATCAAACGTTTCTGTACCGTTACCGGATATATCGTCACACAATTGATAATCAGAAACCGGTCCGGCAGCTTGTGTTGCATTGAGTTGAACAACTACCGTATCTTCTATGGTACAGGTTGTGTTTGCCAGCGGAATGTCTATCATTACTGTGTAAGTTCCGGATTGTGTGACAAACAAATCCGGCTCATTTTCACCGTTTATAAGTCCGTCATTCAAATACCATGAGTAGCTTGCATCAGGATTTTGAATATCACCGTTTAATGTTACATCTGTTGCGCAGGTGGTGATGTCGTTACCCAAATCAATGCCGGCATTAAAGCTGTTTCCCTGTATAAAAACCGCCGAGTCGTAATTTTTATCGGTTTGGTCTGCAATGACCAGCTTAATATGGTACAGCACATTTGGGGTAATGGTTGTTGTTGCCGTCAATACCGTAGTTTGACCGTTGTAGTTGGTAGCTCCAAGGCTGTAACCGGCAAAATAACTTTCATTTTGGGCAGGACAGAATCCTACAATTTCGGGGCGAATGGTGGTTGTATTTACAGGTGTTGAAGTTCCGGGAATAAGCGCAATATTTACATAAGGGTTATTGGTGCCTGCTTCTTTTATGAGAAATGCAAATCCGTCGGAATATTCACAGGGAAAATTCCCGAAATATTCTTCTGATGCAAGAATATAATTGAATTGAATTGTATTTGAAACAGAAGCAAAATCAAATTCAATGGACGTAGCATTCAATGTGTTGCTGATGCCCAAAGCAGCTTCAAGGTCGGTATCGGTTCCCCAGTTGGTTTCACCTTCATTAAGCGTATTGTCGTTTAATGAATTTCCGCCGGATTCGGCATTTCCGGTTGATAATACGATACCGTTTTCAAAAGGGAAATTAGAATTATTCCGTTCAAAATATCCAAAACTTGAAAAACCGTTGATGCTTCCGTTTATTTGCGAGGTAATGTTTGAAACTTCAATACAGCCTTGTATTAGGTGATTTTCAATAAGTTCCTGTTCGGTAACATTTGAGTTAATGATTAGTTGCTGGGCAAACGTAAAATGACCAATTAAAGCAGCTATAACAACAAAGGTTTTTTTGAAAGCTTTCATTTTAATTGAATTATCATGTTAGTCATTTTTTAAAATGCAGCAACTTAAAACTGCAAATAATGATGGAAAAGTAAATTAAAATTAGATGAAATGCTAATTTCATCGATTAAAAGCATTAAAATTTAACATTTCATCGATTCAAATACACCCAGCCAACCATCGATTTGTAGTTTGGGTCGTTTAAATGCAAAACATAATAGTAGGTGCCGTTGGGTAGAATTTTTCCGAGGTTGTTGAGCCCTCGATTGGCTTTGCCGTTCCATGGCGTATCATTATTACCTTCAAAGATAAGCGTTCCGTAACGATTATAAATCAATAACTTATGATTTTCGAAAATATCATATAATCCTTGTATGTTGAACCAATCATTATAGCCGTCATCATTGGGCGAAAATCCTTGTGGGATGTATGGCGGACAGTTTTCAACAGCAACATCAAACTCATATATGTCATAACACGGCTCGGCAGTAACTTTTACATAAATGGTTTGCGGGCTCGATGTATTGTTGTAGGCATGGGGCATGAAAATGGCGTTTATGCCTGTTTCCAAATCACTTAGACCGGTATAGAATGTGGCATTTTCATTGGTGTTAATTATACTGAAAAAATGATTTGGTAAATTGAAAGTTGCTGTATCAAACCCAACATCACACAACAGTAAATTTTCAATAACCTGAATTGGCGGAATTGTTAAAAGTCCGACAAGTTCATCAAACATGTTGTTGTTTTCGTTGGTTTCGGCAATAGTGCTGTTGCCCAATCCGTCATCATCAACTATCAGGCTCAGTAAAAAATCGGTGGTAACAAAACCGGGCAGTGTTATGGTAATTGTTCCGCTTTCATAATCGCCTATATTAATACTGTTTTGTGTATGGCTTTGCGCAATGAGGATAGTATCGGCATAAAATGCTATGGGAACATTTGCCGGAAGTGCCGCAGTGCTGTTTGTGTTGTAAACGGTGTAAAAAAGTGTTAATTCCCGCTCACAATTAAGCTCATAATCATCAAGTATGATGGTGGCATCGGGTAACTGGCTGTTAAGTACCGTTATGATATTGTTGATGATGATTAAATCTGCCTGAAAAATTCCGTTAGCATCAAAATCACCGGTCGTTAATTGAATGGCTGCGCTTGTATCACCAATCTGGATATTGTTCTGAATGTCGTAAACATCCAGATCACCATTGAAAAAAGTATTGGAATTTGTAAAAGTATTGGTGCCGTTAAAAGCATTGTTTGCAGGATTTAATGGCGGATTTGATAAAATATTACCGTTTATTGATAAGGTTTCGCCATAATTTAAGGCATTATCGCCTTCCCAGGCAAGGAATCCTATTTTTGCATTATCGTTATCTATGACATTAAGGTTGTCCAAGATAATGGTTTTTTGAGGGACATTCCGGTTGATGATTTCCATACCGTTAAACAAACTTATTTGATTAAGCGGCAGGCTGTCATCTTCATAAATGACATATAGTGCCCAACCGGCAAAATTGGTGCGGTTGCTGCAATAACCGGGATTGTTTTGAAGTGCTTCGGAAATATCCAATTCTGAAAATGTATAAGTTGAGTTTCCTTCAGAAATAATACTATCTGTAATATCTGCCACACACGAAAAATAGGTAAGTGTGCCAAAAGATGTATCTTCATACGTTGTGTTGTATATCCACTGTGCATCAATACTTATGCCGTTAAGAGCAATATTGGTATCGCCGTTGCCCGAGCCTGCCCAGTAAATATATGCCGCTATAATGGCATCGGGGTTTTCAATATTTAATACAGCCGAAGATGAAGGCAACGTATAACAAAAACTTTGTACCAGATTGTTCTCATAAGGATTGAGTGTATTGCCGATAGCGGTATAGTCATAGCGACCATTAAACTGCCCGAACAATTCAATATCCTGTGCAAAACTATTTGCAGAAATACACAAAAAAACAATATAGAAGTAACGCAAAAACACTATAAATAATGCTGTTAATTAAAGACAGCACAAGTTACGTATTTTTAAGGTAAAGTGATTTTTAAAAGTGGGGTAGCAGTGAAGTTGTAAATTTTGGTAAAGATGATATTCAAACATTTTAAGCAATTTTCACTTTTAATAATTTAGTTTAGAATAAAATGCTTAAATTCACGTAATTATTAATTTATAAATTAAAAACATCAAAGCTTATGAAAAAAAATACTTTTGTATTATTTGCACTTTTTATCACATCCGGTATGTTGATACACGCACAATCAAGCCTTACCACAACTAAGGTTATGGACATTTCGGGGGTTGAAAGCTGGGACAGTCAAGGAAGTCCTAATAATGTTATTTTGACCATACTGTTAGATGATTTTGCAAGCAGAACCGATTGCGAAGATCCTGTACTTGAGCTAACGGGTATAGGTTGGAGCACAAGTCAAACCACTGTAGGAGGATCTTGGTTAAGTGAAATGGCAATTGGAACCGATGCAAATCAAGATGGTGTGAACGAAATATTTCTTAGACCAGGAATTGCTGATACTAATTCAGGATCCGGTACGTATGCCAGCGACGGGGTTCTGAGTTTTGCGGGTGCCGGACTTCCTGATTCATTGATTGCCAATACTGTTACCGGGAGCATGAATCTTGAATTTTATGAGACTTATAATGATTTTACAGATGCTGTTGACGGGATGTATAATGCCGGGAGTACCATTACATTGCAGTATCGTTTAAGCTGTTCTAATATTCTTGGTGTAGATGAAACCAGGGACTTGGGTAGTGTAGCTATGTATCCAAGTGTCGTTAAGGATGTTGTGACATTCAGCAATCCAAAATTTGTTGTGTTGCAGCAAGCTCAAATCTATGATGTTTTTGGCAAGCTAATACAAACAATAGACCTTTCTGATATGAGTACAGAAAAGTCATTTGATATTTCAGCTTTGGCTTCAGCAAATTATATTGTGAAGATTCAAACAGAAACAGGAAATATAGTTAAGAGATTAATAAAAAAATAGTTTTTGACATTATCCTAAAAAGTGTGTAAGTTTAAAAATAACGGGTCTAACTTTTTAATTAAAGTTGACCCTTTTTTAAATAGTTCCGTTCCTGTAGGATTTCCGTCAACGGGTCGATAACCCCGTTGTTATCGGTGTCAGAGTAGGACAGCCGTATATTCCCTAAATGGTCTTTATACTGGTAAATATAGTCAAAATTTCCTTGACCGTCAGGCTCCACGTAGCCTTCAGGATGAGAAAAGAACTTTAAATGCTCTCCCGTACCGTCTTCTTCATAAATGTAGTTACCTGCATAGGAGGTGTTTGTCACCGTACTGTTATCGGTCACTTTCTTTACCAGTTTTATACCCGTAGCATCATACGCATACTGTATTTTATTGGTGCTGC
>CAYVUB010000005.1:114452-122798 GCA_964454675.1 uncultured Flavobacteriaceae bacterium | reverse complement strand
AACGCAGTGTCAACTACAGCGACGTTCACGATTGAAGATACAACAGCACCAACGGTATTAGGTGGTTTTGAAGCTGTTATCAATGTAACCTGTGACAGCATACCTCAAACTCCAAGTTTAGCATTTGAAGATGCTTGTTCTCAGGAAATAAGTGTTAGTGGTCCGGTTGAAGATATTCAAGGTGATATTAATACAAACTACAGTATCATAAGAGAATGGATAGTATCTGACCAATGTGGCAACACTCAGACTTACACTCAAACAATTAATGTGACTGTAGGTACTGCTACTACCGAGTTTATAAATTCTGCAATATGTATTGATGACGCTTCAATAGATTTGTTTGATTTATTAAATTCAAACGTAGATACCACAGGTCAATGGGAAGTTATTTCAGGTAATGCTACTTTAGATGGCAGTACATTTGATCCTTCTTCTGTAAACTTAGGTGATTACACGTTCTTATATACTGAAACTATTCCGGGCGAATGTCCAATTGAATATGAAGTAACCATCAATGTTAACGATGATTGTATTGTATTACCATGTACATCTAATGATGTGGTAATCTCAAAAACAGTAACAGCAAACAACGATGGTATTAATGAGTTCTTTACAGTAACCGGCGTTGAAACCTGTGGATTTACTGTTGAACTGCAAATATTCAACCGTTGGGGAGCAATGATTTATGAATCTAAAAATTATCAGAATAACTGGAACGGATTCTCATCAAAAGCTTCTATTGGAAACTCAAACACTGTCCCAACAGGAACATACTATTACGTTATTAATCTAAAAAATAGTGGATTAAAACCTTTTGCAGGTCCAATCTACGTTGCAACCAAATAAAAAATTTAACCTATGAAGTTTTTAAAGTTTAACATAATCGCTTTTATACTGTTCAATTGCTGGACAAGTGTAGCGCAACAGCTGCCTCAGTTTACACAGTATATGTTCAATACAATCTCTATAAATCCCGCTTATGCCGGAAGTAGAGAAACCTTAAGTATTGTTGGTTTACACAGAAGTCAGTGGGTTGGCCTTGAAGGAGGTCCAACCACACAGACGCTGTCTGTGCACACACCCTTAAGAAATGAGAAAATAGGTCTTGGTTTGTCATTTATTAATGACGAACTCGGGTATCAAAATTTCTCATACTTATACGGAGATTTCTCTTACACCATTCAAACAGGTGAAAACACAAAATTAGCTTTTGGTATCAAAGCCGGTTTTACAGGATATAGTTTAGATCCCGAATACCAAGCATCAGAAGCTCATGACCCAGTCGTATTTGGTTTTGAAAACCGTTGGGCACCAAATATTGGTACCGGTGTATATTGGCACTCCAACAAATGGTACTTAGGGCTTTCTGCTCCAAGAATTTTGAACACCGATTATAACAAAGAAGGTGGCTATGAAGCACTGGAACGCATTAGCTACTATTTTACAGGTGGTTATGTATTCGAACTAAGCGAGTCAACAAAGTTTAAGCCTGCGTTCTTGCTAAAAGCAACCAACGGAGCTCCATTATCATTTGATGTTACGGCGAACTTCCTGTTCAACGAAGTATTCTGGATTGGTGCCGGCTACAGAGTTGATGAAAGAACATCTGCTATTGGTGGACTTGCCGATTTTCAAATCTCAAAACAATTGCGAATCGGTTATGCTTATGAATATCCTATTTCAGACCTTAGACCATACACAAGCGGAACTCACGAGGTATTGTTAATGTTCGAAATATTTAAAAGCAAACGTATTAAATCTCCAAGATACTTCTAAAAACAATGATTATGAAAACAAAATTTTTAATAGTAATTTTTGCGCTTAGCAGCTCACTAATGGTTGCTCAAAGAAAGTTGGCAGATAAGTTTTTTGAAAACTTTGCCTACGTAAAAGCAACCGAATTGTATGAAGAAGCTGTAAAAAAAGGAGATAGCAGTGAACATGTTTTAACACGTCTTGGCGATTGTTATTACAACAACTCCAAGTCCGAACAAGCGGCACTTTGGTACGGCAAGGCAGTCAACAAATATAAAAATGTTAATCCCGAGTATATCTTTAAGTATATCCAGACACAAAGAAGTTTGGGTAATTATAACGAAGCAGACAAATGGCTTGTCAAATTTAAAGATATCCAAAGCGGTGACAGCCGTGTAAAAGGTTTTGATGCTAACAATCTTGACTTATATGAAGATTTATCATCCACCGAAAATGTTGTGGTAGAAATTGAAAATTTACCTTTCAACAGTAAATATTCAGACTTTGGCTCATACATTCACGACGGAAAGTTATATTTTGCTTCGGCAAGAGGCGGCGATGACAAAAAAATATATGGCTGGAATCAAGAACCGTTCTTAGATCTTTTTGAAATAACAGTAAAAGATGATAATGGTAAAAAAGAATATGGTACAGTCAATACAATCAACGCTGCAAAAATCAACACAAACTACCACGAAGCTACGGTAGCCATCACAAACGATGGGCAAACCATATACTTTACAAGAGATAATGTTGACAAAAGAAATAAATTAGGCTATGACCGTAAAGGAACATCTCATTTAAAACTTTACAAAGCAACTCTTGAAGGCGGCAGCTGGGAAAACATCAAAGAATTACCTTTTAATGATGACCTATATTCTACCGGACATCCTGCTTTAAGTCCCGACAACAAAAAACTATATTTTGTATCAGACAGAGAAGGCGGATACGGTCAAACCGACATTTATGAGGTCGATATTCTTGAAAACGGTAAATACGGAACACCTAAAAACCTTGGGCCTAAAATCAACACCGAAGGCCGTGAAATGTTTCCGTTTGTGGCAAAAGACAGCACCTTTTACTTTTCTTCTGATGGATTTTTAAACCTCGGTTTACTGGATATTTATAAATCCAACATTCTGAAAGATGAAAACGCAAATCCAGAAAATTTAGGTGCCCCATACAACAGTGGCCATGATGACTTTGCATTTTTCAAAAATGCAGACAGCGAAACAGGATATTTCTCATCAAACAGACCTGATGGACAAGGAAGTGATGATATCTACAGTTTTAATGCTGAAATTTGCAAGCAAATCATTGAAGGTATTGCGCGTAATGAAAGAAACAACGAACCGCTGGCTGGTGTTGAAGTAAAACTTATCAATAAAGCCGGAAAAATCATTGAAACCGTTACAACAGACGAAAACGGTGCATACCGGTTTGAAGCCGATTGTGATAAAACCTATACCGTCCTTGGAAGCAAGAAAGATTACAAAGACGACAAAAAAGAAGTTACAACCAGTCTTGAAAACAACAAAGTACACCAAGCAGACCTTAACTTAACGCCGCTTATAAGAGATAACCAGATTGTCATAAACCCAATTTTCTTTGATTTTGACAAATGGAATATCCGTACAGATGCTGAATATGAATTGGAAAACATTGTGGATGTAATGAGAGAACATCCTAATATGGTTATCAAGATTGAATCGCATACAGACAGCCGAGGCAGCGACAGCTACAATATGAAATTATCAGACCGTCGTGCAAAATCAACAAGAGATTATATCATCTCGAGAGGCATTGCCGCCGAGCGTATAGAAAGCGCCATTGGTTATGGCGAAAGTCAACTGCTTAACAAATGTTCAAACGGCGTACCTTGTACCGTTGAAGAACACCAGCTTAACAGACGTTCATACTTCTATATCGTAAGAGATTAATTTACCTTCAATTATATAATGAAAAACAGACTCAAAATTTTGAGTCTGTTTTTTTTATACTTAAAAGTATTAAACGGATAACGTTATCTTTAAAATACTCAAAAATAAAAATCCTCAAACCGTTGTTTAGCAACCTAATAATAAAAAAGGCTACCTTTAGTAAAAATTCAGGCTATGAAAAAAATATACATATACTTGATGCTTTGGGCTGTACCAATTTATTTTTTGCAGGCTCAAACATTGGAGTGGACACAACTTTATGAAGTTCACTCGGAAGGATTTGGAGCAGATATAACGCCCAACAGCATAAAGAAAAATGACGGAGCCATCATTACCGTGGTGGTTGAAAATGAAATTCTGAAGCTGTACAAAACATTTGAAAACGGAACAATAGCAGATGTGCTCAGCTCTGAAGTGGCATTCGGGGAATATACCCCTTTGATAGAAACAGGAGAAAATGAGCAGGCAATAGTATTTAAACTTCAGGGAGTAAGCAATACGTTCAAATTGCTGCAAACAGATTCTGATCTTAACGTAACCAGAGATTTTCAACTGGATTTCCCGATAGCACTTGCAGGAAAAAGAATCCTTAATTTAATTTCACATAACGGTTCTTTGTATCTGACACTATTTGCAGGTTCGGGCAGTTCAACACATTATTTGTTCAGGATAAATCCCGACAATACGCTCACGCTTGTTCACAGCGAAAATGTAGGAATACCCTATGGAGAAGATATTATTGTTCTTGACAATAATAGCGTTGTGTTCTCTTTTAAACAGGCAAACCAGCATATTGTTCGTTGTGTATCTCTTAGTAACGGTACTGTTTTATGGGAACGCAACGCTCATCAAAACTATGGAATACCACTTCAATACAAAGTATTGAAAAATAATAATACGCTATTTACTCTCGCTTTGGAACGTCTTTGGGTTGACGGAGCAGCAATTGACGCTTTAGCATTAAAACATATTGATGCCACTTCCGGCACAATACTCTATGAAACTTCTGTTGTACTACCCAATACAGAAAATTGTGCTATCACATTCTACGATTTTGCTTATAATCCCGTAAACAACCATCTGTATATTTGTTACCAAAGTTGCTTTGAAGAATTGTCTTTCTCTGTAGTTGAATTGGATATAGAAGCAGAAAATATTATAGCACAAAACTATTTTCCATATTCTGAAGACATAGAACTTCCTGTTATCGGAGAAAGAGCCGACCTGCACATAATGCCCAATGGCAGGATTGTGCTTATTTATAAGAATTATAAGAACAGTGTCGAAAAGAGCAATCTGTACATAAGCCCATTGGATGAAAATCTTGAAAAATCAGGTACCGTCGAAATCCATTTTTCATCAAAAAACAGCTCTGAATTCAACACACACATTTTGTCTTATGACAATGATAGAATTTTAGTAGCAGGAATTGTACCCGATCCTAATCCTTTTATATTTTGGGAACAAGTAAGCTATTTTACGGCTATGATATACCTTGATGCTCCACTTTCCGTAGAAAACCCTGCATGGGAATCTTCACAGATCATGCTGTATCCAAACCCTGCTGAAAATACGGTAAACATTACTGTTCCGGAAGATATATCTGAGCTGATTATTTTTGATGTAACCGGAAAAATAATGAATAAATATAATGTCAATCAACAAGTATCTGAGTTGGACATAAGCAAATATTCGGCAGGAATTTATTTTATTAATTTTTCAGGCAAGAAAAATAATCATACTAAAAAACTGGTTGTAAAATAATAAAAAAAACAGCCGCAAATTGCGGCTGTTTTAATACTAACTAACTTATTATATAAACTTATCAGGACTATCGTTTAATAAATATATTTGTATAATACCATTTTCCGTCTTCATTTTGTTCTGCCGAAATTTCAAAATCGGTATAATCACCTTCAATATTTTCCCTGTGAGAATCACTGTTTATCCAGGCATTTACAACAGCTTCTGCCGAACTGTAAGCATACGCCACGTTTTCCGAAACTTTTATTGCAGATGCATTTTGCATCAAGCTATTACGTCTTTGATAAAAATTATCATGACTTACCTGGTTTGTTACAACCATATAATCTGTGTGTGTAAACGCAACAGATTTTACAATATTCAAACTGTTTAACGGATTTAATCCTGCATTTATCCTGTGATTATTAATACGCTCTAAAATTTCAATCTCGATAACTTTTGGAGCCGGCGGATTTAATAACTCTGACTGGTTTATACTTTCTTCCGGAAAATCTTCTGTTGAACACGAAAATGTTAAGAACGCCATTAAAGCCATCATTGGCAAGTAGGTAATTGCTTTCATAAGAGGGTTATTTTAGATTTGGTAGGTCTAAAGTAGCGCCTTCATGAAACAAATATTGTTAATAAAATGTTAAAATCGATGAAAAACATGCATTTTATCGAATTTATATGTAAATCATCGATGAAATGCATGATTAGAAAGAAAAGTATTACGTTTAAACGTTTAATCTTTACGTTTTGTCGATAAAAAATCAATCGGAATCAAAATTATTGCTTTACACCGATAATTTTATGGCGATAATCGGGTTATTTGCCAGTTATATTCTGAATCGAGTCTATAACGTATCCTATCGTGAAGCCTGTTGGGACGTCCCTGCCAAAATTCAATTTCAACAGGCTTTACTATAAATCCGCCCCAAAATTCGGGTCTGGGGATTTCCTTTCCTTCAAATTCCTTTTCTAAAGTTTTTAAATTATTTTCAAGAACTTCCCTGTCATCTATCACATCACTTTGTTTAGACACCAAAGCACCAAGCTGGCTTCCGCGTGGGCGCGATTCAAAATAACCGTCGCTCAAATTGGGTGCAATCTTTTCGGCTTTACCTTTTATTATCACTTGGCGTTCGGCATCATGCCAAAAAAAAGACAAACACACATTAGGGTTTACCATAATGGCTTTACCTTTTTCACTTTCATAATTTGTGTAAAAAATAAACCCTTCGTAGGTAAATTTTTTAAGCAGCACTACTCTACCCTTTGGAAAGCCATCGAGCCCAATTGTTGAAACAGTCATCGCATTGGTTTCGCCTGCATTAAAATGTGTATCGACTTCATGAAACCATTTTTGAAACAATTCCAATGGATTGTCACTAATGTTCGATTCTGATAATTCTTGCTTTTCGTATGATTTTCTGTAATTGCTTAAGTCCGTATTCATTAGTTTTATTTCAGAAATTTATTTGTTTTTTTCGTTTTGTAGATTGGTAAAATCATATAAATTTAAGCATTATTTATACGATATGAGATTTGAAGACAGTAAATTTTTTCCACTTATCAAACACAAAAAAATTGAATTCCCTTTCGGGAATTTTTACATTTCTAATCAATTTTTAATCTCAGAACTCAATGAAGGTATTCATTTTGACTGGAATAAAATTTTGCAAGTGATTGATGTTATCTATGATTACTTTGGCGGCTACAAAAAGATAGCCTATATTTCCAACCGTATATATTCTTATTCTATAGAACCGCATTTATGGTTGAAATTTCATGAAGAATATGATTTTATCATTGCTACAGCAACGGTGTCATACAATGATTTTAATTATATGAATGCCACAATTGAAAAGTTGTTTTCTAAAAGCAGCTTAAAACGCTGTTCTAATCTGGATGAAGCCATCCATTGGATTCAGAATTTAGACGAATTTAAGCCGGTTTAAAAGTCAAAGGTTTTTCCTGCTTTTGCCAACCGCACATCTTTGAAGATGGTTTCGGTTTCTTCCTTAAAAATGCTCAAATCGTCATAACGGGTTGAAAAATGCCCTAAGATTAAGGTTTTTGCATTGGCTTTTTTGGCAATGGTTGCCGCCTGTTTTGCCGTTGAATGTTTTGTGGGCAATGCCAGACTTTCGTTTTTTTCTAAAAAGGTAGATTCGTGATACAGCACATCAACATCTTTTATTATAGGAATAATCGCTTCGCTATAGGCTGTATCGCTGCAAAAGGCATAGCTTACAGGCGGTAATGCCGGTTTGGTAACTTTTGCATTGGAAATGAGTTTACCTTTTTCGTTTACAACATCAAAACCTTGTTTTAACTTACGGTAGTATGATACATCAATATTGGCATTGAGTATAGCATTCATATCCAGTTTGCGTTCGCCGGTTTTTTCTTTAAACAAAAATCCGTTGGTATAAATACGATGGTCTAACGGAATTGTATGAATTTCAACTTGCTCATCTTCAAAAATCAATTGTGAAGTATCAGAAACAAGCTCATGAAAAATAAGCGGATAATTGGTCCAAGAATCGGCAAGTTTCATTTGCAGTGTGATAACTTCTTTCAAACCTTTAGGCGCATAAATATGCAGTTCCGTTTCTCTGCCAAGCAGCCTAAACGTTGATATTAAACCTACCAGTCCAAAATAATGGTCGCCGTGCAAGTGGGAAATGAAAATGTGTTTTATGCGCGAAAACTTGACTTTATTACGCCGCAGTTCGACCTGAGTACCTTCGCCGCAATCAATTAAAAACAAGTGGTTTTTTATTTCTAAAACTTGCGATGTTGGATTGGTATCCGTTCGTGGTGTTGCGCTGTGACAGCCGAGTATGGTTAGTTTCATTTGTTGTTTGTTGTAAAGTTGCCTACCTGCCGGCAAGGCAGG
>CAYVUB010000005.1:2076-114352 GCA_964454675.1 uncultured Flavobacteriaceae bacterium | reverse complement strand
TGGTTAGTTTCATTTGTTGTTTGTTGTAAAGTTGCCTACCTGCCGGCAAGGCAGGTTTGTTGTTCATTCGTTAAGCCGAACCGACTAAACAGCTAAACGACATACCATTTAACAATTAAAACCCTAAATCGCGTTCCATTTCTTCCATTTCAATGATGTCATAGGCTTCTTGGATGGTTGGAACTACGACAATTTCGTCCGGCATTTCATCTAAATTCGCTTTGTCTGTCACAATCACAAACGAATGTTTGGCATGCCTGTGTGTATTGGAAACTTCTAAAAACTCAATAATATCCTGAAGTGAAACATTTCCTAATACTGAAAGATTTACAATCACATTATCATTTTTAAACTTTGGGTATGCGTCCTGAATTTTTTTTACAAATTCAGGTATCTTACTGGTTTCATGTGTGATAATAGTAAGATTATCGTCTTGATCAATTATCATAGCGATTGGTTTTAATGTTTTATTTTTGAAGCTAACAGATAAATTACAGCCATCCTGACAGCAACACCATTTTCAACTTGGTCTAAAATGATGGACTGATTGGAATCGGCAACATCACTCGTGATTTCAACACCACGATTTATAGGTCCGGGATGCATTATGACAATTTCTTTTGATAAGGAATCCAATAATGCTTTATTTATACCATATTGCTGGGTATATTCTCTGGTAGATGGAAAATAACTGATGTCCATACGCTCGCTTTGTACACGAAGCATATTGGCAACATCACACCATTCAAGAGCTTTGCGAAGGTTGGTTTCTACTTTGACGCCCAGTTTATCGATATGCTTAGGCAATAGTGTTTTAGGACCGCAAACCATCACATTAGCTCCTTGCATTTGCAGTGCATAAATGTTTGATAAGGCGACACGGCTGTGCAGTATATCGCCTACAATCACCACATTTTTTCCTTTAACGCTTCCTAATCGTTCTCTTATGGAATAGCTATCCAATAACGCTTGCGTGGGATGCTCGTGTGCACCGTCACCGGCATTGATAATACTGGCGTTGACGTGTTGTGACAAAAACACGCAGGCTCCCGGATTTGGATGACGCATAACAACCATATCAACTTTCATTGATAAAATGTTGTTTACGGTATCTATGAGTGTTTCCCCTTTTTTTACGGATGACTGCGATGCCGAAAAATTTATGACATCTGCCGATAGCCGCTTTTCTGCCAGTTCAAAAGACAGTTTTGTACGTGTCGAGTTTTCAAAAAATAAATTGGCAATGGTAATATCTCTAAGCGATGGTACTTTTTTGATAGGCCTGTTAATGACTTCTTTAAAATGGTCGGCAGTTTCAAAAATAAGTTGAATATCTTGTTTGTTAAGATATTTTATCCCTAATAAGTGATTGACACTTAATTCGCTCATCGTTTAAATTTAAAGTTTAAAATTCAAGGTTTAAAGTTCAGGATTTATGGTTTTAAGGTTCATAAAAAACTCAATAATCATTCACTTTTAATTAGATACACTGCGTCTTCGCCGTCATTTTCTTTCCAGTGTACTTTTACTTTTTCTTTATTAATAGCATCTACCTGCCGTCCTCTGTAATCGGGTTGTATTGGCAGATGCCGGCTAAAACGTCTGTCAATAAGTGTTAGCAATTCTATCTCATTAGGTCTTCCAAAAGATTGAATAGCTGTAAGTGCAGCTCTAATACTTCGCCCTGTATATAACACATCATCAATAAAAACAATATTTTTATTTTCTACCAAAAAGTTGATTTCTGTGGTATTGGCTTCCAATGGTTTTTCGCCTCTTCTGAAATCATCTCTAAAAAAAGTAATGTCAAGATGTCCCAATTGCAGGTGTTTTATCTTGTAATCGTCTTTAAGGATTTTTGACAGTCTGTCGGCAAGAAATTTGCCTCTTGGCTGGATGCCTATTAATGCTGTATTTGAAAAGTCGCTGTATTTTTCAATAAGCTGGCAAGCCAGTCTGTGAAGAATGATGTTGATTTCTTTTGAATTAAGCAACACTTTTTGACTCATAGGATTTCCAAACGTATTTGGATAGCAAAGTTACATTAAAAAATTATAGTGTACAATGCTACGGCTGTTTATGGTTGAAGTTTAAACAAAAAAAAAGCCTCCAATTACTTGAAGGCTTTTGCTTTATTAAAAATTACAGAGAATTATTTCCCTTCCATTTTGTCTTTAAGCGCTTGTAACGTTTCGTTGGCATCACCAAGAGTTGGTTTTGCTTCCTGACTTGCAGCTTCTGCTTTTGTAGCAGCAGCTTTTACATTTGCAGCTTCTTCTTCTCTAAAGATAGCAGTATGTGATGCTACTACACGTTTAAATTCTTTATTGAATTCAATAATTTTAAACTCGGCAGTATCACCTTTTTTCAATTTTTTACCATCTTCTTTTTCTAAGTGACGTGCAGGTACAAATGCAACGATGTCTTCGTTAAATTCTACTGTTGCACCTTTGTCAACCAATTCAGAGATTTCTGCGGTATGAACAGTATCTACAGCAAACTCGGTTTCATATTTATCCCAAGGATTTTCTGTAGTTTGTTTGTGACCTAAACTTAATTTACGTCCTTCTACATCAAGTTCTAATACAACAACATCAAGTTTGTCGCCTACGGCACAAAACTCACTTGGATGTTTGATTTTCTTAGTCCAAGACAAATCAGAGATATAAATTAATCCGTCGATACCTTCTTCCAGTTCAACAAATACACCAAAGTTTGTGAAGTTACGCACAATACCTGTGTGTTTTGAACCTACAGGATATTTACCTGTAATATCTGTCCAAGGATCTTGCGTTAATTGCTTGATACCTAACGACATTTTACGCTCTTCTCTGTCAAGGGTTAAGATAACTGCTTCAACTTCATCTCCTACAGATACGAAATCTTGAGCAGAGCGTAAGTGTGTTGACCATGACATTTCACTTACGTGGATTAGTCCTTCAACTCCATCGGCAACTTCAACAAATGCACCGTAGTCTGCAATAACAACTACTTTACCTTTTACTTTGTCACCAACTTGAACACCATCTGCAAGAGCTTCCCAAGGATGCTTGCTTAATTGTTTTAAACCTAACTGGATACGTGACTTATCTTCATCAAAATCAAGAATTACCACGTTTAATTTTTGGTCTAATTCTACAATTTCGTTTGGATGGTTGATACGTGACCAAGAAAGGTCTGTAATATGAATTAATCCGTCAACACCGCCAAGGTCGATAAATACACCGTAAGATGTTACGTTTTTAACAACACCTTCAAGCACCTGGCCTTTTTCTAATTGACCGATGATTTCTTTTTTCTGTTCTTCAATATCAGCTTCAATCAACGCTTTGTGAGATACTACAATGTTTTTGAACTCATGGTTGATTTTAACCACTTTAAATTCCATTGTTTTATTTACAAACTGATCGTAATCTCTAATTGGTTTTACGTCAATTTGAGAACCCGGCAAGAATGCTTCAATACCAAATACATCTACAATCATACCGCCTTTTGTTCTGCATTTTACAAAACCATTAACGATTTCACCTGTATCATGAGCATTGTTAACTCTGTCCCAAGCTTTAATAACTCTGGCTTTTTTGTGTGATAATACCAACTGACCGTTAGCGTCTTCTTTAACGTCAATTAATACTTCTACTTTGTCACCAACTTTTAAATGAGGGTTGTATCTAAACTCGTTTAACGAGATAACACCTTCAGATTTTGCATTGATATCAATAATAGCGTCACGATCAGAAATATGTACAACTAATCCTTCAACAACTTCGTCGTTAAGTGGGTCAACAAAATTTTCTGATACTAATTTTTCAAACTCTTTAAGTTTTTTTTCATCAACCTGCTCAATACCTTCTTGGTAGTTATGCCAGTTGAATTCTTCTAAAAATTTTTCAGGGTTTGATTGTGCTTCCGATACTACAGGAGCTTCTACGGTTGTAACTTCAGTTGCTTCTACTGCAACTTCCGGGGTTGTTTCTTTTTCAGACATGCTGAATAATAAATTTGTATTCTGTATGCTTAGAAAGTTTAAGCGAATGGCACACAGAAGTGTTATTGTTTGTTTTTCAGTCCCTTTTCTTCTTTCTTAGGTTTCGCTAAAAGGAGCGCAAAAATACAATGTTTTCTTTTATTTTCCTAATAAAAAATACTGTTGAAAGATTAAGAATCTGTTATTCTTTTAAAATTGTTAAAAACTAATGTTTTATATTTTAAAATATTGGCACGCAAATTGTTAAATTTAGGCTATTATTAACTTTAACTTACATATTATTATGAGCGCAACAAAATATCAAAGCGTATTAGACTTAGGCCGGGCATTAAACATTCAAAATGTTGAAGTAAACGAAGAAAACGGAATTTTAAAAGTAAAAGGCACTACACAAACTCAATATGAGAAAAACCTGCTTTGGGACAGAATCAAAGAAATTGGCGGTGAGAAACCTGCCGATATTGCTGCCGATATACGGGTTGCCGACACTTCTGTTTATCACAGACATACCGTAAAATCGGGCGAATCATTAAGTAAAATTGCTAAGCATTATTATAAAGATGCTATGAAATATAAAGAGGTTTTTGCGGCCAATACTCATATTTTGAAAGACCCAAACTTAATCCATCCGGGGCAAGAATTAGTGATTCCTAATCTATAATTTTTAGAATTTAAACTTTAAAGAGCGATTGTTCACTGAGCGTAGTCGAAGTGCGGTCGCTTTTTTTATGTTTGATTTTGAATGGCTTGCCGACACAATTCAAGCAATAACTCAAATTGCTCTTCTTTGGAAAGATTGGAATTGTCAATTTCTATAGCATCACCGGCTTTTAACAATGGTGAATCTTCCCTGTTAGTATCAATAAAATCACGTGATTTGACATTTTCAAGAATGTCTTCATAACTTACGTTTTCTCCTTTTTTAATCAATTCGTCATAACGGCGTTTGGCTCTGGTTTCTGCCGATGCGGTCATGAATATTTTTAATTCGGCATCGGGAAATACAACCGTACCTATATCGCGGCCATCCATCACCACACCTTTTTCCAATCCCATGGCTTGTTGTTGCTTGACCAATAGTTTACGTACTTCCGACACTTCTGCAACCTGACTTACAAATTGCGAAACTTCGAGAGTTCGTATTGCTGTTTCTATATTCTCGCCGTTAAGATATACTTCGGCAAAACCTAAAGCATCATTATATTTAAAGGAAATTTGAATATTCGATAAGTTTTCAATCAAGGCATTTTTATCAAATCCACCGGTATTGATGAAGTTGTTTTGCATAGCAAAATACGTCACTGCGCGATACATAGCACCAGAATCGACATATACATAACCTAATTCTTTAGCCAATTGTTTGGCAACTGTGCTTTTTCCTGTAGAGGAAAATCCGTCAATGGCTATGGTGATTTTTTTCATTTTAAAATTTATAAATCTAAGCTAATTATTGTTTTTGACCAATTCATAAACTTTATCAGCTAACTTGACAACTTCAATTCCATCATTTTCTCCAATTTCATTTTCATATAATTCTATGTTTCCTTTTTTATCTTTTATAAAAGAATAGACATATCCATTACTTTCATAATTTAAAACATTTTCTTTAAATATGATAATATCTTCATTGGATGGTAACCCACAATATATATCGGTTGAAAAATATGCTGTACAGTTTTCGAGTATCGAATAACCTTTTACCAAACCATTTTCATAAATAGTTAAATTGTTTGAAAGCACTTTGCCTTTACTATCTTTTAAGATATAACTTCCTGTCAAATTTTTACTTCTGGTATAATAATATAATGGGTTTGGAAATTTATAATGAGACTCAAAAGATGATTTTACTCTTTTAAATTTAATTTCCACCTCTTTATGCTCATCACTTTTAGGTCTATATAAAATAACTGATTCATTATTGGAATCCCAAGTTAAATAAGATACCCAATTATAATTAAAATAATCAATTTTTGTTGTTTTATAATACCCTAAAGAATCTTTTGATTTTAAATTTATCTTGAAACTGCCTTGTTCTCTAACTGTGTCATTATCTTTTAAAATAAACTCTGAAACTTCGGGATGTAACAAGTGGTCGTGCAAAACAGAAAATCCAATATTTAATAGTCCATTTTTATATTCTGAACTATTTATCCTTAAGGCTACTGGGTCATTATGATAAAAAGCATTTTTACTTTTTATTGCACTATTAGTTTTCTCAAAAGAATTATAGTAATCTTCTGCTATCCATATGCCATTTATTGATTCCAAATCTTGAATTTTGTTTTGAGATAAAACATTTACGCTAATAAATAATACTGAAAAGAATAAATTTTTATACATAAATAAATTATCTCAAATCAATTTGCAACCCAAAAAAGCTTGTATTAGACGCACTTGTATAACGTGCGTGCGTATAACTAAAGCGCAATGTATTGAGCTTAATACCAACTCCAAACGACAACCCCGAAAAGTTACGCTGGTCAACAATACGAAGTTCTTCGGCACGGCGAAAATTATAACCGACCCTGATATTAAATCCTCTATCGGGAAACAACTCTGCGCCTATGATGGTATGTCGTAGCGTTTCATTTAAAAATCCTACTTTTTCCTGTGTTTGGTTGCCATCCAAATCGGTGGTTGCACGAGCCGGATTTGATGCGCCAATAGGCCATTTTTGTAAGTTTTCAAAGGTTAAATGCCAACGTATCGGGACGTTCTCTAAAGTTTGTGATAATCCGAGGCTAACTTCAAACGGCAATTTTTCATTGGTACCGGCATAGGTTGTGAATTGCGTTCCAAAGTTTCTAACAACTAATGCAGCATTGAAATCCAACTTCTTGTTGATATACATCACGCCAACATCTATAGCACCACCAAGGGAATTGTATTGTTCCAATTTGGAAGTAATCAATTTTAGATTTGCACCTACATAAAAATCTGAAAACGGTATTTGATAGGCATAACCCATAGACAATGCGGCCTCATTACCCGTAAACGACCCTGTGGAAACGCCATTTTCATCATAACCGTCAAAACTGCCATAATTGATATAGGTCATCCCAACATGAAATGTTTGCACGTGCCTGTCCCATGTATAAGCATAAGCACCGGTTCCATAACTTATTCCGCCTAAATAACTGGAATAGTTTAACGCCAATTGATTGTCCATTTCCGGATTTATAGATGCCGGATTAAACAAACCGCCGGTTACATCATAATCATAATTGGTGATGACTTTTCCTCCCAAAGCAGCCTGCCGTGGTGATGATATTAAATTGAGAAACTGATAGGTCGATTCGCCTCCTATTTGAGCACAAACAGAAGTCGTAAAAAACAGTAAAAAGATAGCGGCACTTCTTTTAATCATAAGCCTGCAAAGTAAGTAAATCTATCTTAAAACGACTATATGTTTATTTTATTTTTTACCGAAAAAAAACCTCGACAAATTTCGAGGTTTCCTTATTATAATGTCTTGGCATTTTTCACTTTTTGAGAAGTAAGCGCAACTTTTAAAACATCGCTCATTTGAGACACATAATGAAATTTGAGTCCTTTTAAATAGTCCGGTTTTATTTCTTCAATATCACGCTTGTTATCTTCACAAAGGATGATTTCTTTAATACGGGCACGCTTTGCCGCCAGTATCTTTTCTTTAATGCCGCCAACCGGCAATACTTTACCTCTAAGTGTGATTTCGCCGGTCATCGCCAGGCTGTTTTTTACTTTTCGCTGTGTAAATAAGGATACCAATGAGGTAAGCATCGTGATACCGGCGCTTGGACCGTCTTTTGGTGTAGCGCCTTCGGGAACGTGAATGTGAACGTTGTATTTTTCAAATACTTCGGGGTTGATACCAAATTCTTCGGCGTTTGATTTTATGTATTCCATAGCAATCGTTGCCGACTCTTTCATGACATTACCAAGATTTCCGGTGATGGTCAAACTGCCTTTTCCTTTTGATAAAATTGATTCAATAAATAAGATATCGCCGCCAACTCGTGTCCACGCCAATCCTGTAACAACGCCGGCAACGTTATTGTTTTCATACTTATCGCGTTCCAATTTTGGCGCACCCAACACTTCAATAATAGCGTCATTTGACACCTGTACGTCGTAAGCATCGCCTATGGCTATATTTTTTGCGGCATAACGTACCATTTTTGCGAGTTGCTTTTCCAAACCTCTCACACCCGATTCCCGTGTGTAGCCTTCTACTATTTTTTCGAGCTGCGGCTTGGCAATTTTAAGAGATTCATCGGTTAAGCCGTGCTCTTTTAACTGTTTTGGCAGCAAGTGGCGTTTGGCAATTTCTACTTTTTCTTCAATGGTATAACCTGTAACATCAATAATTTCCATTCGGTCTAATAATGCCGGCTGAATTGTGCTCAGGCTGTTTGCCGTGGCTATAAACATCACTTTTGAAAGGTCAAATCCCATTTCAAGAAAGTTATCGTAAAACTCGTTATTCTGCTCCGGGTCAAGCACTTCAAGCATTGCCGATGATGGGTCTCCCTGATGGCTGTTTGACAATTTATCTATTTCGTCAAGCACAAACACGGGATTTGATGTTCCTGCTTTTTTCAGGCTTTGCAAGATGCGTCCCGGCATAGCGCCAATATAGGTTTTTCTGTGTCCTCGTATTTCGGCTTCATCACGCAAACCGCCCAATGACATACGCACATATTTTCTGCCCAAAGCTTCGGCTATAGATTTACCAAGCGAGGTTTTACCAACACCCGGCGGTCCATAAAGACACAAAATGGGCGATTTCATATCGTTACGCAGTTTTAACACCGCCAGATATTCGATAATGCGCTTTTTAACATCATCCAAACCGTAATGGTCACGGTCTAAAATACGTTTTGCACGTTTGAGGTCAAATTTATCTTTGCTGAATTCACTCCACGGCAATTCTAAAAACAAATCGAGATAATTGCGCTGTATCGAATATTCCGGCACCTGCGGATTCATGCGCTGTAATTTCTGCAATTCTTTATTAAAATGCTCGCCTACTTTAGCTTCCCAACGTTTGTCTTTGGCACGCAAACGCATTTCTTCAATTTCTTCGTCATACGACACACCGCCTAATTCTTCCTGGATGGTTTTCATTTGCTGATGCAGGAAATACTCACGCTGCTGCTGGTTCATGTCACTTTGTACCTTACTTTGAATATCGTTTTTAAGTGCCAGTTTTTGAAGCTCGATATTCATATATTTTAAGGTTGAAAGTGCCTGTTCTTTCAAATCGTTAGTTTCAAGAAGCCTTTGCTTGTCTTCTACCGAAAGATTCATATTTGAAGACACAAAATTGACCAGAAACGAACTGCTCTCGATATTTTTTATAGCAAACGTAGCCTCGGTTGGGATATTGGGGCTTTCATTGATGATACGCATCGATAAATCTTTGATAGACTCAATAATGGCGGTAAATTCTTTGTTGCTTTTTGCCGGTTTGGTTTCTGCAACACTTTTTACCGTCGCCATGATATATGGTTTTTCGCTGATTATCTCATCTATTTCAAAACGCTTTTTACCTTGAAGAATAACTGTTGTGTTGCCATCGGGCATTTTCAACACACGAAGTATTCTCGCTACGGTTCCTGTTGTATAAATATCTTTTGCCGTCGGGTCTTCGATAGTTTCGTCTTTTTGAGATACAACACCTATCACTTTTGAACCTTTGTTGGCATCATTTATTAATTTGATAGATTTGTCACGACCCGCCGTAATAGGGATGACAACTCCCGGAAATAATACGGTATTGCGCAATGGTAAAATAGCGAGTGTATCTGGCAATGTTTCATTGTTGATTTCTGCTTCGTCTTCCTGAGTCATCAACGGAATAAGTTCGGAATTTTCATCAAAATCCTGAAATGACAAACTGTCAAGACTTAAAAATTGGGATTCTTTCATAGTATATTCAGGTCATTATGTCATCATTACATACATAATGTTATTTTATATTAATCTTAAAAAATTATTTTAAATTTGACTATCAGATATTTAACAGCAAATAAAAGCAATTTACAAACATATAATTTCAATTGTTATGCCATTATATAAAATTATTTGACAAAATATTTTTACAAAAGTGTAACATTGATTGATTATCTTCATCATTATACCAAACATTTGTTTTTTTTTTTGACACTAACCAATCAACATATTGAATACTTGCTATTGCAATGTATATCGGGTAACCGGCGTGCGCAGCTTGAGGTTTACAACAGATATTACAAAGCAATGTATAATACCGCAGTACGAATTGTAAAAGACAGTTATGCTGCCGAAGATATTATGCAGGAATCGTTTTTATCGGCATTTACAAAGCTGGGCAGCCTGAAAGAGCCGGCTACATTTGGCGCATGGTTAAAACGGATTGTTATCAATAACAGTGTGTATTACTATCATAAAAATAACAGATATACCGATGTTCCGCTTGACGATGTGCTGTATAAGGTAGAAGACACGCAGGGTATTAATGAGGATTATGAGTTTACAAACCTTAAAGCTGCGCAAGTTTTAGAAACGATTAAAACCTTAAAAGACAATTACCGCATAGGATTAACACTGCATCTTGTTGAAGGTTATGATTATGAAGAAATTTGCGAGGTTATGAATATCTCGTATGCAAATTGCAGAACAATGATTTCCAGAGCAAAAGACACGTTGCGGTTAAAGCTGCAGTCTATTGCCTGAATTATAAAACATAAATGAACAATGAAAAAAGACCATTTACATTCACTTTTTGAACGTTTGGAAAACGAGTTTGACATTGAACAGCCAAACAACGGACACGAACAGCGTTTTTTAGATAAATTAAACGCACAAAACCAACAGCTTACAGAAAGCAAACCAACATTTAAACTTTGGAAGCCTTTACTTGCTGTTGCCGCAACTGTCGTAATTTGTCTGGGCTTGTTTACCGTTTTAGAAACCGGGCCAAAACTTAATGATCTGGCAAGCGTATCGCCCGAAATGTCAAAAACCCAGGATTTTTTCACGACAGCCATCGCACAAGAACTTAAAGCCATTCAAAAAGAACGTTCACCGGAAACAGAATTGTTAATCAACGATGCATTAAAGCAATTTGAAATTCTTGAAAAAGATTATGAAAAGCTGAAAATTGACCTTACCAAAAGCGGTAATGACAAGCGGGTTATTTATGCCATGATAAGCAATTTTCAAACCCGAATAGACATTTTACAAAACGTACTGACCAGTATTGAACACATTAAAGAACTTAAAACAAAAAGCAATGAAACCAAAAGTACACTATAATTTGTTTTTCCTGTTTTTATTGATTCCTGCAATCACTATAGGAAGCAATTGGAAAGGCAAACACACCAAAGAAAAAACCATCAAAAAAGAATATACCGTTAACAGCAATGCGCTGCTAAAAGTAAACAACAGTTACGGCAATGTGAGCGTAATCACTTACCCGGGAACTCAGGTAAACATTGAAGTTAGAATAAAAATCAACGGTAACGACCTTGAAAAAGTTGAAAAAAGACTCAGTGAAATAGATGTGGAATTTTATGCTTCATCAGATCAGGTATCGGCAAAAACCATCTTCAATAAAAACAAAACCAAAAACTGGTGGAACTGGGGCAGCAGCAATAGTAATGTAAATATGGAAATTAACTACATTATCAAACTCCCCATTACCAACAGAGTCGATTTAAGCAACAATTACGGAAGCATCAATCTGGATAAACTGGAAGGTAAAGCCGTTATTAAATGTGACTACGGAAAAATTACGACCAAAGAACTCATGGCAGACCATAACTATATCGTTTTTGATTACACCAACAACAGTTATTTTGAATACATAAAAAGCGGAAAAATTGTTGCCGATTACAGCAGTTACACGGTAGCAAAAACCAAATCTCTGGAAATTGAAGCCGATTATACCAAATCATCGGTTGAAATTGCCGAAAACGTTGCTTACAACTGTGATTATGGTTCCGTAAACATTGGTAAGGCAAATAATGTCACAGGAAACGGCGATTACCTTACACTGCGCATAGGCGATGTTTATAAAAACGTAAATATCAAAGCCGATTACGGTTCGGTAAAAATTGACAACATGACATCAAATGCAGGCAATATATTTATAGAATCAGATTATACGGGCATTACCATAGGTTATGCGCCAAGCTATCATTTTAATTTTGACATCAATCTGGAATACGCTTCATTACGAGGTGCCGAAGAATTTGAATTCAACAAAAAACGTGTAGAATCTACAAAAAAATACTACCAGGGTTATTACGGCAGCGGCAGTATTTCAAATACTATCAAAATAAATTCTGATTACGGCAGCGTGACTTTTAAGAAAAATTAATGAGGTTAAATTTAAATTTCTCGTAAAGTCGCAAAGCCACCAAGACAAACTCTGTAATATAATGATATTCAGTTAAATAATTGCAGATATAACAAAAAAATTAATCAAAAAATAGAACAGAACATTAAATTACAAACATCATGAAACACCTCTTTTTAAGCATTATCGCCATTGCAATTGCAGGAAACGTACAAGCACAGCTTTTTGGCAATAAAAAAGTAAAAGGCAACGGCAATGTTGTCAAAATTACAAGAACCACACCAGACTATGACGGCATAAAATGCTCCGGCTCATTCGATTATGTTTTGGTTGCCGGTACCGAAGGCAACATCACTATTGAAGGCGAAGAAAATCTTCTGGAATATATTATCACAGAAGTTAAAGGCAACAATCTGGTCGTAAAAGTTGAAGACAACATCAACCTTCAAACCGGCAGAAACAAAACCATAAAAGTTACAATTCCGTTTAAGGATATAAGCTCTGTATCGCTTGCCGGCTCGGGCGATTTATGGACAGAAAGCGTTATCAACACTTCCGGATTATCGGTATCGCTTGCCGGCTCGGGTGATATTAAACTGGACGTAAAAGCCGAAACCGTAAAAAGCAGCCTTGCAGGTTCGGGTGATATTGAGTTAAAAGGTTCTACCAATGCGCTCGATGTAAGTGTTGCCGGTTCGGGTGATTTTGAAGGCTTTGGGCTTCAGGCTAACGATACCAAAGTTTCGGTAGCAGGCTCGGGTGATGCACAAGTGGTGAGCAATACCACTTTAAAAGCCAATGTTGCAGGTTCAGGAAGTATAAAATATAAAGGCAACCCTAAAAAAGAAGACTCAAAAGTTGCGGGTTCGGGAAGCATCCGAAAAGATTGATTTTTAGCTTATAGATATAAAAAAACCACTCACAAAAGAGTGGTTTTTGTTGTTATATTTCAAGCAGTTATTGTTTGGTATAAACAAATGTCAAATCGGTTGTGATAGTTTCCGTATAATCTTCATTAGCAACAAAAAAACCTTCGGGAACTGTAATTGACAATTGATTTCCGTTTAAAGTCCAATTTGATGTTTCGCCCGATTCTGTTATGGAAACCGTATTGCCGTTTTGTGTCCAGGTCATATTGATATTCTGAATTTCTTCAATACATTCAATAGAATATTCATAACTATCTTCTGTACCCATATCCATTGTTATAGAAATATCTACGTGAGATGTATTGAATATTATACCTGTACCATTACTGTTAAAAACGATAGTTTCGTTATTAAGGCAATCAAACTCGTCCATCAAATATACACTCGCAGTACCGTCATTATTAATATCAAAAGGCTCTCCGGAAATCCATGCCGTTAACAACCATGTTCCCTGAACAGGATTATTGGGTTGGTATGGCGATAAATCACTGTCAAGCGGCTCGTTTTCACAGGTAAATGCTGTAAGTAATATAAATACGGAAAATAGTAGGCTTAATTTTTTCATTGTTAAAAAAGATTGAGTTTTTACAAACATACTAATTTATATTTATTCCGGGATTATTTTTTGGAACTCTAAACAGTAAGATAATGCCAACGAAAAAGAACACGACCAGAAACAGGATAGAATTTCGCATACTGCCTGTAATCTGGTCTATCGTACCGTAGATAATCATCCCAATGACAATACCTATTTTTTCGGCTACATCATAAAAGCTGAAATATGAGGTTGTATCTGTTGTGTTTTCAGGCAAAAACTTGGAATACGTGGAACGCGACAACGACTGGATGCCGCCCATAACCAACCCCACGACAGCCGCAGCAATGTAAAACTGCACAGGCGTTTGCATAAAATAAGCATAGACACATAAACACAACCAGATACCGTTTACCACAATCAACGTTTTTATATTCCCGAATTTTGAGGATGCTCTTGAGGTAAACACCGCTCCTACTACAGCTACCAGTTGAATAATCAATATACTGCCTATCAACCCTGTAGTTTTTGTAGTATTGTCGCCCCAGGCAATTTCTTCTTCGCCAAAATAAACCGCCACAAGCATAATGGTTTGCACTGCCATACTCGACACAAAAAATGCTGCGAGATAGCGTTTAAGACGCAAATTCTCTTTAAGCTGTTTCCACACAGATTTTAATTCTCTCAAACCATTAAACACAACATCTTTGGTTACTTTATGTCCTTTTGAAACGCCTTTTGGTAAGATATAAAACGTGTATTGACTGAATACAATCCACCATACACCTACGGTTACGAATGAGTAGCGCATCATCTGTATTTTTGATTCGCCATCGTCTTGGCTCATTACCATCACAAGATTGATAATCAACAACAATACGCTGCCAAAATATCCCATCGAAAATCCTTTGGCACTTACTTTATCTTGTTGTTCGGGGAAAGCAATATCCGGCAGATACGAATTGTAAAACACCAAGCTTCCCCAGTAGCCTATCAATCCCATAAAATAAAACAGTAAGCTCAAATGAATATACTCTAAACTGAACCAGTACAATCCAATGCAACCCAATCCGCCAGTGTAACAGAAAAATTTCATAAAGTTTTTCTTGTTGCCAACATAATCGGCAATGCCTGATAGAATAGGCGATGTAAATGCGACTACCAAGAAAGTAAAGGCTGTCACAAACGTAATAAGAGCTGTACTTTTAAATTCCATCCCGAAGGCATGAACCACTTTTAGTTCTGATAAAAACAATGCCGAATAAAATATCGGGAATATGGATGATGCGATGGTTAAGGTATAAACCGAATTTGCCCAGTCATAAAACGCCCAGGCATTGAGAAGCTTTTTGCTTCCTTTTTCAAAATGTGCCATAATAAAAAAGCTGTTCGTTATTGAACAGCTTCTAAATTATATAAATATTTTTAACCCGAGGTAAATTAATCTTTAAAAGTCGTTACGCCAAATTTCTTAGCCTCTTCTTTTGCTGCAGGTGCAAGTTTGGTAAGATTGCTGATTCTGCTTTCGTTTGAAGGGTGCGTGCTTAAAAATTCCGGTGGTGCTTGTCCGCCACTGTTAGCCGCCATACGTTTCCATAATTCTGCCGCTTCATCGGGATTATAACCCGCAACCGCCATTAAAATCAACCCTATCTGGTCGGCTTCTGTTTCGTGGCTTCTGCTAAAAGGCAACATAAAGCCTACATTAGATCCAATACCATAAGCTTGGTTGAATATATTAAGCGTTTGCTGATCCTTAATGGCAACATTTCCACCAATGGCAACAATTTGTTGCACCATTCCGGCACTCATACGCTGCTGTCCGTGGTTTGCCAATGCGTGTGCCACTTCATGACCCATAATAGCCGCAACACCGGCTTCACCTGCGGCAATTGGAAGAATGCCTGTATAAAACACGATTTTTCCACCGGGCATACACCATGCATTTACCGTTTTATCATCAACCAGTTTATATTCCCACTGGTAATCCTTTAAATAACCTTCATGGCCATTTGCGGTTAACCAACGTTCGGCTGCAACGGCAATTTTTTGACCTACGCTGCTAATCATCTGGGCGTCTTTGGTTCCTGTCACAACTTTATTTTCACTTAAAAACTGACTGTATTGTGCAAAAGATGTCGGGAATAGTGATGCATTTCCTGTTCCCGGAAGTGCCATCGTCTTTTTTCCTGTAAATGGATTGGTCGCACATGATAAGAATAAAGCGACTGTTCCAAATACTATGATATGATTTTTAAATTTCATTTGTTGAGTATTATATGGTTATTATTTGTGATTAAATTTACAAAAATCATTCCTAAATAAGATAGACACCAAGTATTTATTTTGGTCACTCATTTTGATTCTTATTTATCACCAATAATGTGTAACTGGCTGAAATTTTTATCGACAACCATGGTATTGTCACCATTCAATTTTATATCTTCAAAAGGAATTTCAATATTATCAAGCTGCACACTTTTTATTTTAAACGGCAATCCGTGAAGTTTAATAAAAAACTGTTCATACGAACCTATATATTTTCCTTCCTTATGCTGCTGGATAATGAGTTCGCCCGGTTTTCCGTTAAGTTTGAATGTTCTTAGGCTAAAACGCCCTTTAGTATAATCATAACCATCATGCGAATCGTCAAAAAGCTGTGATTCTTCTTTGCCTTCTTTATAGTAAACATCCAGCGTTACCTGGTCAATTGTTTTTTCGCCTACATATTGCTGCACGGGATATTTAGGGATAATTGCGCCTTCTTTAATGAAAACAGGCATACTGTCAATATCGGCATCTACCCAAAGCTCCTTGCCACCTTTTACGTAGTCACTATTCCAGTGATTGTACCAGTTGCCTCTTGGTAAGAACATTCTGCGGCCGCGCGAATTGGGTTCCAGAATAGGACATACCAGTATTTTATCACCAAAAACAAATTCATCGGTTCTGTAATGTGTGTGAATATCTTCCTGATCAAACAACACCAACGATTTAAGCATCGGGATACCTTCATCAACATATTTCCAGAATGCCGTATATAAATAAGGTAATAGCTGATAACGAAGTTCGATGAATTTCCGCACAATATTGGTGACATCTTCATCAAATGTCCATGGTTCCTGATCGCCGTGTTCACCGGAAGAATGTACGCGGCAAAACGGATGAAACACGCCTAATTGTATCCAACGTGTAAATAATTCACCTTGCGGCTGCTCTGCAAATCCGCCAATATCACTTCCTGCAAATGAAAATCCTGACATTGCCAAACGTTGCGCTTGTATGTTGGCAATCCATAAATGTTCCCAAGTGGCTACGTTATCGCCTGTCCAGGTGGATGTGTAGCGTTGTGTGCCTGAATATGCCGCGCGTGTGATGACAAACGGGCGTTTTGGATAAGCATATTTTTTCACGCCCTGATAGGTTGCCCTTGCCATTTGCATACCGTAAATATTGTGTGCTTTTCTGTGACTGCAAGGATTACCGTCATAATCATGGCGCACATCATCGGGAAAGGTTTTGTTTGGCACTTCCATTACCGCAGGTTCGTTCATATCGTTCCAAACGCCTTTTACACCTATTTCTTCAATGAGTTCTTTATATAAATCTGACCACCAGTCGCGTACTTTTTCTTTGGTAAAATCGGGGAAATAACATTCGCCCGGCCACACTTTACCTTTCATATAAGGACCATCGGCACGTTTACAAAAATAGTCGTTATCCAGAGCTTCTTTAAAAACCGAATAGTCTTTATCTATTTTAATGCCCGGATCGATGATTGCAACCGTTTTAAAACCTTCGTCTGCAAGTTCCTTTACCATGCGTTTCGGGTCGGGAAAATACTCTTTATTCCATGTAAAACAGCGAAAACCGTCCATATAATCGATATCCAAATAAATGGCATCGCACGGTATTTTTAAATCTCTGAAAGTACTTGTGATTTCCTTTACTTTACTTTCGGGATAATAGCTCCATTTACATTGATGAAACCCTAATGCCCATAATGGCGGTAATTGATGTGGTTTTCCTGTTAAATCGGTGTAATTGGCAACAACATCTTCCATTTTTGGACCGTAAATGAAATAATAATTCATCTCACCGCCTTGTGCCCAAAAACTGGTAACGTTGCGGCGTTCCAAAGAAAAGTCGAAAAACGAACGGAATGTATTGTCAAAAAATACTCCGTAGGCTTTTTTGTTGTACAGTCCCGTAAAAAACGGAATGGTTTTATATAGCGGGTCGGTGCCTTTTCCGTAGGCATACGAATCTGTGACCCAGTTTTCAAAGCGTTTGCCTTTTAAATTAAGTTCTACAGGTTTATCGCCAAGACCAAAATAGCTTTCGCCATCGTGCGATACTTTACTCATTTTTACAACGTTACCACCGTATTCATAGCTTTCTTCCCAGTGAAATCCTAATTCGTCATTATTAATCATTTCGCCATCCAACGCATCAAACAACGTGATATGCAGGTCGTTTTTAGCTATCCGGCAAATGAGTTTTGAGGTTTGTACTTTGTAGCAATCGTCAAACTCATCTATCTGCAAATGATTAAATCCTCTGTTGGCATATTTGGTAATGGCATACGAAAAATCGTTTTCAAAAGTTCCGGTGGTTGTATATCTAAATCTTAAAACACTGTCTCTTACCACTATCAACTGCAAAACAACATTGTTCTCGCAAGTAAAATACAGGGTATCAACATCTTTTTTATAAGAAACTATCTTGGAAGGAAATAAATTTCCTTTATTCTCTAACTCTGTGTTTATAATCATAGTTGAAAGTTATATGCTCACAAAAAAACACAATAGTTTAAACATATAAAACATAAGTTAATAAGACTTATTAACTACAACGATTGAGTGTCTTATTTGAGATACTTAAAAACAACCAATCCTAATGGCGGAATTGTAATTTGTGTCGAAAAATCTCTGAAATGCGATGGATTTTCTGCTGATGCGATTACCTCTTTATTATGAAAATCGCCCGTACCATTATAAATTTTGGCATCGCTGTTGAAAATTTCTTTAAGTGTTCCTTGTTTTGGCAAACCAATTTGATAGGCATCTTTTGGGATTGGTGTCATATTACAAGCAATAACCAAATCATCCGATGGTTTATTGCCTCGACGGATATAAACCAACACCGAATTTTCAAAATCGTTATAATCAATCCATTCAAAACCTTCGGCAGAGAATTGCTTTTGTGACAGTGCCGGCTCATTTTTATAAAGCGTATTCAAATCTCTTATGACATTTTGAATGCCTTGATGGACTTCATAATCCAATAAATGCCAGTCTAAACTTTGTTCAAAATTCCATTCGGCACTTTGACCAAACTCCGCACCCTGAAACAATAATTTCGTGCCGGGATGCGTAAACATATAACTGTACAACAAGCGTAAATTTGCAAAACGCTGCCATTCATCGCCCGGCATTCTTCCTAAGATGGAATGTTTGCCGTAAACCACTTCATCGTGTGATAATGGCAACATAAAGTTTTCGGTAAAGGCATAAGTCATACTGAATGTCAAATCGTTTTGATGGTATTTTCTGTAAACAGGTTCTTTGGCAAAATACTGCAAGGTATCATGCATCCAGCCCATCATCCATTTCATTCCAAACCCTAAACCGCCAATAAATGTGGGTTTTGATACCATCGGGAACGAGGTTGATTCTTCTGCAATGGTTTGAACATCCGGAAAACTTTTGTAAACTTCTTCGTTGAGTTCGCGCATAAAAGCGATGGCTTCCAGATTTTCTCTACCGCCAAACATATTGGGTTCCCATTCGCCATCATTACGTGAATAATCCAAAAATAGCATAGACGCAACGGCATCAACCCGCAAGGCATCGGCATGATATTGGTCCAGCCAAAATACAGCGTTACTAATCAAAAACGATTTGACTTCGTTACGACCATAATTGAAAATCAAACTTTTCCAGTCTGGATGATAGCCTTTGCGTTTATCAGGATGTTCATATAAACACGAGCCATCAAAAAACCCAAGTCCGTGCGCATCTTCAGGAAAATGTGACGGTACCCAATCGAGGATAATCCCTATATCGTTTTGATGAAGTTTATCTACCAAAAGTTTAAAATCTTCAGGATAACCAAATCGTGACGTTGGCGCAAAATAGCCCGTAAGCTGATAACCCCAGCTTGGGTCATACGGATATTCCATAACCGGCATCAACTCTACATGTGTAAAGTTCATATCCTTAACGTAGGCTACCAAATCATCGGCAAATTCTTCATAGGTCAAAAACCTGTTTTCTTTTGCGTGGCGTTTCCACGAGCCGAGATGCACTTCATATACAGAAAACGGCGCATCCAACGCATTGTGTTTATGGCGTTTTTTCATCCATTTGCTGTCTTTCCAAGTATATGGTTCATTCCATACTATCGAAGCTGTTTTTGGCGGATGTTCGCAACGACGTGCATACGGGTCGGCTTTTTCGGTTTTGATGTCGTTATGGTGGCTTTGAATTTTGTATTTGTAAATACTGCCTTTTCCGACATTTGGGATAAATCCTTCCCAAATACCACTTTTATCCCAACGTACATTAAGCTGATGTTCGCCTTCAATCCAATAATTAAAATCGCCAATGACCGAAACAGCTTTCGCACTTGGTGCCCAAACGGCAAAATACGTGCCTTCTACACCATCAACAGTGATGATATGCGAGCCGAACTTTTCATAAAGCCGGTAGTGTTTTCCCGAAAGAAAAAGGTTGATGTCAAAATCGGTAAATAAGCTGTGTACCTGTACGTTTCCCATAATTATTGATTGATAATATTTGAAATTCCTTTTAACGGAATTACTGCCCATTGCGGACGTGAATTGAGTTCGTAACCAAGTTCGTAAACCGCTTTTTCCAACAGGCAATACTGAAGGATGAATATGCGCTCCTGGTTATAGCCTATATTTAAATTGGCATCCTGAACCGTAACGATATAGGTTTCAAAAAATACGCCAACAAGATATTTATAAAGCAACTCTCCTGCGGTGAACAATACATCCTGCTCATTTTTATAACTTTTACCATTATTGAAAATGGTGGCATAAATAGCATAATGAAATGAACGGAATAATCCTGCAACATCCTTAAGCGGCGGCTGTTTTACTTTGCGGTCACGTATGGTGCTTTCGGGTTCACCTTCAAAATCGAGGATATAAAAATCATCGTCTTTTACTAATATTTGCCCCAAATGATAATCACCGTGAAGCCGTATGCGTTCGCCTTTTAGTTTGGTCCAGTCAAACGTTACAAAGCGTTTTCTTATAATGTTTTTCTTATCCAGAAATTCTTTGGCTAATTCCAATGCCAAACCATCGAGTTTGTGCAAGTTGTTTTCAATAATATTCAACCGGTTTTGAAACTGATATATCAACCGGTTTTTTAACCAAACCGTGTAATCGTCATTAAAGTGTGTTGGTGTAAATGCCGTATCTTCAAATTCCGAACCCAAAGCTATGTGCATTTCGGCAGTACGTTTTGCCAAGGTCTGTACTTTTAAAAACAGGCTTAACCCTACCCAATCTATTATTTGCGGCGGAATATCATTGATTTTAAGCCGGTCAAACATAGTGGTTTGCGGCAGCTTTTTGATATTAATGGATTTGTAATCCAGATTAAGGAATACTTTATGAAGTTCCTTGTTCATAAATTCCCATGCATCGCCTTGATTTTCGACCATTTCCTGCAACAATGCGATGGTAATATAATCTTGGTCACTATCAACAACATTGATGCTTCCCAAATATGCAGGTGTATTTTTATATTCATTTTTTTCTGATAAAAACCGGCTCATTTCATAATCGGGATTTTTATCGGCATAAATACGACGGAAGAACTTCAATACATACTTTTCATTATAAACGATTGATGTATTGCTTTGCTCCAATCCCATAAACCGGGACGATTCATAACTGCAATTGGTAAAATTGAGGCTTTTATGGTATTGAACTCTTGTCTTATCGTTTGGAAGCGCTGTCAATATGCGTTCAAACACTAATTTTCTGAATGCTTCCAGATTTATAGCATCAATGATATAGCCTTTTCTGTCGTTGATACTTATGGACAAAATTCTATCGGCAGGGGCAAAATTCTCATCGGTCACAAAGGCTATTGGTAAAAAATAATGCTGGTAAAACGCCTCGACAAAATTCACTTCCAGCAACAAACCGTAATAGACTTCGCCTTGCTGTTGAATGCGGAAATATTCGGCAAGTTCAATGTATTTCATTTTACTCGACTTGCCACCATACCAGCGTTGTTTGGCAACATATTCTTCCAACACTTCCGATAAAAAGGCTTTTACAAACGCTTCATTATCCAAAAGTTGCTCCCAGCTTTCGTGAAAGCTGTAAACGGGCTGTAAGACGTCTTTGGTTGCTTTTTTTGCCATAGGTTATTTGTTATATCTTAAAAATATGAAACGGCAACGCAGGATGCAACTCTACAAAATTCCACTCGTGGTACCAATTGTAACTGCTTCCGGTCAACAAATCATTGACTTGCACTTGGTGTCCTGCTTGAATATTCAAATCCTGTAAAGGCAATTGTACATTACCTTGTTGGGCATAATACGGATCTAAACTGATGATGATTAAAAGTTGATTGGTTTTGTCGTCATTCCATTTGTAAAAAGCGATTAAATTGTCATTGCCTATCTCACAAAACTTAATATTGTTAGTTTGCTGTAAGGCTTCGTTTTGATGACGAATTTGGTTGATTCTCGTAATAATCGTGGTCAACTTATTTTCTTTTGACCAATCGTAATTGCAAATTTGAAACTTTTCAGAATTCAAATACTCTTCTTTTCCGGGTAGCGCATCACTTATCATATATTCAAAAACAGGACCGTAAATACCAATATTTGAACTCAAAGTGGCTGACAAAACGTAACGTTGAATGTGCTTTGCTTCATTGGCTCCTTGCAAGTGAAACGGATTGATATCGGGCGTGTTTGGCCAAAAATTGGGACGGAAATACTCACGCTGGTCGGTTTGTGTCAACTCGGTCAAATACTCTATCAATTCGTGTTTGGTATTGCGCCAGGTAAAATAGGTATAAGATTGTGTGTAGCCTTGTTTCGCCAATTGTTGCATCACTTTTGGCCGTGTAAAAGCTTCCGCCAGAAAGAGCACATCAGGATGTTGCTTTTTGACTTCATCAATAATCCAATTCCAGAAATAATACGGTTTTGTATGCGGATTATCAATCCTGAATACATTGATACCGCAATCAATCCAAAACAACAAAATATCCAGACACTCTTGCCAAAGGGCTTTGTAGTCTTCCGTTTCCCAATAAACCGGTAAAATATCCTGATACTTTTTTGGCGGATTTTCAGCATATTGTACGGTGCCGTCCGGTCGCCATTTAAACCATTGCGGATGCGATGCTACCCAAGGATGGTCTGGCGCGGCCTGCAAGGCATAATCCATAGCAATCTCAATATTCAACGCTTTGGCTTTTTTGACCAATGCTTTGAAATCTTTAAGTGTTCCCAAATCTGGATGCACATCTTTATGTCCGCCATATTTTGAACCGATACCCCAACACGAGCCCACATCGCCATCTAAAGCCGTTGTGGTGTTGTTTTTCCCTTTTCGGTTGACTTCGCCTATAGGATGAATGGGCGGAAAATACAAGGTATCAAAACCCATATTGGCAACTCTTGGCAACAATTTTTCGCAATCTTTAAACGTACCGTGCGTGTTTTCTTCTGATGATGCCGAACGTGGAAAAAACTCATACCAAGTACTGAATCTGGCTTTTAATCTATCAACATAAACTCTAAATTCTTTTGATGAATTTGCCAAATGTTTTTCGGGATAGGTTTCAAAAATATGATGCAGTTTTTCACTTACAGCTTCTTTGATAGCGTCATCATAATGGACATCATCAACAAAAATGGTTTCTAAATGTTTTAAGTATTTTTTTTCTGAAGCAGTTGCTTTTTTGGAAACTGCTTTTATGTAAATAATGCCTTCAAGCAATTCGGAAGTTACCTTTTGGTTATCATCAATTTTTCGGGAAATACCGTGTTGCCAATTGAGTGCGTCATCAACCCAACCTTCAACTTTATAGCTGTAAAATCCTTGCTTTTCAACTGTAAATGCGGCCTGCCATTCGTCATTATGCGTAGGATGCATTCTTACTTCGCACCATTTTTTATCGGTTTCATGCCTGTACAACACCGAAGCCGCAATAACATCGTGTCCGTCAACCAGAACATGGGCATTAACATTTACGGTTTCATTAATAACCCGTTTTATAAAAAAATCACCATTATTCAGTTGTGGCGATACATAATCAATAACAACTCTTTTCTGATTTTGCATTTTGATAATTTATTGGCTTTAAAAATTCTAAATTAGTAAAATTACACACAATAATCATCAATATAACATTAATTAAAATTAAAAAAAATACGTATCAAACTTTTCTTAAAACAGTATTCTTCGGTAAAAAAATTTTAAATTTGCTGCTTTAACATTCATTAAAACCAAGTATGGATTACAGGATTGAAAAAGATACTATGGGCGAGGTAAAAGTCCCTGCCGATAAGCTTTGGGGAGCTCAAACCGAACGCTCACGAAATAATTTTAAAATCGGCTCAAGTGCCTCAATGCCACTTGAAATTATATATGGATTTGCTTACCTTAAAAAAGCTGCTGCCTACACTAATTGCGAGCTGGGTGTATTGCCTATTGAAAAACGGGATTTAATTGCACAGGTCTGCGATGAAATTTTAGAAGGTAAGCATGATGACCAATTCCCGTTGGTAATCTGGCAAACCGGTTCGGGTACGCAAAGCAACATGAACGTTAACGAAGTTATTTCCAACCGTGCACAGCAATTAGCAGGTAAAGAAATTGGCAAAGACGAAACAGTTATCAAAGCCAATGACGATGTTAACAAATCGCAATCGTCAAACGATACGTTTCCTACCGGCATGCACATTGCCGTTTACAAAAAAGTTGTAGAAACGACTATTCCGGGAGTTATACAATTGCGCAATACTTTGCACGAAAAAGCAGTAGAATTCAAAAATGTCGTAAAAATTGGCCGCACACATTTAATGGATGCTACACCGTTAACTTTGGGTCAGGAACTTTCCGGTTATGTAGCGCAACTTGATTATGGTATTAAAGCCTTACAAAATACTTTGGCTCATTTGAGCGAACTGGCTCTTGGAGGTACAGCCGTCGGAACCGGTCTTAACACACCTAAAGGTTATAGCAAACGTGTTGCAGAATACATTGCCAAATTTACCGAATTGCCATTTGTTACAGCGCCAAATAAATTTGAAGCTTTAGCATCTCATGACGCTTTGGTAGAAACACACGGCGCATTAAAACAGCTTGCCGTATCACTTAACAAAATAGCAAACGATGTACGTATGCTGGCATCGGGACCGCGAAGCGGAATCGGGGAAATCATTATTCCTGCAAACGAACCGGGAAGTTCTATCATGCCGGGAAAAGTTAATCCTACACAATGTGAAGCATTGACTATGGTTTGTGCGCAGGTTATGGGTAATGACGTAGCGGTATCTGTTGGTGGTATGCAGGGACATTATGAGCTGAATGTATTTAAACCTGTGATGGCTGCAAACTTACTGCAATCTGCACAATTAATAGGTGATGCCTGTGTGAGTTTTGACGAGCATTGCGCACAGGGAATTGAACCTAATTATCCTGTAATCAAAAAATTACTGGATAATTCACTAATGCTGGTAACAGCTTTAAATACTAAAATAGGATACTATAAAGCAGCCGAAATAGCAAATACAGCCCATAAAAACGGTACTACCTTAAAAGAAGAAGCTGTAAGATTAGGCTACGTTACAGCCGAAGATTATGACGCCTGGGTAAAACCGGAAGATATGGTAGGCGGACTTAAATAACGTAAATGCCATAAAAATTTCAAAAGGCAATGTATTTTACATTGCTTTTTTCTTTTTTTATATTAAATATCAATATATTAGCATAAAAATTAATTTTTATCTTATGAAACAAAAATTACTTACTCTACTATGCATAAGCCTGTATGGCGGATATGCATTAAGCCAAACAACATTTTCCGCAAAAAATCCTATTAACACAGCAACCGGCGATGCTCCTTATGTGATTGATTCCGGGCATTTGGATAATGATGCGTATGCAGATATTGTTATTGGGACCAATTTGGGAAATACCGTAGAATACTATAAAAACAACGGTGACGGAACATTCACATTACAACCTTTGATATCTTCAAGCGTTACAGGCGTTTCATGTGTTTTGATTGTAGATGTGAATGATGACGGTTTTAACGATATTGTTGCTACATCTTATAACAATGATGAACTTCTTTGGTTTGAAAATGATGGTTTAGGAAATTTTGGGGCAGCGCAAATCATTTCAGATACAGTTGCAGGTGCAGGTACTGTCGTAGCAGGTGATATAGACAACAATGGCACAACAGACCTTGTCGTAGTAGCCTATAATTCCGGAGATACTTACTGGTTTTCCAATGATGGTGCAGGCAATTTTGCAACAGCACAAATTGTAGCATCTGTTACCGGTAGCGATCCCGGCAGCATTGATATAGCAGATTTTGACAATGACGGCGATTTGGATATCGTTATTGCAAATACCGATTTGGGAACCGTGGAATTATACTATAATAATTTAATTCCCGGAGGTACGGCGACATTTACAAAAGATGATAATACTGTTTCAACAGGCGGCGTATATTTATTTAGCGTCACTTTTGGCGATGTTAATAACGACGATAAGCTGGATATTGTAGTTGTCGATTTGTACGGTAATGCTACTACGCGCATCAGGTGGTATAACAAAGAAATTTCGGGTACTTATACCGCAACATCGCTTACATCTACCATTGCCAATCCTTCAACTGCAAAAGTTGCCGATCTTGATGATGATGGTTATAATGATGTGATATTAAGCAGTGGCACAAGTGGCTCGGGAGTTGATATTGTCTGGTTTAGAGGTGATGCTTTAGGCGGACTAAGCGCAGCAACTACAATTGATGCCACACAAAGCCAAGCCTATGCATTTACCCTTAGTGATTTTGATAACGATGGTGATTTGGATATTGCCAGTGTGGCATACAACCAAGACCATTTAAACTGGTTTGAAAACTTACGCTATACATTATCAACACAGCTGACAGATTTGGAAACCATCAGCATATATCCAAATCCTGCAAAAAACATTTTAAATTTTAAAGGACTTACAAATCCGGTTTCTGTAACTGTTTCAGATTTATCAGGTAAAAACGTTTTAAACAAAACACTGCAAATCGGCGAAGCATTAGACGTAACAAACCTGCAATCGGGCTTGTATATTATCACTTTAGAAAATTACAGCCATCATTTTAAGCTTATCAAAGAGTAAGCTGCCCTGCTTTGTTTTTAAAGCGTTAATGACCATGTTCATTAACGCTTATTTTTTGTAATTTAGAAACCTCATTCAGCATATATGTCCATACTTATTACCAACATCAAAGAACTTTTACAGGTAAGAGAAACCAATATCTCAATTGTTAAAGGAAAAGAAATGAGCGTGCTTCCTACGCTCAAAAATGCCTATTTATTTATTGAGCACGACACAATTATACAATATGGACCAATGTCTGAATGTAATGATTTTGAAGCCGATGAAGTTATTGATGCCACAGGAAAAACGGTATTGCCTGCATGGTGCGATTCACACACACACATTGTGTATGCCGGCGACCGCTCGCAGGAATTTGTTGACCGCATTAATGGTTTAAGCTATGAAGATATTGCAGCCCGTGGCGGTGGCATTTTAAATTCGGCAGAAAAACTTCAGCAAACTACAGAAGATGAGTTATACCGGCAATCTTCAGAACGCTTGCATACGATGATGCGCCTTGGAACCGGTGCTGTCGAAATCAAATCCGGGTACGGTTTAACGGTCGATGCCGAAATCAAAATGCTGCGTGTCATCAAACGGTTAAAAGCAAATTCGCCCGCAAAAATCAAAGCTACTTTACTGGCGGCACATGCTGTTCCTAAAGAATTTAAAGACAATAAAGATGGATTTATCGATGTGATTGTTGACGAAATGATTCCAAAAGTTGCCAAAGAACAACTGGCAGAATACATTGATGTGTTTTGTGAAAAAGGCTACTTTTCTTTGGAAGACACCCAACGTATCCTGACTGCCGGAAAAACTTACGGACTTATCCCGAAAATTCACGTCAATCAGTTTAATGCCTTTGGCGGCGTAGCACTTGGCGTTTATCATAATGCATTGTCTGTCGATCATCTTGAACTGTTAAACCCCGAAGATATTGAGGTTTTAAAAAATTCAAACACCATGCCGGTTGCATTGCCTTCGTGTTCTTATTTTTTAAGTATTCCTTATACACCCGCACGACAACTTATTGAAGCGGGGTTACCGGTTGCACTGGCAACAGATTACAATCCCGGTTCAACACCCAGCGGCAATATGAATTTTGTAGTAAGCACCGCCTGCATAAAAATGAAACTCACGCCCGAAGAAGCCATTAATGCCGCTACCATAAACGGGGCTTACGCTATGGGAATAAGCACTATGTACGGCAGTATCACAAGAGGAAAAAAAGCAAATGTCATTATCACAAAACCTATTAACAGTTACTACAATCTGCCGTATGCCTTTGGCGATAATTTAATTGATGAAGTAATTATCAACGGTAAACGCATTAAGTAGAATTTTTGTAAAACACATATAATTATGGGGCACCATCCATTAAGAGACGATAAAACATGCCTAAACTGTGGACATAAAGTAAGTAAACGGTATTGCCCGGAATGCGGACAAGAAAATACCGAGACACGACAACCGTTTCATTACCTGCTTACCCATTTTGTAGAAGATTTGGTACATTATGACGGAAGTTTCTGGAAAACCCTAAAAACCATCCTGTTTAAACCGGGAATCCTTACCAAAGAGTATCTGGAAGGCAAACGCAAAAAATACGTAGCACCTGTAAAACTTTACATTTTTGTGAGCTTTTTTGTGTTTTTCTTTGGAGGGCTTTTATCAAAGTTTACCGATAAAAAAGAACTCTATAAAGATGACAAGGCTATTAATTATGGTGTTGTTAAAGTAACACCGCCCAAAGAAGTAAACGACAGTATTTTAGCTACTATGGATGATGCCAAGGTAAAAATATTATTCGGATTAAAAGAATATGACTCCATACAATCAAGCCTGCCCGAACATGAAAAGGACAAAGGAATTGAAAGGTATCTAAACAGAAAATTAGCCGAAAACAACGAAAAATATTCTGAAAAAGACTTTTGGGAAAAACTCGGTAATGCGTTTAAAGCAAATTTTCAAAAGTTTTTGTTTCTCTATATGCCCGTTTTTGCGTTTTTCATGTGGCTGTTTCACAGTAAAAAGAAATGGTATTTTTTTGACCACGGAATTTTCACGCTGCATTATTTCTCTTTTATGCTTATTGGTTACTTTCTTACAATATCTATTCTTGAACCACTGTCAGCAATATTTCAGCATTGGTTTTTTGATTTAGTATTTGGCATTATGGCGTTTATAATATATTTATGGATGTTCATATATTTCTTTAAAGCTCACAGAAGAGTATATGGCTACTCACGTGTAAACACGTTCTTTAGAGGCTTGTTTTTACTGTTTATAAATTATGTGTTTTTTGTCATAGGAATACTGCTTTATGTATTTATCCTTTTCTATTTATTGTAACCGGTTAAAAATAACAAAGCCCGAAAATTAGAATTTTCGGGCTTTTAATTTTTATATCAGATGTTATTATTTCAAATTGAATTTGGTAGTAGATACCAGTTCTTTTTGATTAAAAATATTTACAGTATAATTACCCGAAACAAAGTCACCGCCTCTTGGGTCAACAAACTCGCATACATCAAGGCTTTTGTTTTCATAATTAAATTTTGATACCAGACTGTAGTTTAAAACTTTTTCACCCAATTGAATTTGCTCATTGGCACCAAGCACATTATCTTTTGGGTCAATAACCTGAACATATAATTCTTTATCACCCGAACCTACAAGTGAATTTTTTGCAACGGTAAAACACACTTTAATTTTATCACTACGTCTTGCACGTTCTGTCGGGATTTGCTTTCCGGAAGTCCTTTCTATAACCCCAAACGATTTTACGTTAACCGTTTGCAATACCGCAGCGTTTTCAACCACATTTGCCATCTCTATATTTTGAACCAACAGTGAATCTGAAAATACCGTGCGTTGCGCCAATACTACATTTGTGCTGTCCAATGAAGTTGCCAGTAATGAGTTTTCGCCTTTTAAACGTTCATTTTCTGTTAAAAGAGATTTCATTTCTTCTTTTAATGCCAGATATTTTTTCTTGTAGCTAAAAAGATTGTTTACACTGTTTTGAGAAATTTTTAACGAATCCATAAGCCCTTGAATACGGTTTCTTGCTTCTACCAAATCTCTGTTTGCAGCCTCATTTTCACCAATGGCAATATCATACTGCTTTGCCATAGTGCTCAAATCATTCATTACCTGCTGCTTTTCTCTGGTAAGAACCGCCTCATTTTCTTTTTTCTCATTGTACAGTTTTGAAGTGTAAAATGCCGTGCCTAAAAACAGCGCCAATAAAATACCGATTCCTATTTTTAAACCTGTGCCACTACTTTTGTTTGAACTTTCCATAAATTGTTTTCTTTGGTTATTAATTGCTAATTGTTTTTAAAATTTATTTTTTGATGTTGGAAATAAAAAAACGTACTTTTAATTGTTCAAATATAAAATTAAAAATCCGCAATGGATAAACTCATATTATTTAATAACAACGATTTAAAGTTATTGTTAAAAAACCGTCCTAATGAATCCAAATTTGGCGAACACATTCAGTTGCTTTCCAACTACTCTACTATATACGATGCTTTGGTAAATTTGGATGTTGACTATGTTATTTTTGGTATCCCCGAAGATGTGGGCGTTTTTGCAAATTACGGACACCGCGGTACGGCACAAGCCTGGAGTGCTACCTTAAAGGTGTTGTTAAACATTCAAAGCAATACGTTTACAAAAGCCGACAGAGTATTGATTTTGGGGCATTTGAACTTCTCAAAAGAAATGGAAAAACTCAATGAGCTTACCCAAACCGAAAAAAAAGATATTCAAAAAGCCCGAAAATTAACGGCAAAAATTGACAAACACGTAACCGATTTGGTATATCAAATTGTCAAGGCAAATAAAAAACCAATCATTATAGGCGGCGGCCATAACAATGCTTACGGCAATATTAAAGGCACTTCGCTGGCAATTACAAAACCTGTAAATGCTGTAAATTTTGATGCGCATTCCGATTTTAGACGTGAAGAAGGCAGGCATAGCGGCAACGGTTTTAGTTATGCTTACGCCGAAGGTTTCCTGAAGAATTATTTTATCTTCGGATTACATGAAAACTATACCCCCGATTTGATTTTCAGAACTCTGGATAAATTTAAAACCATAGAATATAACACGTTTGAATCAATCATTATACGTAAAAATTTAAACTATAAAGAAGAATTGGAACGTGCTTCAAATCATGTTTCGGGCAAGCCTTTTGGGATAGAAATAGATTGTGATGCTATCAAGAATATCCCAAGCAGTGCCATGACTCCAAGCGGTTTCAGCGTAAAAAAAGCACGGGCGTTTGTCAATCATTTTGGCGCGTTTGAAAATGCCGCGTACCTGCATATATGCGAAGCCGCACCAACACCCGATACCGAAGTAATTGTTGGTAAACTCATCACCTATTTAATCACCGATTTTATAAGAGCCAACAGCTCAATATAAAGAAAATCACACTTCTTATTACACGCGAAAAATTACTACACCGTTATAAGAGTAATAACTTTTTTACTATGAAATAGTTATCATTTTAAATTAAATTGTATATTTGATGTCCAAACCAAATCTAAAATACCATAATTATGTCTATTCCGCTATTAATTTCAACGCTTATGGTAAGCACAGAACAACTTACAATGGTGCTTTTAATTACAGCCGGTGTATTTTTATTTTTTATAGCTATTGCTGTAATAAAAATGTACAAGCTAAAAGCCGAAAACAAGCGCTTAACAGAAATGGATGCTTACAAATCTGAAGTCGATTCAGGTTACAAAGATTTTACAGAAAGTCATTTATACGACAACAAGTAAAAATTTATCACATAAAAAAGCCATTCTTATTGAATGGCTTTTTAGGTTTTATCGTACCAGCTTTTTATACTTGATTCGTTTTGGGGTTAAATCGCCACCAAGACGTTTTTTCTTGTTTTCTTCATATTCGCTAAAACTTCCTTCAAAGAAATACACTTGGCTATCACCTTCAAAAGCTAAAATATGGGTGCATATCCTATCTAAAAACCAACGGTCGTGACTAATGACTACGGCACAACCGGCAAAATTTTCAAGACCTTCTTCCAGGGCTCGAAGTGTGTTGACATCAAGGTCGTTGGTTGGCTCATCCAAAAGTAAAACATTGCCTTCCTCTTTGAGTGTCATTGCCAGATGTAAACGGTTGCGTTCACCACCCGAAAGTAATTTTACTTTTTTGTTTTGCTCGTTTCCGCTAAAGTTGAACCGGCTTAAATAGGCTCGGGAATTTACCTGACGGCCACCCATTAATATTAATTCTTGCTCATCACTAAAATTCTGCCATATAGATTTTTCGGGATCAATATTGGAATGTTTTTGGTCAACATACGCAATTTTTGCTGTTTCACCTACTTTAAATTCGCCTTTATCGGGTGTTTCTTCGCCCATAATCATCCTGAAAATAGTGGTTTTTCCGGCACCATTCGGCCCGATAACGCCTACAATACCGGCTTGCGGCAGGTTGAAATTCAAATCCTCATACAGCAATTTATCATCATAGCCTTTACTCACGCCAATGGCTTCAATGACATTGGTTCCCAAACGCGGCCCGTTTGGGATATAGATTTCCAATTTTTCGTCCAGTTGCTTTTGGTCTTGGCTCAATAATTTGTCATAATTGTTCAAACGGGCTTTTTGCTTGGTTTGTCGGCCTTTAGCACCTTGACGCACCCATTCCAGCTCGCGCTCCAAGGTTTTTTGACGTTTGGAAGCTATTTTGCTTTCTTGTGCCAGTCGTTTTGATTTTTGGTCTAACCATGATGAATAGTTGCCTTTCCACGGGATACCTTCGCCTCTATCTAATTCCAAAATCCAGCCGGCTACGTTATCTAAAAAGTAACGGTCGTGAGTGACTGCAATGACAGTGCCTTTATATTGTGCCAAATGTTGTTCTAACCAATGTACAGACTCGGCATCCAGATGGTTGGTAGGCTCATCTAACAACAGCACATCGGGTTCTTGAAGCAGTAAACGGCACAACGCCACACGGCGACGCTCACCACCGGAAAGTACGCTTATTTTTTTATCGCCGTCGGGTGTGCGCAGTGCGTCCATGGCTATTTCCAGCTTGGTATCCAATTCCCAGGCGTTTGAAGCATCTATCTGGTCTTGAAGTTCGGCTTGGCGGTTCATGAGCTTTTCCATTTTATCCGGATTGCTGTAAACTTCTTCCAAACCAAACATATCGTTGATTTTGTTATATTCATCAAGAATGGCTACCGTTGCCGCAGCACCTTCACGTACAACTTCCATCACCGTTTTACTGTCGTCCAATTGTGGTTCTTGTTCAAGATACCCAACCGAATAATCCTGCAAGAACGTGACATCTCCCTGATAATTTTTATCAACACCGGCAATGATTTTTAATAATGTAGATTTACCGGAACCGTTAAGACCCAGAATCCCAATTTTGGCACCGTAAAAGAAACTGAGGTATATGTTTTTTAATACAGGTGTTTGCGCACCTTGAAATGTCTTGGTCAAACCAGACATTGAGAAGATTACTTTTTTATCGTCGGACATAATTAATTTTTGAATTACGATTTAAGATTTACGATTTTTGATTCCCCTTTGGAGGTTAGGATGGCTTACACTCTTCCTTTAAGCGCATTAAACACCCAGGCTATTGCAAAAAAGCCGATACCTACCGAGCCAAATCCCCAGCCTGCTACATCATCATACCTAAAAGCTCCCAATGCTATAAGTGCCAGTCCTACTATTATCATTATTGTGGTAGCCCAAGCCAGCACAGTATTTTTATTCATCGCCATAATTTAGTTATTTAGTTAATGGTTTAATTAATTCTATTAAAAATAGACTTACAAATATCGCACTTTTTTAAATAAAAAAGCACCACTATTGTGATGCTTTTTGGGTAATTGCTATTCTTGTTACAGTTGTAACATAGGGACTTCTATAAACAGGATTTCGGCATCTTCTTTAACCGTTACCTTAAAATCCTTAGTTTCTGATAGTCCTATGGCATCTCTGGCAGAAAGTTCTGTGCCGTCTATTTCCAAAGTACCGTGAATAGTCATGACATAAACACCGTGATTTTCTGATTTTACGGTATAAGTATAAGTATCTCCGGCTTTTAAATCAATTCTTGACAGCTTTGCATCCTGATGGATTTTGAGAGCTTCGGAATTGTTTTCGTCTTTTACAGAAGTTACCAATACCTGAAGTTTGCCGTTTCTGTCTTCGGCATCAAATATTTTTTGGTCATACCGTGGCTGTACGTTGCGTTCATCAGGAATAATCCATATTTGAAACAGACTTAAATACGCCTTGTCCGAACCGTTAATTTCTGAATGTTGCACCCCTGTTCCGGCAGACATAACCTGAACTTCACCGGGCAAAACAGGTATCCAAGTGTCACCCATATTGTCTTTATGCTTTAATACACCACTTAACGGAATGGTAATGATCTCCATATTATCGTGCGGATGTGTGCCGAATCCCATTGCCGGTGCAATAGTATCGTCATTAAGCACCCGTAATGCACCAAAATGGATTTTTTCGGGATTGTACCATCCTGCAAAACTGAATGAATGATTGGCCTGTAACCAACCGTGATTTGCATAACCTCTTTCACTTGCTTTGTGAACAATTGTTTTCATAAGTATTGCCCGCGAAAGCGGGTATCTTTTAAATTAAACATAATTATAGTCTCACAACTTCATTAATCTCTATCGTGAGATTCCCGCCTTCGCGGGAATGTTAGCGCATTTTATCCAATAAATCACTCAGAAGTTGCGCGTCTTCATCTGTGATATTTTTTATTAAGTCGTCATTAAAATTATCTGAAACATTTTTCAATAATTGCCTGCCTTTATCGGTAATTTCAATAAAAACCACACGTCTGTCTTCGGCACAAGCTTTGCGCTCTATTAACTGTTTGTCGCACAATTTATCCATCAACCGTGTGGCATTTGGCGAACGTTCGATCATACGTTCTTTGATGGTTTGTACTTTTAAAGGTTTGCCGGCACCATTCAGAATTTTCAAAATATTATACTGCTGTGGCGAAATTCCGAAAGGTTTAAAAAACTCATTTTGAAAACTCGTTATCCAATTGGCCGTATAGAGAATATTTATCAAAGCTTTCACTTTGTTGTTTGGAAATCTTGAATTGATATCTTTTGAAATGTCACCCATTTGTGGTTCAAGGTTATAGTAAAATGTCCGTTATAACTTTTGTTTCTTTTGTTTCAGGTTTCAGGTTTCAGGTTTCAGTCGAATATCCGTTATGACTTTTAAGACATCACATCAAAACATCGGCATAAGCCTCGCCTTTCTTTTTAAATACTGCATTTGCAAACGGACATAAAGGCATTGCTTTCAAATTATTAGCACGCATAAACTCTACCGATGCTTCAACCAATTTGTAGCCTACACTTTGTCCTTTTAGCTTTTCACTTACTTCCGTATGGTCAATGATTATTTTATTCGGGCCTGCGTAAGTGTATGTCATTTCTGCTAATTGCTCACCGTCTATCTCAACAAAAAAAGCACCCTTGCTTCCATTGTCACGTTGTTGTATTTCCATTTTATAAACTGTTTTTAAAGGTTGTAACTGCTGATTTCAACTGGGATTGCAATTCTGCATTAATGATTTTACCATCAGAAAAATTATCGTTAAATGACGGCAGTGAAAACGTTGCCACTACGTTGGCAGCGTGACGAGGAAATCGGTCCTGTGCCATTGCCAATACCGATGCGCCACCGCGAGCTCCCGGCGAAGTCGCCATAAGCAGCACAGGCTTGTCATTAAATGTTTTTTGTTCTGCTCTTGACATCCAATCGAATAAATTTTTGAAAACTGAAGAGTATGCTCCATTATGTTCTGCTAATGACACTACAATACCGTCACTGTTTTTGATGTATTCCAAAAACTTGTGTGCATTATAAGGTATGCCCTTTTCTTTTTCCAAATCAATACCGTAAATAGGTAAATCGAAATCATTTAAATCCAAAATATCTGTTTTTGCATTGTCAACCAAGTTAGATGCATAAATTGCGAGCTGCTTGTTTATGGATACTTTACTGTTGCTTCCTGCAAATGCTATGATATGTTTCATGTGTAAGTATTTATTATTTTTTTATTCTTTAGCAAAGATACGAAAAATAAAATTATTTTCCAAGGAAAATATTTCCTTGTTATATACTTTCTTTTAAAAATTAATGAGAATACGATTTTTGTAGGATTGAAGCGTTTTGTATTTTAGCATCAAACAAAAAAAAGCAATGGACATCAACTTCAATAAAAACGAAGATTACAACAAACTTTTACTTTCCGATTTAAAACGACGCTTGGCCAAAGTAAAACTTGGCGGTGGCGAAAAAAGCATTGAGAAGCACAAAAGCAATGGAAAGATGACGGCTCGTGAGCGCATTGATTATTTGTTGGATGCAAAAGCCAACAGCATTGAAATTGGCGCTTTTGCCGGTGAAGACATGTATGCGGAACACGGCGGATGTCCTTCCGGTGGTGTTGTGGTGAAAATAGGATATGTCAAAGGAAAGCAATGTATGGTGGTTGCCAATGACGCCACTGTAAAAGCCGGTGCGTGGTTCCCTATTACCGGAAAAAAGAATTTGCGCGCGCAGGAAATTGCCATTGAAAACCGACTACCTATCATCTATTTAGTAGATTCAGCAGGAGTATATTTACCGATGCAGGACGAAATATTTCCTGACAAAGAACATTTTGGGCGCATTTTCAGGAATAACGCCATCATAAGCAGCATGGGAATTACACAAATTGCCGCCATTATGGGAAGCTGCGTTGCCGGTGGTGCTTATTTACCAATCATGAGTGATGAAGCATTAATTGTAGATAAAACCGGAAGCATCTTTTTAGCAGGTAGCTATCTGGTAAAAGCCGCCATAGGTGAAGATATTGACAATGAAATTCTTGGCGGAGCTACCACGCATTGCGAAATAAGCGGTGTTACAGACTACAAAGCTAAAGATGATAAAGACGCTTTAGATAAAATAAAAAACATTGTCGATAAAATTGGCGACTACGACAAAGCCGGATTCAGCCGTATAAAATCGGTTAAACCGTTAGAAAATCCTGAGGATATTTACGGCATTATCCCAAAAAGCAGAGCCGACCAGTATGATATGCACGGCATCATAAAACGTCTGGTTGATAATTCGGAATATGAAGAATACAAAGCCGGTTACGGCAAAACCATTATCACGGCTTACGCCCGGATTGACGGCTGGGCTGTGGGTATTGTTGCCAATCAGCGACATATAGTAAAAACCACAGCAGCCAAAACTAAACCAAGCGAAATGCAGTTTGGTGGTGTGATTTACAATGACAGTGCCGATAAAGCCACACGGTTTATTGCCAATTGCAACCAGAAGAAAATCCCGCTGGTATTTTTGCAGGATGTGACGGGTTTTATGGTGGGCAGTAAAAGTGAGCACAGCGGCATTATTAAAGACGGTGCTAAAATGGTAAATGCCGTGAGCAACAGCGTAGTGCCAAAATTTACCGTAATAATTGGCAACAGCTACGGCGCAGGCAATTACGCTATGTGCGGAAAAGCTTATGACCCGCGGTTGATTGTGGCTTGGCCAAGTGCTGAACTTGCAGTGATGAGTGGAAATTCTGCTGCTAAAGTTTTGTTACAAATTGAAACGGCTTCGTTAAAGAAAAAAGGCGAAACCATTACCAAAGAACAAGAAGATGAACTATTCAACAAAATAAAAGACCGTTACGATGCCCAAGTATCTCCATATTACGCTGCGGCGCGATTATGGACCGATGCTATTATTGATCCGTTGGACACAAGAAAATGGATAAGTATGGGTATTGAAGCAGCCAACCACGCTCCTATTGAGAAAACATTTAATTTAGGGGTTTTACAAGTGTAAGTTATGAAAACAATTGTTCGCATAATAATAGTATTTGCCTCAACATTTGCATTTTCACAAGATAGTTTATCTGATGTTTTAAAATATCGCAAATCATTTGTTTCCATTAAAGAATCAAAAAACAACATTAATGGAAATGACTATATCATCTTATCAAATGATACACTTATTGCAAAAAAACCTATTTTAAGTTTTGACCATTTAAAAATAAATAACAAGGAACAACGCTTGTTTTTAAACAGATATAAGGAATTTATGTTCTACTATTCAACAGAAACATCAAAAACTGTTTATTACTTAATACAATGGCGTGCACCTGTAATAGTTTATATCGATAAAACCATTCCGAAGAAAATTGCCAAAAACTTCAAAACGTTTTATTCGCAACTTAACGATATTCCTAATTTGACAATCCGTTTTACCAACAATCCTGACGAAGCCAATTATCTTATTAAAACTTCAGATAAAGAATTTGAATTTAGCGAAACCGTTTATTCGTTTGAAACAGAAGAAGAAAAAGAAAAATTTTATTTCAACAATTCTAATTATTATTACAGATCAGATGGTCACAACCAAATATATGGCTGTATTTTAGAGATAAACATCAATAATCTTCCCGAAAATGTCATTGAAAGTAACCTGAAACAAGGTTTTTATTTAAGTTTGGGACGATTTTTAATAAATCCTTATTTCTCAAAAGAAAAAAGCCTTCTTGACATAAAATATGTTTCTGCCGAAACAATAAACCCGTTTGACATCGACATATTAAAACTGCATTATTCGGTTTTATATGAACAAAAAATCAATGGAACCGACTTTGATAAATTGGTAAAAACAGTAAATAAGAATTAACCATGCGCATCTGTATTTTAATTGTATTTTTAATCACTTCCGGATTTTGTACCGCTCAAAATAAGCCTGACACTATCGCAAAAAGATACATGCCGTTAAAGCATTATAAACTTAGATATAGTGACAAACCGCTTACAAAAAATGATTCGGCAAACTTCTTTTTTCACAATAACGATACGTTGGTTTTATTAGATGGTCCACACCCTAAAAACCTGGTAAGTGTGCGTTATGAATATAAAGATTCAACGTTTTTGCATTACTATAAAAAAGCAGCATTTAATCATACAACCGATAGTGTAAACAAAAAAACAACAATGAAATACTGGAAAAATGATATTAAAATTTTCTTTTCAAAAAGTGTTTCAAAAACAACAAAAAAAGACCTGATGAGTTTTGCAAAAACCATTGCAGGTCACGTGGATTCTTTGCGTATTTATGAAGTAAAACGCCTGGAAGATTCCAACTATATTATTTATTACACAGGCGATTATGAATATGAGGCACAGTTAACCTTCAATAAAGATTCAAGGGCAAATTACTCATGGTGGAACGGCTCCAATCAAATATACAGACATACCGTAAGACTTAATACTCAAACCTATTTTAGCGAAAAACTATTACAATATAAATTGAGAAAGGCTTTTATAATATCATTAGGGTATTTTAGGTTATTGAACGATTTGGATTGTGAAAATTACTTTTCAAACTGCTATTCTGAAAACAAAAAATTGACAGCCTTGGATATAGAGATTTTAAAATATCATTATTCTTACGGGATTTGTAAAGGCACGTCTTTGGAAACTTTTGAAAAACAACACGAAATGGCTCAAAGAGATTTTGCAAGAATAGGACATTATCCGTTTTTCAGCCACTCAAATTAACATAAAAAAAGCGGCAAAAACGCCGCTTTTTATCAACTATTAATCCCAGAATATTTTTCAATCAATCTCACAATCAAATCATTGAGTTTTTCTACTTTATAGTCGTCTGTTGTAGGTTTTATGTGCGGATTTCCAATACCGCTATCATCAGTCAAAAACACATAGGTTCCGTTGGTTGATACACTAAAAAACCGCATTAAAAACTCGACGTTTTTATTAGCGCCGCTGGCTACTATCGGGATGATTTTGATACCTTTTTCCTGAGCCATTTTAATTTGCTGTTTGATAATCTCAACATTTTCCTGAGTATAGTGCGGTGGCGCATCCAAAAGTAAAAACAACAACTTGGTTTTTGAATCTGTATGCCACGATTTTGACATCGAAACCATCAACGCGCGCTCAACAGCTTCTTCATAATCGCCGCCACCACTTGCTACTTGTCTGGATAAATTTTCTTTGACAGCATCAATATTGGTGTCAAAATCAAAATCTCTTACCACATATTCATCGCCTGTATCTCTGTAAAATGTTAATGCTACTCTCTTTTTTTCGATGCTTTTATCCAAACGTGTAATGATATTTTTTAATTCTGATTTTAAATATTCCATTTCATCGCCCATAGAACCCGTAGCATCAATAGTAAACATCACATCCAGGTTATTCTGAACATTCTCAGGTTGCAGCTGAAAATCCACAACTTTATGAGATGTTACTTTTTTGCCAAAAACTTCGCCGTTTTGATACGCCTGAACAGTATGGTATTCACTTTTACATTTTGAATTCAAATCTTTGTACAAAACCGCTTTACCCAAGGCATCTGTCAAAGCACTCATTACTAACTGATTTTGATCGTTATATAATATGACTTTAATATTGCTTACGGCTTTTTTATTTTCGTCTTTTATAGAAACTTCAACTTTATTTTCCAAATAAAAACCCCAGTTGGTCTGCAACATTTTATAGTCATTACTTTTAAGAGCTTTCAACCATTCATCCCATTTTTCAATATCATTGAGCTCGCCGGCTGTTAATTGCCCCGATTGCGGTTCGGCTTGTCGGCCGCCTAACGTACTTTTCGTACCAGAATAAGATACTGATGATTTTGATTCACTTACAGCAGATGACATTCCTCTTATCTTAATACCGCTACTACGGCTATCTTTTACCGAAGTTCCATATCCCATAACCACAACTTCTTCTAATGTTGCCGACTCTTCAAGAGCTACATTGATAACGGTTGCCTTACCTACCGTAACTTCTTTAGTTTTCATTCCCACAGAACTAAACACCAGAATATCACCGGCTTTTGCCGTGATGGTATAGTTACCGTCAAAATCTGTTTGGGTTCCTGTGGTGGTGCCTTTAATAATGACGTTTATTCCCGGAAGCGGTAATCCGTCGCCAGATGAGGTTACGGTTCCTTTAATGACAAATTGTGCGTTAGCCTGCATCATCATTGATAATGCGAAGACAAGTAATACTAAATGTTTCATGTTGATGGTTTTAAAAGTTTACGTAAAACTATATACCGTCAACGTTGTATGAAACCTGTAATGAGTAAACCGTACGGCTAAATGAGTAAACGGGTTATTTGAGCAGTTTTAAAGTTTTTTTACGTTGGATTTTACCGGTGGCCGTTTCGGTAAATTTTGGAATGGCAAAGACGTCTTTCGGGATTTCAAACTTATCCAAACCTTCAAAAACATCCTTTGGCAATGCCACATCGTTTCCTTCTACTATCAATATCAGCTTTTCGCCAAGGGCTTCATCGTTTTGTGACGAAATAAAAAACCTGCCTCCGATTTTCCCTTCCAGTTTTGCTTCTATCTGCTCGGGAAACAGCTTGACACCGCCCGAATTTATCATAGTATCAAATCGTCCCACAAAATCAAATTCTTTATCTGAATGAATGGTGACAATATCGTTGGTAACCACTTTTTCGCTTGACAGTTTTGGCGCATCAATCACCAGGCAGCCTCGATTGTCCTGTGAAATTACAACATTTGGAAACACACTAAAATATGGCGATTTATATTTTCCGTTCAAAGCTTTTACAGCAATATGACTCACGGTTTCGGTCATTCCATAAGTGGCATATACTTTTGATTTTGAATCCTGAATAGCAGCTTCCAAAGTTTTTGAAACCGAAGCACCGCCTACAATTACTGTTTTTATCCGGTCAAGATATGGCAGTATATTTTGCAGCTGCAACGGGATTACGGCACAAAAATCATAAGCAATGTCATAATCAAAAACAGGCTGCGAAGTTGGTTCAACAAAATCAAGTTCCAATCCCAAAATCATGGCTCTTACCAGCATCATCTTACCCGAAATATAATGAGTAGGCAAACAATGCAAGGCTTTGTCTCCCGGCTTCATTTTAAAATAATTTCCGGTGGCAATGGCAGAGTTTACCATAGACTGCTTACTCACTTTTATCAATTTTGGCTGTCCTGATGAGCCCGAAGTTTTTACTTCAATAAAATCGTTTTTATCTAACCAGTCCATTAAAAACTCACCCATAACACGCTCGTAATATTCACCTTCCTTAATAAGGCTGTATGCAACTTCTTTGAGTTCGTCAAAATTGTAATTATTAGAATTGAGTTTAAATTTTAAGTGAATTTTATCAAATGCAGGTGTCATTTTGGTACGGTATTGGTTGATATTTTTAGATGTTTTTAACTACCGCAAAGTTAAAAAGATTTATATTTGAAAACTAAGCTATACTTAATGAAATACCCTGCTATAATATCTTGTTTTATAACACTTTCTGTATTTTCTCAAGATTTTTCAAAAGAAGATTACATTTATTTAAAGCGTCATGAACATATCAAAGTAGATATAAACAAAGACCAATTCAGTATTGTTAAAAATGTGAGTGAACAAGCCGAATACCTTACATCGAGAAAACTGTATTTTGCCAATGATGCCATGCATTTTGACAGTTTTACAAAGATAGAAGATATTGATGCTTACACGTATATCCCGAGTACCGACAAGAAAATTCCGGTAGATTATATCGAAACAAAACGTGCTTTTGACAACGGTATTTTTTACAGCGACCAGGAATCTAAAGTATTTACGTTTCCCGCAGTTACACAAGGCGCAATTACCAATTTAAACTACAAAGAAGTTATTTCAGACCCACATTTTATGGGGTTATTCCGTTTTGGAACTTATGTACCTACAAAAAGTGCCCGGATTTCGATAGAATTCCCAAAAAATGTATCGGTAGGTTATATCAACTTCCATACTAATGATATTCAGCTTGATTTTAAACAGGAATCGTTAAAAGATTCCAATATCTGGACATGGACTGCCAATAATACCAAAGCCTATCAAGGCGAAAGTGACAGCGAAGAACCTTTGTACTACACGCCGCATATTATTATTTACATCAAAGATTACACCTACAAAGGTAAAACCCATACGGTACTCAACGATGTCAGTGATTTATACAAATGGTACGCGTCGCTTGTTGAAAGAATAGACGAAAAAGATTTAAGCAAAGTACAGCAAATTGCCGAAAGCGTTACCAAAAACCTCACAAACGACCACGACAAAGCCGAAGCTGTTTTTAACTGGGTTCAGGATAATATAAATTATGTTGCCTTTGAAGATGGTTTAGGCGGATTTATCCCAAGAAGCGCATCAAGCGTTTGCGAAAAACGTTATGGCGATTGTAAAGATATGGCAAACCTGCTTTTTGAAATGCTTAACCACGTAGGAATTGAGGCTTACAGAACCTGGATTGGCACACGCAACAGACCTTACTCTTATCATGAAGTCCCGACACCCATAGTTGATAATCACATGATTACTACTGCAATAATTGATGGCGAAACCATTTTTCTCGATGCCACAGACAGCAATGTCCCTTTTGGCATGCCAAGTGCTTTTACACAAACAAAAGAAGCATTGATAGGCATTGACAAAAACAATTACAAGATTATCACTGTACCGGCACAACCTGCAAATAAAAACCGGACAATCGTATCATCGACCATAACTCTGGAAGGCGATGTTATGAAAGTTTCAGAAAAACGCGAACTTACAGGTTATGAAAAAGTAAATTTTATAGTAAATTACACCTATAAAAAAGAAACCCGAACAGACGAAGAGTTTTTAAACAACACGCTGGCACTTGGCAACAACAAAACCAATTACACCAATTTTGAAAGAGTCAATTTTGACAATAAAAACACACCGCTTGTGCTTAATTATGATTTGTCAATTGACAGTTATGCAAAAACCATAGGCGACAAAATTTACATAAATCTTGATCTGGACAAAGCATTATCAAAAAGCCGAATCAATATTGACGAGAAAAAATACAGCAAAAAAATAGATCATTCCTATCAAAAAAACTTTGAAACTACGTTTATAATTCCCGACGGATACAAAGCAAGCTTTATACCCGAAGCAATGAGTTTTGAACAGCCCGATTACGGTTTTAGCATCACTTACAGTCAAAAAGACAATACCATTGTACAGCATAAAACCATTTATGTAAATACATTAAGTATAGAAACAAACAAATTTAACTCGTGGAACGATTTTATAGTAAATATCGTAAAAGCCTACAAAAAAAGTATAACAATAGAACGCATATAATGTTAAGAACCTCTCTTTTTATCCTGTTTTGCATTACTGCAACAAGCAGTTTTGCACAATTTTACAAAACATACAACTGGGCAGAAAAACCCAAACACCATACCATCACTAAGGATGAAGCCAAAGAATCTTCCATAGGAATCCTGAAAAAAAATGTGGTAGAATACTACTTACCGGAAACCGAAGGAGTACCACTGGTATTTGAAACCTTTCATACCATCACAAAAGTAAATGACGAAAAAGGCATAAGCCGTCACAATACCGTTTATATCCCTATGTACAACGTAAAAAATGTTGTAGAGATTAAAGCCCGTACCATTTCAAAAACAGGAAAAATCACGTTGCTTAACAAAGACAATATCAAAGAAGTAAACAATGTGGATGAATACGGCGATTTTAAAATTTTTGCTATTGAAGGTGTCGAAAAAGACTCGGAAATTGAAGTGCTTTACACGACCCAACTGGATTATGACCTGTTTGGTTCAGAAACTATACAAGGAAATTACCCAATTAAAAAAGCCGAATTTATATACATTACCGACGGTTTAAATTCTGAAATAAAAGCCTACCGCACAGCAAAAATATTTGAAACTATCAAAATTGACAGGAAAACTGCAAAACAGATTATCATTACAGATATTCCCGCAATGGTAGAAGAAGAATACTCTACACCCAATGCCAATAAAATAGCTGTGGCATACCAATGCTATCCCAAAGGTCAAACCATCACACAAGACATGTTCTGGAATAATGTTGTGAACAACGTTGGCGAACAATTTTTTCCCGAAAGAGCCAATACGCTTGCAAAAAACGACATCGCCGAAATCCTGAAAGACAAAGCAGAAGTGTCACTGTTTGAAAAAGCCTCACATATTGACAATTACATAAAATCAAACTTTACCGTTGTAAAAAACAACAACGAAGAACTGACCGACATCAACTACATCCTCAGAAACCGAACCGCCAGCGATTACGGCATTCTTAAAGCGTATGCGCATTACCTTAAAGCCGCAGAAATTGAGTACGAAATTGTCATTACCGCCAACAGGTTTACACATAAATTTGACCCCGATTTTTTTATCCCGGGTATGCTGCGTGAGTTTTTAATCTATCTGCCGAAAGAAGATAAATACATTGCACCAGACCGCATTGAATACCGTGTAAGCGAAGCCCCATTCAACATTCTTGGCAACTATGGGTTGTTTATCAAAGAAACTTATGAATATTATTTCACAAAAATCATTCAGGCAGATCCAAACTTCAGCCGCATTATACGCGTTATGGATATTACTTTTGATGACGAGCTTGAGAGTGCCACATTAACACAAAATCAGCAATATACAGGGCATTGGGCCGCAACTCACAGAGCAATTTTGAGTTTATCATCAGAAGCCGATATCAACAGTTTTAAAGATTACCTGACAGGCTCGGGCATTGAAGACAAAATTGTGGAAAGTTACAGCACCGGCAACAACGACATCAACCAAACCCAATACAACCTGCCGTTTATTGTAAACAGCACAACCACGTCAGAATCCCTTATAGAAGAAGCCGGTAACAGCTATTTATTTCAGGTTGGTAAAGTTATTGGCACGCAAAGCGAATTGTATCAGGAAACCAAACGTGTCAACCCTATTGAAATGCAGTACCCTAACCAGTATGATTACACGATTACCGTCGAAATTCCCGAAGGCTACACCACCGAAGGACTGGAAAGTCTTAATATTTTTGAAAAATACGTTTCAAAATCTAACGGTGCAATACTTGCTAAGTTTGAATCGGGTTATGAATTGAAAAACGGCAAAATCGTTATTACTATTCAGGAATTTTATAAAACCAACGAATACGAACTAAGTCAGTACGAAGAATTCAGAAACGTTATTAATGCTGCTTCCGATTTTAACAAAACCGTTATTTTGTTTAAGAAAATGTAATCGTAATGTCGAAAGTCATAAAGTCGTAACGGGCATTCAACTTAAATAGGTAAAAAGGCTAAGTACAACTCAGATGAAACTTGAAACCTGAAACAAAAGAAACAAAACAGACATTCGACATTAGAGACTTTATGACTTTGGACTTAAAACCTTTCCAAAAAGCCTGTCTTTCCAGTTGTTCCATTTGTAAACCTTGGCAAAAATCAACAACAGTACCGGGAAAATGATGAATACCGGTAATACCATGTCCATAAATTCCAGTTTTGGTTCTGAAATGTCTTTTAATATTGAATAGGTTTGAAACGCAGTCCAATCGGCAGTTACCAATAATGCCGTAAATAAATTGTTGGCGGCGTGAAAACCCAAAGCGAGCTCCAAACCATCGTCCATGAGGGTTAATATCCCCAAAAACAATCCTGTTCCTATATAGTAAATCATGATGCTGTATCCTAATTTACCAACTTCGGGATTGGAAATATGCAGCAACCCGAAAATCACAGACGTTACCAATAACGGAACCCATCGGTTTTTTGCAAGCACACCTATTCCCTGCATCAAATACCCTCTGAAAATGTATTCTTCAACACTTGTTTGTATCGGAATCAACGCAATCGCAATCGCAGCCAACACAGCAAAACGCTTCCATTCAAAATTATACACATAATTTTCGGGTGTAAAAAACAAATAGTCTAAAATGACCATTCCTGATGATAGTATTCCCCACAAGAAAAATGCAAAAAAGATACGCTTCCAATCTACTTTTGAACGGGATGTTGTTACTGATAAAAGTGTTTGCTTATGCAAAAGCCTTAAAGCCAAAATCAAGCCTAATCCTGCAAAAACAAAAGACAAAAGCATCAAAAACAAGAATACATTTGAGTCTAAAATGCTATACATGATTTCCTCATTTATGTTCATCATACTGCCTCCTTCGGCTACAACTTTAACCATAATTGCAATGGTAAGCGGCAATTGTCCTACCATTGCTGCCAGAAATACAATGAGTAATCCTACTAAGTACCTCCAAAAATCGTGTTGTCCTTTAAATGCTTGTTGTATGTAATTCATAGTAAATTAAATTTCCAGTTTAGATTAGAATTATAGTGCAATGTACCATTTTTTACTTGTAACGGACTATCAAAATTATTGGTAAATAAACCGCCCGTACCAAGACCTTGTGGTAACTTGTTGTTAAGCGTGTAAGTCCATTGCGCAATGGCGTTGAGCCCAACATTACTTTCCAAAGCGCTCGTAATCCACCATCCTATTTGTTGCGCATTTGCCAGATTAATCCATTCTTGACTGCCTTTAAATCCGCCTATAAAACTCGGTTTTAAAATAATATATTGTGGCTGAATGGTTTGCAGCAATTGTTCTTTATCTGTATAATCAAACACACCTATCAATTCTTCATCCAAAGCGATTGGTAATGGCGTTTGTGAACAAAGTTGTGCCATTTCCTGAATTTGTCCGGCTTTGATAGGTTGTTCAATGGAATGCAACTCGTAATCGGAAAGGCATTTGAGTTTTTCTAAAGCGGAATCAATGGCAAATGCACCGTTGGCATCCACTCTTATTTCAATATCATCTTTAGAAAATTCCCTGCGGATGGATTTTATCAAATTCAATTCTGTTTGAAAATCAATCGCGCCTATTTTTAATTTGATACATCGGAATCCTTCGGAAAGTTTGGCTTTTATCTGCTCACGCATAAACGCTTCATCGCCCATCCAAATCAATCCGTTAATGGGAATGGTGTCGTTACCTTTTGTAAATTCTGAAGGAAACAGTTCAAACGGTTGGTCGCTTTGTAAAGATTTAAACGCCATTTCCAGACCAAACTGAATGCTTGGAAATTCAACAAGCTCACTGACCAACGTATCCAAACCAAGTTGGATATTTTGACAAGCCCAACGCAACTTATCTTCATAATACGGCCGGTCATCCACACTCAAACCACGCAAAATGCCACATTCGCCAATACCAATTTTGCCATTATCACTCAAAAAAATAAACCACGTTTCTTTGGTATGCAACACACCACGCGATGTACCGCTTGGTTGCTTAAAATTGAGAATATACTGTTGGTAATTTGCTGTCATAATTAATTCAAAAATACTCAAATCTTTTTGTAAATTGGACTCTTTAAAATGCAATTTACAATGCCAGAATTTCCCAACCTTATTCATTTTGCCATCCCGTTTTTCATTATTGCAATGCTGTTGGAATTGTATGTGACCACGAAAGAAGATATCAAAACCTACGAGCCTAAAGATGCATTTTCTTCCATTGCGATGGGACTTGGCAACGTCGCTTTAGGATTTTTGAGCAAAGGTTTGGTGCTGTTAGCCTTTTTTTATATTTATGAAAATTTCCGATTGTTCACAATTCCTGTGGCTTGGTGGAGCTTTGTATTGATTCTTTTTGCCGATGATTTTGCCTACTACTGGTTTCACAGGATTTCGCACGAATGCCGGTTGTTCTGGGCATCGCACGTGGTACATCATTCTTCAAAACATTATAATTTGAGTACGGCTTTGCGCCAAACCTGGTCCGGAAGTTTTTATTCCTTTGTGTTTTGGATCTGGTTGCCACTTTTGGGATTCCATCCGGCAATGATTTTATTGCAAATGTCTGTGAGTTTACTGTACCAATTTTGGATTCACACCGAAGCTATCGATAAACTCCCAAAATGGTTTGAAGCCGTGATGAACACGCCATCGCATCACAGAGTGCATCACGGTAGTAATCCGTTGTATTTAGATAGAAATCACGCGGGTATTTTTATTATTTGGGATAAACTTTTTGGCACATTCCAACCGGAACTCAAAGAGGAAAAAGTGGTGTATGGTTTGGTAAAAAACATTGATACTTACAACCCTGTAAAAATTGCGTTTTGGGAATGGATTGCGCTATTTAAAGATGCCTTTTCAGGAAAAAAAACGCTAAAACACCGATTGCTTTATTTGGTAAAACCTCCGGGATGGCGACACGATGGCACCGGAAAAGTGAGTGATGATTTGAGGAAGGAATGGTTGGATTCTGTTGGTAAGTGATATTACTTGTTGTTAAATTAATCCCCAAAACTTCTAATAGCTATAATGATTTAATTCTCAATGATTCTAAATAGAAAACCTTTACAAATTTCTGCTAAGAAATTGAAACAAAGCACAAACTTTGTAATAGCTACTAATTGCTGTTGACTATTTTGACTATTACATTTATTCTTTTCTTTTTAATCCAGCATTTGGATATTTTATTTGCAGTTCTTTTAATGCGTTTTCTCTTATCATATTTAATTCATTTTCAGAAATTATTGCAACTCCTCCCATTTTATTTAACATCTTTTCAACAATCTTTTCTAAAACAGCTATTTTAAATTCAGCGTCTATTGTAGATTGTGCAATATCTATGCCTCCTATATTTATTCCCATTTTATTTAATTTTTAGAGTGTCTTTAGTATTTACTTCTGTATTACTATTGTTATTGATTTCTTTCTTTTCAAAAATTTTTATAATTATGTATGTTGAAATAATACCAATTATAAGTGAGGTAAATAATGAAATTCCAAAATTTTTTGTTTTCGCCCACCAAGGTGGGTTGTAATCTGGTCTCCAGGTTATATTTCCGCATTTACACTGAATATGAGTTCCTGCTTTAATAACAGTTACATCAATATCATCGTCACATTTCGGACAAGACAATATATAACTTAATTTTTTTTCAAGTTTTATTCCTCCTTTTCCAGTAAGAATTGGTGTAGTTTCGTTACCCATTCATTTCTTTATTTAAGCTTCTTAGTATAACCACAAACTAATATGAAATTGAATCATTTAAAAACTCTATATCAGATAATAAGCTAAGTTAATAAATTCATATCATTTATAAACTAATTACTTATTAAATACTATCGCTAAACTCACAACTCAATACTCTCACCAATATCCAGCAACATCAAATCTTTACCTTTATCAAAAAACTTGCGTTTGGCTTCTTCGTGGTCAATTTCTATATAACCAAACGTATCAAAATGATAGCCCAACACTTTATCGCATTTTACAAAATCACTGGCTATCAACGCATCGTCAATGCCCATTGTGAAATTGTCACCTATGGGAAGAATGGCAAGGTCTAAATTTATACGCATCGGGATGAGTTTCATATCCATTGTCAAAGCGGTATCACCGGCAATGTAAATATTTTTGTGCTCGCCTTCAATGACAAAACCGCCCGGTTGCCCGCCATAACTGCCGTCAGGAAACGACGATGTATGATGTGCCACCACATATTTTACGGTGCCAAATTCAAAATCCCAACTGCCACCGAGATTCATCGGGTGGCCTTCGAGACCTTTGGCTTCAAAATGCGTGACAATTTCATAATTGGAAACTATCACCGCATTAGTGCGTTTGGCGATGGCTTCAACATCCAAAGTATGATCTTGATGAGCGTGTGTCAACAAAATATAATCGGCTTTTAAAGTTTCAATGTCTATATGCGATGCTTTTGGATTGCCCGAAATAAAAGGATCTACCAAAATATGAACGTCATTGACCTCAATGCCCAAACTGGCGTGACCGTAAAATGTGATTTTCATTTGAATTGGTTTTTATTAGAAACTGAAAATACTAAAAAACTCAGACAAATTAAACATTTGTCTGAGTTTCCAAGCCCCAAATTTTAGACCAACTTAATAGCAAAAAGACGTTGGCTGAAAATTTCGTTATGAATATACGAATTAAAACTTTGACTGGCAAATATTTGACGATGTATTATATGATATAGCCTACGCCAAGTAATACTGAAAACAAAAACGTGGTTAGTGCCAATACTTTTAACTGCGAGTCAAAATCTTTTGGTGATTGTGCTTTTTTGATGGTTTTAATATGTAATCCTAATGGAATAAATGTGATTAAAAACAGGAAGTTATAAAAATTCCTGAAATATAAAACTGCAAAAATCAATGACAAAAACATAGCAATACCAATCAAAGCAATGTGATACTTTTTTGATTTCTCCTTGCCTAATTTTACTGCCAAAGTCATCTTTTCTGAAAGTACATCAGAATCTATATCACGCATATTGTTGAGGTTTAATACGCCAACACTCAACAATCCAACAGCTATTGCCGGCAATATAACCAAATGGTCAATTTGCTTTGCATACAGAAAATAGCTGCATATAACACTTACAAGCCCAAAAAATATAAACACGTACGTATCACCCAAACCTCTGTAACCATAAGCATTCTCTCCCATAGTATATTTCATGGCAGAATATAGAGAAATACCTCCTAAAACTAAAAACAACAGTGCGTAAAGAAAGTAACCATTACTAAACGAGGTAAATATTAATGATATAGTTAAAAATATAACAATCAGAATATTGATTTTTATGCCTTCCTGCATTTCATACGGCGTAATTTCGCCGCTTTGAATGGCACGTTGCGGCCCTACACGGTCGTCGTTGTCTGTTCCTTTTATGCCATCACCATAATCGTTTGCCAAATTGGATAAGATTTGAAGGCTCAATGTGGTCATAATTGCCAGAAAAAAAATCATACCATTATAGTAGCCGTTGTAATGTGCAAAACAAGTTCCTACAATAATTCCGGAAACGGATAGCGGTAAAGTTCTTAGTCGAATAGCGGACAACCAAGGTTTTATTTTTTGCATAGTTTAAGTAGAGATTATGGAATCCATTTTTTAACAAAGTTAGGCTTGCGCTTTTCAAGAAAGGCATTACGACCTTCAACAGCTTCATCGGTCATATATGCCAGACGTGTCGCTTCGCCTGCAAATACTTGTTGTCCAACCATACCGTCATCTGTTAAATTCATTGCAAACTTAAGCATTTTTATGGATGTTGGCGATTTTGCCAAAATTTCCTGCGCCCATTCAAAAGCGGTGGCTTCCAGTTCATCATGCGGAATCACAGCATTGACCATACCCATTTCAAAAGCTTCTTGTGCTGAATAATTGCGTCCTAAAAAGAAAATTTCACGGGCTTTTTTCTGACCTACCATTTTTGCCAAATAAGCCGAACCATAACCACCGTCAAAACTCGTGACATCGGCATCGGTTTGCTTGAAAATAGCGTGTTCTTTACTTGCTAAGGTCAAATCGCAAACCACGTGCAAACTGTGTCCGCCACCAACAGCCCAACCCGGAACAACCGCAATCACGGCTTTTGGCATAAAACGAATTAAACGTTGTACTTCCAAGATATTCAATCTGTGATAGCCGTCTTCGCCCACATAACCTTGGTGGCCTCTCGCCTTTTGGTCTCCACCGGAACAAAAACTCCAGATGCCGTCTTTGGTTGATGGTCCTTCGGCAGAAAGCAGTACAACGCCTATGTTTACATCTTCATTGGCATCATAAAAGGCATCATACAATTCGCTGGTGGTTTTTGGCCGGAAGGCATTGCGAACATTTGGTCTGTTAAACGCAATTCGTGCCACGCCATCACATTTTTGATAGGTTATATCTTCGTAAGTTTTGACAGTTTTCCAGTTGATTTTGCTCATATATTCAAATATTATACTATAAATTAAAGTTTTTAAAATTGTTAATTATATAATGTTTGTAAAAGATTAGTTGTGTATTTTAGTTGCTAATTTACAAATACAAACCAAATGAAAATTCTCTAATCTTCGTAAGCGTTGTACTTGTAACAAATTTTTTATGGTGTTATTAGTTGACTTTACCAATATTCATATGAGAAACTGTAAAAATATGTATGCCCGCTAGATTTTTGATTTGTTTTGATTTTTATTGGTCTGTTATTATTATATTCTATATGAATACTGTTAATACTACCACCAGTAATAGTTCGTTCTGTTATTCTTCCAAAATTGTCGTAGGTATAGGATGTTTTTCTATTTATATTATAAGTATGAAATAGTATTCTATTTTCATCATCATATGTATAATTTTCCTCAAACCAAACCTTATCAGAGTTCTGGTATGTAGCTATTTCTTTAACTAGATTATTGTCTTTGTTGTATAAATAATTTACCTCATTAAAACTTAAATCACCAATGAAATTTTTGATTGGTTTATTGGTATTATTAAAAAGTGTTATTTCTTTATTAGAAATAAAAAACTTATTATTTGAGTAGGTTTCTGTAATTAAAAAGTTGTGGTAATATTTATAAAAGGTCTCGAATTGTTCATCATCATCATTATTAATGTAAATTAAATTATTGACATCATTATATTTATAATGCCAAGACGCATCTTGGGTTGAAATTTTACTTAGGTTATCATTACTGTCATATTCAAATTTATATTCCGTATAATTTCCTATAATATCATAAAATTTAATATATTTTATTAAACCGTTTTTAAGTCTAAAAATTTCTTGATATATTAAACTATCTCTTAATTTGTTTCTATCATTAATTTGTCTGTATATAGTAGTCTTTTTTAAATTATCTGTTGAATCTCTGTAAGGAATAAAAATATCATCAAATTCCCAGTTGAACAAAAAGTGTATAGGTGGATTCTTAATATTACGCAATATTGTTTCTTCGTTCTGCTTTTGCTTTTTAGCCAATTCTCTAAAAGGTCCATCTGTGTTTAAAAACTTTCCAATTTCATTTATGGTCAATCTAATCGATATATTTTTTGTTGTCAATTTAGAAGATGCTAAACTCCAAATCGGCACGAAATATTCCATAGAAAAAGACTTGGGAAATACAAAACCATAGTCATAAATAGCGAAATTGGATATTTTTTCATTATTAGGTTTAATACTATCCAATTCTTCATAGTCTTCATATTCATATTGGCTAGGAAATAAAAAATCAGTATATACATATTCTTCATTAGCATTGGAAAGAGTCTTAATCTTTTCTTCTAGTTTTCTTACTAATAAGTTATTTAGCTCTGATTTTAAATGGTTGTTAAAAACATCATTAGAGCTGTATTCTTGACCAGTTTTAACATCAAAATAAAAAACTTCATAATATGTATTTGAAAATGCTTTGTTCTCTTGGTAGCTGGATATTATAGCATCATAATTGAATAATACTATTAAAGTTAAAATTGAGCCAGAATTAAAAGATAGCTTATACTCGATGTTATTTAAAATAGGCTCATACTTTTTTTCTTTGAAAAAATCCGTAGCATCTTTTTCATTATTCAAAACACTAAAATTGGCATATAAACTTTTCACTAAATGTTTGCCTAACTTTATATTAAATGTATCTGCTTTAATTTGGTCAACAATGATATTTCTAACACGGCTATTAATTTTACTCTGTATATTTGAATCTTCAATTGATTTAAATTCTGGATAACCGTTATAATCATCATATTCAAGTAGGTAATCTTCTAAGAAAGAATTTAAATTTGATTTATCTAATTCATCCTGAGAAAAAGAGAAATTAAAATTTAAAATTATAAGTACAAATACAAATTTTATTTTCATTTGTCTTTTTTTCAATTTACTGCTAACAAATAAATCCCATCATCTTTAATTTCAATCAAGCGTTGTTTATACAAAGTTCCAACCGCTTTTTTGAAGTTTTTCTTACTCATTTGAAGCACTTCTTTGATGGTTTCTGGATCTGATTTATCCGATAAATTAAGATAACCGCCATTATCTTCTAATTCGTGCATAATGGTTTCGGCATTTGGTTCAATATTTCTGTAACCTATTTTGCCAAGTGAAATGTCTAACTTATTATCTGGACGAACTTTTTTAACAACACCTTTCAATCTATCGCCAATGCTCAATTCTTGATAAATATCATCTTTAAAAATAAGCCCAGTATGTTGCTTGTTGACAATGACATTCATTCCTATTTCTGATGGATGCGATACAATGATGTCAACTTCATCAAATTGTTGAACGGTCAATACTTTATTATCCAAAAATTGATTGGTCTTGCTCGATGCGACCAATCTGTTCGTTTTTTCGTCAATAAAACAATACACCAGATACCAACCGCCTTTTTTCATTTTAAAGGCTTGTTCTTTGAACGGGCAAAACAATTCCTTGAGCATTCCCCAATCGAGAAAGGCACCAATATCTGTCACTTGATTGCAGCGCAAAACGGCAAATTCGCCAGGTACAATATAAGGTTTATCTGTTACGGCAACCAATCGTTCTTCATTGTCGAGATACACAAAAACCTCTATTTTATCCCAAATTTTAAAACTTTCAGGGACATAACGGTTGGGTAACAGCACTTCATTACCTTCAGTATCGGCTAAATAAAGTCCTTGCTCTGCTTCACGAATAATTTCCAAAGTATGGTATTGTCCTATGTGTATCATAGTTGCAAATGTAAGGATTTAATGGGGTTTGAAACTAAAAAAAGCGTTACAAGATTGCAACGCTTTTTATGCCTGTTTTTGTTTTATTATTTGTAAACAGACTCTTTTTTAAAGTGTTTTGCCAGTAAATAATATACAACTGCTCTGTATTTGTTTTTGTTTGAACGACCGTATTGTTCTATAACAGCGTCAATAGCTTTATCCAAATCAGAGCTGTCTTTTAATCCTAACTTTTTAATTAAAAAGTTGTTTTTTACTGTCGCCAATTCTTTAGTGTCTGTACCGGAAACAGTCTCGGCATCTGCTTTATAAATTGACGGACCTAAGCCAACAGTTACTTTGGTCAAGAAATCCAAATCGGCAGTAACACCACATTTGTCTTTTAAATCAGCTGCATATTTTGCAATCAATTCATCTCTTTTACTCATAATTATTATAGTTTTAATTTTTACTAAAATACAACTTGTTCGACACAATTAAAAATAAAAAGTCACAATTAATGATTATTTAATGTAATTAAAATACTCAAGAAGTATCTCGTCATTCAAGTGGTCTGCCGTACCAATTTCTAACAATCTCGGCTGACCGCTATCGTTAAAAAATGTGGTTAATGCCGTTTTCAAATCGTTTTCGTTTGATACCCGTTTGTATTTGAAATGGTACATCTCGCAAAGCTGTCCGGCTGTCAGCTGATGTTTTGTTTCAAAATACGTTTCAAATGTTGAAGAATTTTTATTTCCGGGTAAAATCCTGAAAATTCCGCCACCTTCATTATTAACCAGAATAATCCTGAAAGAATTAGGTATATAATTGTTCCACAATGCATTACTATCATAAAAGAAACTCAAATCGCCTGTAATAAGAGTGGTCTGCTTTTTGTTGGCAACGGCGCAGCCTATTGCTGTTGATGTGCTGCCGTCAATACCGCTCGTGCCCCTGTTACTGTAAACATCAATCGTTTTGTGAATATCAAACAATTGCGCATAACGCACCGCCGAACTATTGCCAAGCTGTAAAATACTCTCTTTTGGCAACGATTCCAAAACAATATCAAACGCTTTTAAATCTGAAAACGGAATGTCTTTTAAAAAGTTGTCGTGCTTATAATTGCGCTGAAGCTTTACGGCTTCCCACATGGTTCTGTAGGTGCTTTGAACGGGTTTGGTTTTTGGCAAAAACTCACCAAGGAAATAATTGGGTGGTTCTTTGATATGTTCTGTTAAACAGAAATAGGTATCATAAGCCCTGTTTAAATCTATATGCCAATGTTCTTTAGGCTGATACTTGCGTAAAAAGCTTTTGATTTTTTTTGATATGACCATCCCGCCAAAAGTCACCAGAATATCGGGTTGCAGCTGCTTAAAGTCTTCTGTGTCAAGTGGTGCTATGATTTTATCGATGTTTGAAAAAAATGCCGGATGATGCAGGTTGGACGTGGTTTCTGTAAACACAATGACACTTTCATCTTTTGCCAGTAATTCCAGCCATTTTTGATCGATATCATCAGGCGGATTAACACCTGCAAGAATCATCTTTTTTGATGATTTTTGCCAATATTCAAGGCATTTATCCAAAACATAAGAATCAATCTTCAATTCTTTGGATTCTACTTCTATATTTTTAGGATTGACTGATAAGCTTTCGGTTGTTTCATACAGCGGTTCATCAAAAGGAATATTGATATGCACCGGACCTTGTTTATGAATCGCTTTATTTATGGCTTCATTGATTTCCAACTCATTATGCGATTGAATATCTCTTTGCAAACCCAGCAGGCGTTCAAGCTTGTCTTCAATACTCATAAGAATAGGAATCTCTTCGGTAACGGGAATATTGAGTTCGTCTTTGATGTCCAATTTTAAATTTGCCGAATACAGAATATGATTGGCAAACACATTTTTCTGATTGATAGTTTGTCCGTCACCAATATTCAACAAGTGCTTTGGTCTGTCGGCAGATAATACCACCAACGGAATTTCGCTGTAATACGCTTCTGAAACCGCCGGATAATAGTTGAGCAGTGCGCTTCCCGAAGTACAAACTACCGCAACAGGCTTTTTTATTTGCCGGGCAATGCCTAAGGCAAAAAATGCCGCACAGCGTTCATCAACAATGCTGTAACACGTAAAAAAATCGTCATGGGTAAACCCTATGGTAAGCGGTGCATTTCTGCTTCCGGGCGAAATAACGATATGCTGAATGTTTTTAGCTTTACAAAGCTGTATAACAGTTTGGGCAAGTGGAATTTTTGGATAATTCATTTAAAAAAAATGTTACGCAAAGGTATAACTTAATGTCGTAATGTCAAAAGTCCTAATACTGTAATATCAAGTGTGCTTTACGATTGTCATTACCAAAAACAAACAATTATGAATAACTTTATGATTGTTATAACAAGTTGTTTTACATTTTATGTATAAGTTTACTTTCCTTAACATTAAACTCATTTAATACCACCTTATTTTTTATGTTTAAAAAACTATTCTTCATGTTTGTTTGTGCATCAAGTTTACAGTCTTTCGCTCAAATAAAAGGTCACGTTACCGACACAAAAAACCAACCGCTTGCTTTTGTAAACGTTTTTATTGAAAATACATTTACCGGAACAACCACCAATAACGAAGGTAATTATGAAATAAACATCACCAAACCCGGAACTTACACTATCGTATTTCAATTTTTGGGATATAAAACCGTAAAAAAGACAGCAACTATCGAGAAGTTTCCGTTTACGCTTGATGCAAGTATGGCTGAAGAAGAAATATCACTCAGCGAAATTGTTATAAACAGCAATGAAAATCCTGCAAACGAGATTATAAGAAAAACCATTGCTTCAAAAAAAGAGCATCTTGAAAAAATCAATGCCTATTCGGCAAACTTTTATTCCCGGGGATTAATCAGGATTAAAAATGCACCCGAGAAAATTTTGGGTCAGGATATTGGCGACCTTGGCGGCGGACTCGACTCGACAAGAAGCGGCATCATCTATCTGTCTGAAACCATTTCAAAAATCGACTTTTTGCATCCCGATAAACTGAAAGAACAAATCATCGCTTCAAAAGTAAGCGGTAATGATAATGGTTTCAGCTTTAATGCCGCCAGCGATGTAAATTATAATTTTTATAATAATACCGTAGAAATCGGCAATCAAATTATTTCGCCTGTTGCAGATTATGCCTTTAATTATTACCGGTACAAACTTGAAGGTGCGTTTTATGACGAGCACGGCAATTTGATTAACAAGATAAGTGTCATTCCAAAACGTGAAAAAGACCGTATTTTCTCAGGAACCATTTACATTGTTGACAATCAATGGGCAATTTACGCCACAGAACTTAACATAACAGGCGAGCAAGCTCAGATTCCGCCGGCAGATGTCATAACTATTACACAAAGTTTTTCCTATTCTGATGCCGATGATTTCTGGGTACTGCGTTCACAAAGTATTGATTTTAGCTATGGTATTTTTGGCATAAAAGGCGACGGACGCTTTACTGCCGTTTACAGCGATTATGTGTTTAAAACCGAATTTACCCGCAAAACCTTCGGAAGAGAAATTCTATCATTTGCAGATGAAGCCAATAAAAAAGACTCTCTGTTTTGGAAAAGCTCACGGCCTGTACCGCTTACAGACGAAGAAGTAAACGATTATCTCAAAAAAGACAGCATACAGGTTGTACGAAAATCAAAAACCTATCTGGATTCTATTGACGCAAAAAGTAATAAATTCAACATTGCAAAAATTTTGAGCGGTTATCATTACAAAAACTCTTATGAAGACTGGTACACCGGCATCAGTTCGCCCATAACCAATCTTTCTTTCAATACCGTGCAGGATTATAATGCAGGCATGAGATTGTATTACACAAAAAATCTGGACGAATACAAACGTTATTACGCTTTCAACACCACTATAAACTACGGTTTTGGCGATGAGCGTTTGCGGGCAACAGCATCGTTTACTTACAAATTCAACAATGTAAAAAGACCGTTTTTAATGCTTTCGGGAGGTGTTACAACACAGCAGTTTAACGAGTCGCAGCCTATTTCGCCATTAATAAACTCTGTGGCATCGTTATTTTTTGAAAACAACTTCATGAAAATTTATGATAAAAGCTTCGGGCAAATAGCCTACACACAGGAAATCAACAACGGCATTAACGCTTATGCAAGTTTAAGCTATGAACGCCGCAAAGCCCTGTTTAATACCACCGACAGAGTTTTTATAAATGATGACAACAAGGTTTACACCAGCAACAATCCGCTTGCCCCTACAGCTTACGGCATTGCACCTTTTGATACGCACCATATCATGAAGCTCAACACAACGGCGCGTTTCAATTTCGGGCAGGAATATATGAGTTATCCCGACAGCAAAATCAATATCCCTAACAGCAAGTATCCTACACTGTATCTGGGTTACGAAAAAGGATTTGCAGCAACCAACGGCGATTATAATTTTGACCAGCTAAAAGCTTCTGCCACACAGAGTTTTAACATTGGCAACAAAGGTGATTTTGCCTATAACATTAAAGCCGGAACGTTTTTTAATGCCGATGACATTGCATTTATGGATTACTACCACCCCAACGGAAACCAGACGCACGTAGGCACCGGCAGTTATTTGAATGTTTTTAACAACCTGCCGTATTATGCTTTGAGCACCAATAAAAGCTATGCCGAATTTCATGCCGAGCACAATTTTAAAGGTTACATCCTGAATAAAATACCATTACTAAACAAGCTCAACCTCAATTTGATACTTGGCGCACACAGCCTAATGACAGAAACCAACAAACCGTACCACGAGTTTACCATAGGTATTGACAATATAGGGTTTAAAAAATTCAAATTTTTACGCTTGGATTATTTACGTTCATACCAAAGTGGTTTTCAAAACGATGCTGTTATTTTTGGCATTAAGTTTTAGATATGTTTAATTAAATCTGTAATTTCGTTTTTATTACATCATAAAACATCATGAAGCACTTTACGTCCATCTTGTGTTGCATTTTATTTTGCACGTTCTCATCTGCTCAAAACGAAGCAAACAAAGCGATAATTTACCGTGACCACGTTGAAACACTTGACAGAACGATTGAAACATTATACTCGGTAATTTCGGGCGAAAAAGATTCTATACGCGATTGGGAATTGTTTAAATTTTTGTTCCGAAAGGATGCGAAGCTTATTCCTGCTGCCAAAAAAGACAGCGTTTATGTAACCCGGTACATGTCGCCGGAAGATTACATAAAAAGTTCAGGGAAATGGCTGATTGAAAACGGCTTTTTTGAAAAAGAAATTGCCCGTAAAACTGAAACTTTTGGCAACATCACACACGTTTTCAGTACGTATGAAGCTTATAATTCTCAAAGTGACGAAAAACCGTTTATGCGGGGCATCAACAGCATCCAATTGTTATACGACAATTACAGATGGTGGATTGTGAATCTTTACTGGACTCAGGAAACTTCTGATAATCCCATACCTGAAATCTATTTGAAACAATAATAGCAGTATCCGGTTTTTATGATTTGGCACTAATTTTTATCTTCCAATAAAGGTACAAACCTGAACGCACCAAACTCGTGCTTTTCAAATTCTTTGGTGTCTTTTCTGATAAATAAGGTCATCGTCTGCACATCTTCACCCACAGGAATTACCAGACGTCCACCTATTTTTAACTGGCTCATCAAAGGTTTTGGCACCATCGGCGCACCGGCAGTTACAATAATGCTGTCAAAAGGTGCTTCTTCTTTCAAGCCTTTGTAGCCATCGCCAAAAATGAGCTTTTTTGCCCTGTATCCTAATTTTGGCAAAAACTTACTCGTGATTTTAAACAATTCCTGTTGCCGCTCAATACTGTAAACCTTTGCGCCCAATTCGCATAAAACAGCCGTTTGATAACCGCTTCCTGTGCCAATTTCAAGAATTTTGTCGCCGTTTTTTACCTGTAATAATTCCGTTTGAAATGCTACTGTAAATGGCTGTGAAATGGTTTGACCTGCCGCAATGGGAAATGCTTTATCCTGATACGCATGGTCCAAAAACCCCGAGTCCATAAACAAATGTCGTGGCACTTTACCTATGGCATTCAAAACGTTTTCATCTGTAATGCCTTTGCTTTTTATAACAGAAACAAGCTGCTGGCGTAATCCTTTGTGTTTAAATGTATCTTTCAATTCCGGTAAGTTTTCAAGGCTAAAAATACTTTAAACTATATGAATTTACAAGGTTTTTTATGTGTTGTTTAGTTGCCTGCCGTTAAGCTGTTAAATTGTCAAGATTCTCAAAATAATACCATCTTCAAATTTTGCTTTTTTAGAGTTTCTTCTTTCAACCTTTCTATTTTCTGTTCTCTACTTTCTGTTTTCTGTTTCTAAATCTCTATTTTTGTTAAAAACAAAACAACCATGCTTAAAATCGGTGTTCTGGGTGCCGGTCACCTCGGAAAAATACATTTGCGATTGCTCAATCAATCTGAAAAATATGAATTGGTAGGTTTTTATGATGAAAACCCCGAATATGCCGAAAAAATTGCTGCCGAATTTGGTTATAAACGCTTCGATACCATTGCCAAACTCATTCATGCGGTAGATGTTATTGACATCGTAACGCCAACCCTTTCGCACTATAAATGTGCCAAAGTATCCATCAAATCGGGTAAGCACGTATTTATAGAAAAGCCTATTTCGACCACGGTCGAAGAAGCCGAAGAAATCATCGCTCTCGCAAAAGAGCATAACGTTAAAGGTCAGGTCGGACACGTAGAAAGGTTTAATCCTGCCTTTATCGCTGTAAAAAACCAAATTAACAATCCCATGTTTATCGAAACCCACCGATTGGCAGAATTCAACCCGCGTGGCACAGATGTTCCGGTGGTTTTGGATTTGATGATACACGATATTGACGCTATTTTGAGTGTGGTAAAATCCAAAGTGAAATCGGTTTACGCCAGTGGTGTTTCGGTTTTGAGCCAGTCACCGGATATTGCCAATGCCCGTATCGAATTTGAAAACGGTTGTGTTGCCAATATCACTTCAAGCCGTATTTCGATGAAAAACATGCGTAAATCCCGTTTTTTCCAGAAAGATGCTTATATCTCGGTGGATTATTTGGACAAAATATGTGAAGTGGTAAAAATGAAAGATGCACCCGAAGTTCCGGGCGATTTTGATATGATTCTGCAAAATGCCGAAGGCGAACGCAAGCAAATTTATTTTGCAAATCCCGATGTTTCGCCAAATAACGCCATTCTGGACGAACTGGAAACTTTTGCCGATGCCATTAATAACAATACAACTCCGGTAGTAACCCTGAAAGACGGAACGGAAGCGTTAAGAGTTGCTTATCAGATAATTGAATCGATGAATGAAAAATAATTTTAAATTAAGTTATGAGTAATTTTCTTATAGGATTCATGACATTTATTGAAGATAATTTGATTAGAGGAATATTCGTAAGTGTTCTACTAATCATTTTGGCTAAATATTTTTTTCATAATAGAATAAATACACTTATTTCAGTTAAAGTTATTAAGTGGATTATTATAATATATGCTTCAATAAATTTAATCAGTATTATTTTTTCATTATTTGCTGAACACTCAGATATACATATATTTTCAGAAAGAGCAACAGGAGCTTATTGGTGGGCATATTGGTTAATGCTGATTATGAACTGTGTATTTCCATTACTTTTACTAAACAAAAAATTTGGGAATAAAATACATTTCTTGTTTTTTACTGCTTTACTAATGAATATAGGCTGGCTTTTTGAGTCATTTATAATTCACATTACAAGCATACATAGAGATTATATGCCAAACGAATACAATCCATATTTACCTAATAAGAGTGAAACATTGATTCTAATAAAAGGATTTTTATTAGGATCTGTTTTGTTGCTTATTGAAAATATAGTTATAAAACAGTTTAAAAACACAAAATTTGCAAAATCAAATAATTAATCATAAATATTAAGATTCCCACCTTCGTGGGAATGAAAAATGAATTTTCAATGAAGAACATAGCAGTAATTGGCGCAGGAACAATGGGTAACGGAATAGCCCACACCTTTGCGCAAAGCGGATTTAAAGTACAACTTATTGATATCAGTGAAGCTTCTTTAAAAAAAGGTCTGGATACCATTTCAAAAAACTTAGACAGAATGGTGGCTAAAGAAATCATCACCGAAGCCCAAAAACAAGAAACACTTTCAAATATCACGACGTTTACCAATATCAATGAAGGTGTTGAATATGCCGGTCTGGTTGTTGAAGCCGCAACAGAAAACATCGATTTAAAACTTAAAATCTTCAAACAATTAGATGAAGCGTGTCCTGACGATACTATTTTGGCAACCAATACATCGTCTATTTCCATTACACAAATTGCGGCCGTGACCTCACGTCCTAAAATGGTAATTGGCATGCACTTCATGAATCCGGTTCCGGTAATGAAATTGGTAGAGATCATTCGTGGTTACAACACCAGTGATGAGGTGACCCATACCATTATGGAAATGTCCAAAACTTTAGGTAAAGTTCCTGTGGAAGTGAATGATTATCCCGGATTTGTGGCCAACAGAATTTTAATGCCAATGCTTAACGAATCGATAGAAACGCTTTATAACGGTGTTGCCGGTGTTGAAGAAATTGACACGGTGATGAAACTTGGTATGGCACATCCAATGGGACCATTGCAATTGGCGGACTTTATTGGTCTGGACGTTTGTTTATCCATATTAAATGTGATGTATGATGGATTTAAAAACCCGAAATATGCACCTTGCCCGTTACTGGTCAATATGGTAATGGCAGGAAAATTGGGCGTAAAATCCGGTGAAGGTTTTTATGATTATTCTGAAAGTAAGAAAGCGGAGAAAGTTGCTGCACAATTCTTGAAGTAATCAGTCGCAGTCGCAGTATTCAGCACCTAACTGTGACTCAATACTGCGACTGAAAACTAAGCAATACAGCACCAATTTAATACAAATTTGAAAAATACTGTAACAGACGCTTTTATAACCACAAAACCTGCAAGTAAAAATATAAGCAGGTATATTTCGTATTATTATTTTCATTCATCCGATAATGAAAACTATAAGAAAAACTTTGTTTTTTATCCTAATTACAAACACGCACTTACAGCTTATAAAGATTCGGAAGTTACCATTACTGAAACCGAATCAATTATAAACGCTTCAAATGGGAATCACATTAAATCGCTATATTCCATAAACAAAGACAAAAATGTGAGAGTTACCATTAAGGGTTGTTTTGATAAAATCGGGATTGTTTTTAATCCTTTGGGAATAAACCATTTTATCAAAAAACCATTACAGGAACTATTTAATGCCGATTTTGATTTTTTTCCACATTTAGGAAATGATTTTACCGAAGTTTTGTATAATGTTTTTTCGGAAAGCAAAACGGACAAAAAAGTTGCCCTGTTAGACCTTTTTTTTGAAAACAAACTGAATGATTTTGACCAACCTTTTTTAAAAAAAGCTGTTAAAGAACTTTTGATTTCCAATGGAGCTGTCAAAGTAGGAGAATTATCAGAACAGTTGGATATTAACCGGAAATCATTGTTGAGATTGTTCAGCAAACATACCAATATGTCGGTTGAAGAGTACCGGAAAATGGTAATGTTCAGGCGGGCGTTCAATTATTTTCAGCAACATAAAGAAACCATCAATCTTACCGATGCAGCACTGTTTAGTATGTATTATGATCAGGCTCACTTTATAAAACATTTCAAATCAATCACTAAAGAAACTCCCAACTCACTCCTTTCTAAAATTTCACATCTTGGAGAAGAAGATACTTACTGGTATTTTGAAGAATAATTTTTGATTGTCCCAATTTTACAATTTTTAATATTTTGTGCATTGTAATATTGCAGTATAATATTTAAAAATAAATAGATATGAAAAAATCAAGTTTACTGTTTAGCATCGGAGTATCAATATTATTTGTAATGTTGGGGTTGTTCCTTTATTTTGAGAAATCTGCACAAAACGATATTTCAAATCCAACACTAATAAAAATTGCGGGGATTTCCTGCATAATCTTTTTTGGTACCATCGCCTTAATTGGAATAAAAAAGTTCTTTTCTTCCAATCAAGCAAACAAATAGAATTGAATTTTTCTAAATTTATAACCTTAAACCATAACCTATGAAATCAAAACACTTTAAAGTCTTATTTATCCCTGTATTTGTATTTATGTTTGCTTATACCATCATAAGAAAACTTTTTGACAGCGATTTTAGTTCAGAATCGTTATTAAAAATCTTTCTGGTTGCTTTTTTCAGCAGCTTGATAACAGGCACTCTTTTTGGCCTTATTAATATGCTATGGAGAAAAAAAGATACATTTAGACAATTCTTTAGTAAATAATATACTTTTCATTTAAAATTAAACAGAAACCGTAAAGTTACTTTTCTATAATTAGTAACTTTACGGTTCTTATTTTTTATAAATGACAGCTATTGCCAAAAATCTTCAAAATATAACATCAACATTACCTAATTATGTAACACTCGTAGCGGTTTCAAAAACCAAACCCGTTAGCGACATATTGGAAGCATACTATGCGGGACAGCGTGTTTTTGGTGAAAATTACGTTCAGGAACTGGTTGATAAGCATCAACAATTACCAAATGACATTCAATGGCATTTTATCGGGCATTTGCAAAGCAATAAAGTGAAATATATTGCACCTTTCGTAAGTCTTATTCATGGTGTTGATAGTTTTAAATTGCTGAAAGAAATCAACAAACAAGCAAAAAAACATAACCGGATAGTTGAGTGCTTACTGCAAATTCACATAGCCGAAGAAGAAACCAAATTTGGTCTGGACGAAAATGAATTGGAAGAGATGCTGACACACCTGACTGACGGCAAGGCAGGAGTTCAGCATGACAAAAATGAATTTCAAAACATTAAAATCATCGGTTTAATGGGAATGGCTACTTTTACCGATGATAAAACTCAAATCAATAAAGAATTTCAATACCTTAAGTCTTTATTTGACAAGTACAAAAAATTATCAACAGTCAACTGCCAGCTATCAACCATATCAATGGGCATGAGCAGTGATTATCAACTCGCCATAAAATGCGGAAGCACCATGGTAAGAATAGGAAGTAGTATCTTTGGCGGAAGAAATTAATCAATAGCAATAGCAATAGCAATAGCAATATCAAAAATCAATAGCAATAGCAAAAATCAATAGCAATAGCAATAGCAAATTCAAAAATTAATGTAAATGGAAGAAAGCAATATTTTTAGCGAGAAAATATTCAATTTTGAAGATAGATTAGTTCGTTTTGCCGGTGAATGTATTTTCTTTACAAGAAATTTAAATAAAACATTTGAAAATGAATATTATAAAAATCAATTAATTAGATCTTCAGGCAGTGCTTCTTTAAATTTTGGTGAAGCTCAAGGAACAATTAGTGATAAAGATTTCATTTTTAAAGTTGGCTTAGCCGTTAAAGAATTAAAGGAATCACGCAATTCATTAAAAATATTAAACTACATAAAAGAAGGTGACGAAAATATTAGAACCTTACTTCTAAAAGAAATAGAAGAATTAATAGCAATTGCATCAAAAATGATAATCAACAAAAAGTAATTTTCAATGACAATTACAATCTCAATTACAAAATTCAACGATTGATTTTTGATATTGAGATTGATTTTTGATATTGAGATTGCCATTGAAAATGTACACAATACTCGACATAGAAACCACCGGCGGAAAGTATAATGAAGAAGGCATTACAGAAATTGCCATCTATAAATTTGACGGGCATAAAGTTATTGACCAATTCATTACACTTGTCAACCCCGAAAAAGAAATCCAGCCGTTTGTAGTCAATCTTACCGGTATCAACAACCAGATGCTTCGCAATGCGCCAAAATTTTATGAAGTTGCAAAACGTCTTGTAGAAATTACCGAAGACTGCATTATCGTTGCACACAATGCAGAGTTTGACTACCGCATTTTGAGAACCGAATTTAAACGCCTGGGCTTTGAATACAAACGAAAAACGCTGTGCACCGTAGAGCTTGCAAAACGGTTAATCCCTGACCAGGATTCCTACAGTTTAGGAAAACTCACTCGCTCGTTGGGCATTCCTGTAAGCGACAGGCATCGTGCCAACGGCGATGCTATGGCTACCGTAAAGCTCTTTAAAATACTGCTTGAAAAAGATGTTGATAAACTTATTTTACAGGACTCTGTCAAAGCCGAGCCAAGATTTCAAATAGCACCAAACCTTAAAACTATAGTCGAGGAACTTCCGGAAATTACCGGAGTTTATTACATTCATAATACTTATGGCAATATCATTTATATAGGCAAAAGCCGGAATATAAAAAGCCGTGTCAACCAGCATTTTACAGGAACAGATTCAAAATCTAAAAAATTACAGATACAAGTAGCAGCCGTAACCTACGAAGCATGCGGCAGCGAGCTGGTTGCACTATTAAAAGAAAGCGATGAAGTAAAACGCCATAAACCAATACACAACAGAGCTTTACGCCAACATATTTTTACACATGCCCTGTATAGCTTTACAGATACTAAAGGCTACATCAACCTTAAAATAGATAAAGCCGACGGTCGTAAAAGCCCGATAACAACTTTTGCCAACAGACAAAGCGGTAAAAGTTTTATGCTAAAAGCCGTTGATGATTACCAATTATGCCAGAAACTTACAGGTATTTACAACACAAAAACCAGTTGTTTTAAATATGACATTAAAGAGTGTTACGGAGCCTGTATTGAAGAAGAAATCCCCGAAAGCTATAACAATCGTGTTTTAAAGCTCATTGAAAAATTAAGCTACGAAAACAAAAACATGATAATTATTGACAAAGGTCGCGATATTGATGAACGCAGTGTACTTCTTATTGAAAACGGCGTTTTTAAAGGCTTAGGTTTTTTTAACCTAAACTACCAGATTAATACTGTCGAAGTATTGCAATCCCTTATCACTCCTATGGAAAACAACAGAGATGTACAGCATATTATTCAAAGTTATATGCGCCGTAATAAAAATCTGAAAATTGTAGAATTGAAGTGATTAAAAAAGTAACCAAATCTTTACTACATTTGGATTTATGAAACAAACGAGCAAAATAACCGGCTGGAGAGCAAAAATCCACGAAATTATTTATGGTACGCACACACCGGCAGGAAAGCTTTTTGACATTATTTTACTGGTTGCTATTCTTTACAGTATTATCATCATTATGCTCGAAAGTGTGCAGTCTTACGACCAAAAATACCACTCGTTTTTTAATGTTTCTGAATGGGTTATCACCATATTATTCAGCATAGAGTATATCCTGAGAATCATAAGCGTTAACCAGCCCAAAAAGTATGTTTTCAGTTTTTACGGTATTGTCGATTTGCTTTCCACACTACCCAAATACCTGTCATTCTTTATTTTAGACTCACAATTTTTATCGGTTTTCAGAGCCTTGCGTTTACTGCGTATTTTCAGAATTTTAAAACTTATCAGGTTTGTAGGCGAATCCAACAATCTGTTACGGGCTTTAAAAAACAGCCGTTCAAAGATTTTTATTTTCATCTTTTTTGTATTTATCATTTCCATAATCTTAGGCACCATCATGTATCTTGTTGAAGGTCATCAAAATGGATTTGAAAGCATCCCGAAAAGCATTTACTGGTGTATTGTAACGCTTACCACCGTCGGTTTTGGCGATATTACACCGCAAACCCCATTGGGGCAAATGATAGCAACCGTTATTATGATTATAGGTTACGGCATTATTGCGGTACCTACAGGAATTGTAACTGCCGAATACTCGTATGCAAGTAAACGAAAGTTTAACGAAACCGATAGTTCATGTGGCAATTGTGGTACAGATATCATCATGAACGATTCCAAATATTGCAGAAAATGCGGACATAAACTTGAAGATGACAACTAAAACACTTATTTCTGTTATTGGACCAACGGCCATCGGGAAAACGGCTTTAGCAATTAAACTGGCAAACCATTATAACACCGAAATTATTTCTGCCGATTCCAGACAGTTCTTTAAAGAAATGCATATTGGCACAGCGGTGCCAACAGCGGAAGAATTATCACAGGCAAAGCATCATTTTATTCATCATAAATCCATACAGGAATCCTACAATGTAGGTGCTTTTGAAAAAGATGCGCTTCATCTTTTGGAGGTTCTTTTTAAGAAAAATGATGTGGTGGTAATGGTTGGCGGCTCGGGATTGTATGTGGATGCCGTAACCAAAGGTTTGGATGATTTTCCCAATGTAGATGCTACCATTCGTGAAGATTTAAATGCACGATTAGTATCTGAAGGTTTAGAATCCTTACAAGAACAGTTAAAACAGCTGGATTTACAATCGTACCAAACCATTGCCATTGACAATCCGCACAGAGTTATCAGAGCTTTGGAAATTTGTATTGGCACGCAGCTACCCTATTCTGGTTTTTTGAATAAGGAAAAACCAAAACGTTTTTTTAACACCGTAAGCATTGGTTTAACTGCCGGCAGAACCGTTATTTACGACCGGATTAACAAACGTGTTGACCAAATGGTGAGCGACGAATTGCTTGATGAAGTAACGTCATTACAACATCATCAGCATTTGAATGCGTTAAACACCGTTGGTTACAGCGAACTTTTTAAGTATTTAAATGGCGAATGGACTTTGGATTTTGCCGTATCAGAAATAAAGAAAAATACACGCCGATTTGCAAAACGGCAGCTTACCTGGTTTAAAAAAGACCCAAATATTACCTGGTTTGATTATCTTGACCCGGTTGAAAATATTATTCAACACATTGAACACAAAGGCATTGAAAGACGTTTTTGAAATAAAAATAAAATAAAAAAATAAAATAACCTGTATTTCAATTAATTAACAGTACATTTGCACCTTAATTAACATTAATATTTATTATGAATAAAGGTACAGTAAAATTCTTCAATGATTCAAAAGGTTTTGGATTCATTACAGAAGATGGAAACAACAAAGAACATTTTGTGCATGTTTCAGGTTTAATCGATGAAGTTCGTGAAGGTGATGCAGTTGAATTCGATTTACAAGACGGAAAAAAAGGATTGAACGCAGTAAACGTAAAAGTTATCTAATATTTCAATATTTTTAGAGAAAAGAAAAGCCTATCAAATTGATAGGCTTTTTTTGTATGATAAACTCAGGCAGTTATACGCCTTGATTGACTACCAGCCTGAAACCTTCGCCGTGAATGTTTAAAATTTCAACATTCTCGTCAAGTTTTAAGTATTTACGCAGCTTGGCGATATATACATCCATACTTCGTGATGTAAAGTAATTATCGTCTCTCCAAATTTTGGTTAACGCTAACTCACGCGGCATCAAATCGTTTTCGTGTAACGCCAGCATACGCAGCAGTTCGTTTTCTTTTGGTGATAACTTTACCGGTTCTTCGCCTTTATATCTTAAAAAACGAAGTTTTGAGTTTAATTCAAAATTTCCTATTTTAAATTCAAACTGCTTGCTGTCTGCTACTGTTTCGGTAGCTTTACGCTGCATGATGGCTTTAATTTTCATCAGTAAGACTTCGCTGTCAAAAGGCTTGTTAAGATAGTCGTCTGCTCCTACTTTATAACCTTTAAGCACGTCTTCTTTCATGGCTTTTGCGGTTAAGAAAATTATAGGCACTTCGGTATTTTTCTCGCGTATTTCTTTAGCAAGGGTAAATCCGTCCTTATAAGGCATCATCACATCCAGAATACATAAATCATAATCGCCTTTTTTAAACTTTTCAAAACCTTCCATACCGTTTTTTGCATGAACAACGTCATAGTCATTCATGGTCAAATAGTCTTTTAATACGGTTCCAAAATTCGGATCATCTTCTACTAACAGAATTTTTTTATTTGTTTCTTCCATAATTTTATGATATTAATGGCAGCTTAATTATAAAAGTGCTGCCTTTTCCTTTTTCACTTTCTACTGATATGTGACCTTGATGGTCTTCTACTATTCGCTTAACGTAAGCCAAGCCTAAGCCGTGACCTTTAACGTTATGTACGTTTCCTGTATGTTCTCTGTAAAACTTTTCAAAAATGCGCTTTTGTACTTGTTTTGACATTCCGTTACCTTGATCTGTAACTTTCAACAGGATGTTATTGCCTGCGTTTTCTGTGATAACATCAATTTTTGGCACATCATCAGAATACTTAATGGCATTGTCCAATATATTTACAATTACATTGGTAAAGTGAGTTTCATTTGCCAGCACCGATGATTTTTGAGCGTTAAAATGACATTTTACATAGCCCCGGCGATCTTCGACCATTAATTCTACATGCGTTATGGCATCTTCAATTAAATCATGTAGTTTTACCCGTTCTTTACCTATATTTAATTCGTTTTTTTCAAGTTTAGATATTCTAAGTACGTTTTCAACCTGTGCGTGCATACGTTTGTTTTCATCTTTAATCATCTTCAGGTAGCGTGCTACTTTTTCCTGATCGCCAACTATTTTAGGGTTCTTTATGGCATCCAGAGCAAGGTTTATAGTTGCTATGGGTGTCTTAAACTCGTGTGTCATATTGTTGATAAAGTCTGTCTTGATTTGAGAAATCTGACGTTGCTTTATCAACTGGTATATAGCACTTGTGTATGCCAGGATGATGATAAGCGTAAATAAAACAGATAACATGGTCATACCCAATAAGGACGAAAACAAAAATTTGTTTCTCTCAGGAAAATTTACATACAGCTTGTATCTGCTGGCATTGTTTTCACTTGTAAATATGGGGATTCCGTAAGTGGTTTCATTATCAAATTCAAAATTACTTGACTGCACTTTGGTTGCCATATCATTGTCATAAACCGCAAATTCAAAATCGATGTCTATGCCTTCATTATTGAGCTTCAACGCCAACCGTCTTTTAATTTCATCGGCTGTTATGCGTTTGTATATAGGCAGGTAATCCAATTGAAATTTTATACCTTCCTTAAACATCTTTTTTGAAATATCATCAAGATTTGAGAAGGTTACAAACTCTTGCTCCGGGCTTAAATTTATGCTTCCGTCAATAGATTTTGTTTCATAAATTTTAATTGATTTTTGACTCGAAATAAGGTTTAAGCTTATACTGTCTAAACTAATATCAAAGAACATTGACGGCACTTTAAAGCTTTCTTCCAGAATCCCATTACTATATACAATGGTTTGGTTGGCGGTATCATCCTGACGGTTAATAGACAGTTGTTTTATAAAGGTTGTATCAGGTTTTCCGCCTTCCTCAATGTGTTGGCTCAGTTTGTACATCCCGGCATTGTAGTACCTGTCTATTTCGTCATTTTGTATGGTATTGGACACATAACTTATAGAACGTTTAACGTTCAATGTGAACTGTTTTTCTTCGTTGGTCAAACTTTTATCAATAAAGTAAACCTGAACGAAAATAATCCCGATGAGTGACAAACTCATCAAAACCACCAACATAATGAATAGCTTTTTACCCATCGTTCAAATTTAACATTTTAACATTTAGCAGTCGTCTGCTTTAACCTTACATTAACAAAAATGTTAAAATTCAGGTTTTATCAGAGTTTATCTAAGTTTTGTTTTTGAGATTTATTATTAAAGGGTTTTTGAGCGAGACAAGACAAATTTTTATAGAATAGCAGAGCTATTGTATTAAAATTTAACAAAGTCGCAGCCAAAAATCATCATAAGAAAGCCAATAAATAAAATTTAGACAGACTCTATAAGTTTTAAAAGTTTTTTATGAAGTTTTACTACCTTCTTTCGGGTATCATCAAGCCGCTTGTTAACAATAACAAAATCAGATAGTTTAATTTTTTCTTCATCCGTAAGCTGGTTGTTTACGATTGCTTTTATTTGCTCTTCCGATTTTTTATCGCGTTTTACAACCCGTTTTATACGCTCGTTTACCGGAGATGTTACCGTTATAATATAATCGTAGTATGCTTGTTGATTGTTTTCAAAAATTATGGCGGCTTCTTTTATAATATATGGTGTTTTTTGTTGTGTAAGCCAGTCATTAAAATCTTCGCCAACTTTAGGGTGCACAATAGCATTCATCTTTGTCAAAAGTTCTTTATTACTGAATATTTTTGAAGCAATAAAAGCCCTGTCAAGTCCCTGAACCGTGTATGCACTGTCACCAAATAGCGCTATGAGCTGCTGTTTTATTTCGGCAGAAGTATCCATCAGCAATTTTGCACGCTCGTCTGCAATATAAACCGGAACGCCCAGATTTTCAAACATCTTGGCTACCGTAGATTTTCCGCTGCCTATTCCGCCTGTAAGTCCTATTACTTTTGCCATGTTACCGTATTAAAATAAATTCTACCTTACTGTTTTTAAGCCTTGTGCGTTTCACCTGTTCGGGATATTGAACAAGTTCCGGTATCAAAAATGTTTGCTCTGTATTTAAAATGGTGTTATAATCACACTCTATCTTAAAACCGGAAGGCTTGATGTATTTGTAATTTTCAAGGCTTACATAATATGCTACAGAAATTGTTTTTGGAAAAACACTGATACGTAAGGTATCGGGCAAATTTGTAACCGTTACGGGAATATCAAAAATACCTTCGGTATATTTTTCCACTTTTGCAGATATTTCCACATGTTCATGGGACAAATCCAATTGCCGTAAATTTTCAGATGGATGTATGCCTATTACATATTTAAAATCTGAATGTACATCCTTTAATTTTAAAATCCGGGTTGAAATGTCATTAATTTCTGATACGTGCCTGCTTGAACCTACAACAATTACAGAATCGGGGCTTACCGCAATATCGCCCGATATATCATATCCCGGAAGCATTTTTATATCACTATTAAAAATTACAGGGATTTTTTTTACGGTCATAGTTTCAAATGAAAACACAAGCGAATCGGGTTGTACCAAAACGATTTCGCTAACATTACCCAAAGCCGTGACAATGTTTTGCATCGAGTGGTTTGACGACCACACATAACTGTTGTTATTCAGTACAATATCTGTTTTAAAATCGATGACAAGGCGAGGCTTAAAAACACTTAAAGACAGTAGTTTGAAACCGTGTGCTTTGATTTTCACAGCTATTGTTTGATTACTGTCAACAAATACTTTATGCTCCTGAGGAAGGTTTTTTATTACCACACGCAGCTGAACCGTTTCTGTATAACTATTTGATAATTTAACTATAATTAAAAAAAAGAATGCCAGCAAGAAAAAGAAAACAAATACATTGAGTTTCTTGTTCTTAATTGATTTTATGATTTTTGATTTTATAACATTCATCAGTTCTTAAAAAATAGTTTTGGAAACTGTTTTTCCGGTTGGCGTTTCAGCAGTTTAATATAAAATGTAGATTTTAAAAATCCATAGCCATATCCAAAAAACTGGATACACACAGCAGCTATGGACAATACTGCAACAATTACGCTTTTTGATTGCCAAAACGCCATAAAAAATGCAATAACAAAATAAACGGCATACACCATTATTGGTAAATACCACCCAAAAAGCGACAAACACACGGCTGTCATAAATCCTAAAAAGAATAACGCCGGAAACCAAAACAGGAAGCGTTCGGTTTCGGGATGCCAACTATTGATGATTGGTCGTACCAAGCCAAATTTATGTACCTGTTGGTAAAATTTTTCCCACGAAACGCGGCGTTTATGATATACAAATGCGTTGTTGAAAAGCATTGTTTTAAAGCCCAGTTTATGCAGCCTTATGGATAAATCGGGGTCTTCGCCGGGATGAATAACCCCAAAGCCGCCCGAAGTTTCAAAAGCCGCCTTTGACAATCCCATATTAAAACTTCTGGGTTGAAACTTATCATCTGATTGTCTTCCGCCCCGAATACCACCGGTGGTAATAAACGACGTCATCGAAAAATTGATAGCTTTTTGAATATTTGTAAACGATGAATGCGCCGCATCGGGGCCACCATAACAATCAACATAGTGAGTTTGCAGTCTATTGTTTACTTCTGTCAAATACTGTGGCGGCAGCAAACAATCAGAATCCAAAATGATAAAATAATTGCCTTGCGCTTTTGTCATTCCGTAGTTTCTGGAATCTCCGGGACCTGTGTTTTTCTTGTAATGATAACTAATATTTAATTTTCCCGAATAACCATCAACTATATCTTTTGATGCTATGGTTGAGCCGTCTTCTATAATTACAATCTCATATTGAAAATCACCTTCAAGCTTTGTAAAACTATACAAGAGCTCACCAACCTCATCGGGTCTGTTGAACACGGGGATAACAAAAGAAAAGTACAATGTTTCCATATAAAGCAAAGGTAATTAAATAAAAGACAAAAGCCACTCCCGAAGTCTCGGGAGCGGCTTTTGAAAATTCTAAATAGAATATTTTATTGTTTAATTACTCTTACAGTTTCTGTTCTGTCATTGATGGTTACTTTTACAAAGTAAGCACCGGTTTGTAAGCTTGACATATCAAGTTCGCTATCTATTCTATTAGGAGCGGTTCTTAAAACCTCCTGACCTAATATGTTAAAGACAGACACATTCTGTATGTTGCTTTGTGCATTTAACTGTAATGTGTTTTTAACAGGGTTAGGGAAATATGTAAACCCATTGTTGTTAAAATCATCAACAGATAATATCTCAGGCGACCATATTTTCACATTAAAAGATTTACCGGTAGTTGTGGCCGTGCCATACTGATATATTCTTGTATAATAAGTATCCCCTACTGTTAGACCTGTTGCTTGAATTTCTTCAACAATTGGTGGTGTTGTTACAGTAGCATCCGCACAGTCTTCAACAACTAACGAACCACATACACCGGAATATAACTGAATAACCATATCAAAAGCTGTTCCGGTTGCTTCATAAGTAATATTAACCGTTTCAGTTAATGCTACAAATGAATACCAAACATCATCATTAGCAGTACCAGTCCAACCAGCACATGTCTCGGCAGGCAAACCAGAGTTCGTTGCATTTTCAATTGTCCCTGCTGTTGGAGTAGCTTCCGCTGCAGTTACTATACCTGTTTCTTGTACAATACTTGTTGCATTGCCACAATCATCATTTGCCGGACAGATGGTACATATATCTGTTGTAAAACTCCATACAGGGCAACCTGTTGCCTCTGTGTTTATATTTACAGGCCTTACCTGCCAGTAATATGTTGTATCATAACCGGCTGTAACTTCTATTTCTGTTTCTTCCACTCCTTCAAATACCAATTCAAGTGTTCCGGGATCCGTTCCTACATATATATTGTAGGACGTAGGAGCAGGTCCTGATGCCGGAGCTGTCCAGCTTAAAGTAAATCCATCTGCATCAACACCGGTCTCGGCATCCGCAGGAGTTATAGGAGCAGTAGCACATTCAGGTGCTTCCATTGAAGGTATAATCTGTACCGTAATATTGTCCCATATTGCTTCTGAATTTGTATAATCTTGATATAATACCAAGTCAAATGTACCATCTACAGTGGGGTCATAACCACTACCGGCAAAATTTCCGGAAAATGTGAGTGTAGTCGAAGCTGAACTATTTGCACCTCCGGACGTTGGTGGAGGTCCAACAAGCACAGTCCCTTCTGCTGTAACTACGTCAACTCCTGCTTCAATTGACCAAGCGGTATCACCAAAACCTGTGTCACTCCAGCTTACGGTTATGATAAAGTTTGGATAGGTACCCGCTGGCACACCGGCAGAATTTGCTGCATCATTTATACTGACGGTTTGCGTTCCTGCTACACCACCCGGCACATTTACAGGGCCTGCCGGTGGAAACGTAAACTGTGCATTACCTTGCCAGGTAAAGACAGCAAGACACATAGAAAAAAGAAATAATGTAATTTTTTTCATAAATAAAGTGTTTTTAAGATTAATTAACACACAATGTACAAAAAAATCACTTACAATACTACAAACCCGCTTGTTTTTCATAAAAAAATCAAACAATATTACATTTATCTTATTTTTTTTGCGAATAGTATAATTAATGATTATTATTCTTTAATTTTTAATAATACACATAGTTTTTGTACCTACACATTAACCGTTACTTTTACTAAGTAAGCAACAGTTTGTAAACCGGATATATCAACCGTACTGTTGTTAGTCATTCCGAGGAACGAAGAATCTACTTGAAATACAGGACTTTATTTTAATATTTTAACGTGAATTTTATACCTGCCCATCCGTTCAGGACAGATTAGCTTCGCTGAACCACTTCGTTAGATTTCCTCTGTTTCGTTTCGTTGCACTGCACTACAATCGGGCACGAGGCGATAGCCGAACCGGCGAAGCAATGACAGAGAGATTCCTCAACTACCTCTTCGACAAGCTCAGAGTCCGTTCGGAATGACAGCATATTTCGTTTGTCATGTCGAGCCTGCCTGTCGAGACATCTAAGATTATAATACTTTTCATAGATTAGATTCGCTGAACCACTTCGTTAGGTTTCCTCTGTTTCGTTTCGTTACACTGCACTACAATCGGGCACGAGGCGATAGCCGAACCGGCGAAGCAATGACAGAAAGATTCCTCAACTACCTCTTCGACAAGCTCAGAGTCCGTTCGGAATGACAAAAAAAAACCCGCTGCTTTCGCAACGGGTTTTCATGTTAATCAGAAACTTTACAAGGCTTATTGCTTGATAATTCTTACAGTTTCTGTTGTATCATTGATGGTTACTTTTACAAAGTAAGCACCGGCTTGTAAGCCCGACATATTAACTTCACTTGTAACAGTGTTAGGGGCTGTTCTTAACACTTCTTGTCCCAACATGTTGTAAACAGACACATTTTGAATAGCGTTTTGCGCGCTTAAGCTCAACGTGTTTTTAACAGGGTTAGGGAAATAGGTAAAGCCGGTGTCGGTAACATTACCTAAAGATAATGTTGGCCCTATATTTAAGGTATAATCTTCAACCTGACCAAAACCAGAATTTCCACAAGGCGTAAAGTTAGGAGTTAAGTCTGTATCAAGAAGGCGTATTCTCATACGTGTTTGCCCAAGTGGTGCAGTTGAAGGAATTGCTATTTCTCCTTCCCATGGTGAAATTCCTATTTCAGTAGCAAGTACCTCTTCACCTTCATCATCAAAATCACCATCTTGGTTAAAGTCTATCCATACTATTACCTGATCAACAGGATATGAAGTACCTGTAAACGACGCAGAGAAATCATATGTTCCGCCTAAGTTGACATTACCTACAACATCCGTAAAGTCTTCATAGCCTGTCGTACTTGATGAGTCATTATTTATAACCTCGACCAAGGTTGTAGCATTGGTAAGCGTCACATTACCAATCTTCTCAAAACTTGTAGAAGTGGCACCCGCATCACAGTAGCACACCGTATCGTCGGTAGTATAGTTTTCTTTTGCACAGTCCGCAGCAGAACCTACAACATTGTAAGGAGTAACTGTCCAGTAATACGCAGTGCTTGCCTCTTGAGCAACAGATACTGATGTACCGCTTACGTCTTCATTGTCCAATACATCATTGCCTTCCGGAGTTGTCCCAACCGTTACATAGTAACCGTCCGCACCGTCAACCGCGTCCCAAGACAACACTGTGTTGCTATTCCCGCAATCTCCTAATGCAGCTACAAGATTGGTGGCACACTCAGGCGCTTCTTCCGGTGGCGCAACGCAAGAAACTGCCAGATTATAATTTCCGGCACTGGTATTCCATCCATGAACTAAAACATAATATGTTGTTCCTACAGTTGTATCGAACCCTATTAAAGACCAAGATCCTCCCGGTCCTCCTTCAGCAGCATTGTCATCATTACCTGCCACACAGGTAAAGTCACCACATGCACCGCTATAAACTCTTATTTTTGTATCAAAAGCAGAACCTTCCAAACTTAAAGTAACTGTGTCTCCCGCAGTACCATTAGCCGCACCGGCATCATTAGAGTTTGCACCTACAAAAGTAAACCAAACCGCACCGGCAGTTCCTGCTGTAGTAGTACAAGTACCGGGATCCGGGCTTTCCGGAGTTGCTGCTGTAGTGCTACCGGTATATGTATTACCACAAGCAATGGTTATAGCTCCTGAACACTCATCATTTACAGGAGGTGGTGGTGGTGTAACAGTTAAAACACCGGATATATTATTGTCATTACCCCATTGACCTCCATAAGAGCCGTCTGCCTGGATACCTCCATAGGTAAATGGTCCATTATTGTATCTAAATCTGCTGGCATAGTAGTAAGTACCGACTGGTCTGGCAGAACCTATCTGAGCCTGATATTCATCATTGTCACCTACTTCTGCATTAAAAGTGGCAGCAACCCATGTCCAGCCTGCTCCGCTTGGGTTTGTATCAGCTGTACTGTACCCTATCCATGCTTCAATACCCGGTGCCTGACCGGAAGTCACATCGGTCAATCCTGCCTGATACGCCTGGGCATATACGTTATATTCTTGACCTGCTTCTATGGTGCCGGCTGCCGGCCATTGCAGGTTATAATAATCTAAAGTATCTGTAGAGGCGCATGTTACCGTAATGCTATGAGTACCCGTAGTTGTATTACCTGATTGGTAATGAGCTATATAAACATAATAGGTTTCTCCTAAAGTTGTTGATGGAATTGTATGAACCTCTGCCCCTGTTGAAAGATCTCTACAAATAATATTGCTTAGTGAACCACAGTCACCACTTGCAATACCCATTCTGTGGTCAAAACTTGCAGTAGTTGTTACTGTAATATCACCTCCGGTTCCTGTAAAGGTGTACCAAACACCATTAACTCCTATAGTAGGACAACCCAAATCCTCAGATACTCCTGTTGAACCAACAGAAGTCCCATTAATGGTTTCCCCACAACTAACAGTTGTAGCATCTGCACAGGTAGTATTGCTTGGAGGGCAAGCATAAGTAATGTTTCCTAAAGAAAAATTACAATCTGTATCACTATGGACAACTGTAAGTGTTTGAGAGCTACCAACTGCAAAAGGACCAACGGTTACTACACCTGTACCACTTATAGCCCAGGTATCTGTACCGTTTGATATATGTGTTGCATCTCCCGCAGAAGTTACATCAACATCTACGCTAAATTGAAAATTGTCACAATCTTCAACAACTGTTGAAGACGCAATCGTTACCTGCGTACAACTAGGACACGAAGCTGTTATAGTACCTGTAGTTATATTAACAGGAGGGCCAGACCAAGCCAACCAGTTGCTTTCAAAAACTTCTGTACCGGAAACATCCAATATTCTATACCCATTTTCATCAGACCAATCACCTGCTGAGTAAATAGTTGTGATATCAGATCCTGTTTCAACGGCAAATGAATAAGAAGCATAATCCTCTTGTTCTTCGGATATTGTTACATCATCCAAAACAACAACTCCGTCAACAAGAACGTCGATAGTGCCGCCATTCCACCCGTCACCAAAAGCATCAGAGAGTTCAATTGTGTAATTACACTGCGCATTTACCTGCCAACACAATGCAGAACAGACAAATGCAAATAATAATACTGTAATTTTCTTCATAATTTAAGATTGAATTAATTAGTTAATAAAAAAAGTTATAAGGGTACAATTTATTAATATTATTTTAACATTAACAGCCTGTTTTTTAACTAATCGATAAACTACTTGTTTTGTCGCTAAAACACTGTTTTGTTAATAAAAAAAGCACTCCTTGCGGAGTGCTTTTTTAAACAATATCAGTTTTTTATCAAATTATCGCTTAATAATGCGTATAGTTTCTGTGGTATCGTTAACAGTTACTTTTACAAAGTAAGTACCTGTTTGTAATGATGCCATATCAACAACACTGCTTACAGCATTTGGAAGCACTCTTAATACTTCTTGTCCTAACATGTTATACACCGCTACATTTTTAATAAGGTTTTGCGCATTTAATGTTAAGGTGTTTTTAACAGGGTTTGGATAGTAGGTAAAGAAATTATTTTCGTTTACGTCTCCTATTGACATTGTAGCACATGAAACTTCTGCTACCCATCCGGATTCTACTACTGAAGAGTCAGAAGTAAATACAATTGTTAAAGCACCTGTTTCATGGGTTGATGTAAATGAGTCCCCTATATTAAGTTCACTTGATGCTACACTTGGTACGCCACCGTCACCACTTTCTTCACCACATAAGGTTTGCGCCAAAACCGGTGATGATGTATCGGGGCCGTCATAAATGGTCAGATAATCCCAACATCCGGCTTGAGTACCTGCACCTGTTGCCGTTTCTATATCTACATAGGTAAAGGTGATTGTAACAGCCTGACCAGCTACATCGGGATGGATAGTTGTTGTTGTACTCTCACTGGTTGAATAATTACCCGCAGACCCTCCTGAATCATAAAAATAGCCTCCACAAGCAGGATCCGGCCATAATGTTGAGAAAGAATATGGCCCTGCCCAAGCACTCAAGTCACCACCTCCACAGTTTGACTGCACATACAAATCATAAACTGTTTCCGGGGTCAATCCATTTACCGTATCGGAAGTACCGGATGTTGATCCGGAATCGATTGCGCCGGGTGTTCCTTGTGACACACCCTGAGGCTGAACTTCCCAGTTATAACTTTCCGGCACGTTGCCTAAAGTTGGTGCCGTCCATGAAACCTGCGCTGTATCCAAAGCTGAATCTGCATTTAATCCGGTAGGCACATAACATGTAGGAGGTGTCCCTATACAAATATTGAAATTGACAGAATGTGCAGTAGCAGCCCAAGAATTAACTCTCACATAGTAAGTCTCTCCTATTTCAAGACCTGTAGGATTACTCGTATTAGGGTCGGAACAAGTACCGGGAACCAAAGCCAGAGAACCACAGTCCGATCCTGTCCATAACGAGTGGTATAAATCTGTTGTAGAACCGGTAACATTTGTTAATGAAATGCGATGTGTCACACTGGTAGCCACAAACGAAAACCAGACATCATCATTTTCTGTACCCGAACATGCCGCTTCGTCAACGCCCGAAGCAGTAGCACCCTGAGTTGTGCCCGGGGTTACCACAGCACAATTATAATCATCATTAACTGTTAATGAAATGGCTCCTGAGCAATCGTCATTTGCCGGTCCGGTGACCGTAAGCACTCCCGAGCCATTGTTGTCTTCACCCCAAGCGCCACCGTAAGAGCCGTCTGCCTGTATGCCACCATAGGTGTAAAAGCCGCCATTTAACCTCCAGCGGCTTGCATAATAATAGGTTCCTGCTGTCGAGATTTGCGAACCCAAATTAAGCATATACTCATCATTATTACCAGCTTCAACATTAAAAGCGGCATCAACCCATATCCAGTCTGCTCCGCTTGGGTCTGTATCGGCTGTGCTGTATCCTATCCATGCTTCAATACCCGGTGCCTGACCGGAAACCTCATCTGTCAATCCCGCCTCATAGGCTTGTGCATATACGTTATATTCTTGACCTGCTTCTATGGTGCCGGCAGCCGGCCATTGCAGGTTATAATAATCCAAAATATCTGTTGGCGGTGTTGCCGAATATATTGTTGGCGAATCAAAACAGAATCCCCATACCCATCCGATACCGTTTACATTATCATCAAAATAAATTCTGTATCTGAAACCGGATAATTGTGTAGCCGTAAACCCTGCAATATCCAATAATGAAGTCGTAATGTTCGTTTTTGGGATAGTACAGAAATTATCATTAATTGTTGTAGCTGTATAATTCGCCGGGATTTTTTCACCCCACGCTGCCCATGCCGAAGCATCTGCGTCCCAATATTCAAAACGAAGTAACTCTGTAGTGTTTAATAATCTATATCCATAGTCTGCTGTAACGTAGAGCCATATTTCGCCGGCTGCATGAGCAGCAGTTAAATCTATAACCGGTGATTCTGCAGCAATATTGTCTTCATGTCCGGAGCCTGCATCATCGTCATCAAACGCAAAATTAGGAGTAACCCTAGGGTCTGCCTCAAACGCAGTAGGTATTGAATTATAATCTCCTGTAACTGTCCAGGCTGCATTAGGCCAGTCTGCGTTTTCATTTAAAGTTTGCGCATGACTCTGCCACAAAAAAGCAAAGCAGCACGATGCCCAAAGCCAAAAAGTAATTTTTCTCATAAATTTTAAATTAATTAGTTAATAAATAAAAGCTATAAGAGTGTAATTTATTAATATTCTTTTAACATATATGTTAATATTTTAACTTATCGACAAAAGTCGTTTTGTATCGGTAAAATACATGATTTTCTTTAAGCCAATTAGATATAAAACATCCCGAAAGCCTTATGAATAAAGGTTTTCGGGATGTTTTATATTATCTACGTTGTGCTTAGAAACTGTTTAAATTTCAAAAAAATATTTTTTTGTCATTACGGAACGAAGCTTGTCATTGCTTTGCCATTCCGACAGCTACAGAAAACAACTATGATTTGAACAAATTTAAACAGTTTCTTACTATTCTCTTGTAAATGTTTCCATGACGGCATCACTTACACCCATATTGCTAAAACCTCCATCGTTATACAGGTTTTGCAGGGTTACGCGTCTTGTCAAATCGCTAAACAAGGTTACGGTATAGTTTGCACAGTCTAACGCTGTGGCATTACCAAGCGGCGACATTTTATCGGCATAGGCTATAAAGCCGTCAAATCCTTTTACGCCCTGTCCTGCCGTGGTAGGTGTTGGCGATTGCGAAATGGTATTGACACGTACTTTTTTATCTCTGCCAAAGAAATACCCGAAGCTGCGTGCTATACTTTCAAGATAGGCTTTGTTGTCTGCCATATCGTTATAATCAGGGAACACGCGCTGTGCCGCCATATAGGTCAACGCCACAATGCTTCCCCACTCGTTCATGGCATCGGCTTTATAAAGTGTCTGCATGACTTTGTGGAATGACATTGCCGATACATCGGTACCTTTTTGTGTCCATTCGTAATTTTGGTCTGTATAGTGTTTTCCTTTTCTCACATTAATAGACATCCCGATAGAATGCAGTACAAAATCCAGTTTTCCGCCTAAAATCTCCACAGACTGCGCTACTAATTTTTCTAAATCTTCTGTTGATGTGGCATCTGCCGGAATAATTTGTGAACCCGTTTTCTCTGCCAACTCGTTAATCTGCCCCATACGCATAGCAATCGGCGCGTTTGTTAAAACAAATGTGCCGCCTTCTTCATGAACGCGTTCGGCGGTTTTCCAAGCTATAGAATTGGCATCTAAAGCTCCAAATATGATTCCTCGTTTTCCTTTCAATAAATTGTATGACATAATGTTTGGTTATTGGTTTATTGTTATTGGTTAATTGTGGCTTCGAGAGCCTCAGCCTCCAAAATTGTTAATTCTTAATTTTTAACTCATAATTGTGTTATTGGTTACGGTTGTCATGCCGAGGAATTCGAGGCATCTATTAGATTTCCTCCTTCGTTAAATTAGCTTCGCTGAACCACTTCGTTAGGTTTCCTCTATTTCGTTCCGTTCCGTTACACTGCACTTCACTACAATCGGGCACGAGGCGATAGCCGAACCGGCGAAGCAATGACAGGCTTCGGTCTCAACTCATAACTCTCAACTCTCAAAAATAAGCCTAATTTTTGTAAATCGTGAATTATAAACTTACAAAATTAATTTAATAATTGTCTGGCATGCTCCATTGCAGAGCTCGAAATGTTACTGCCGCCAAGCATTTGCGCTATTTCGACAATACGTTCATCGGGCGATAATTTTTTGAGCCGGGTTTGGGTTTTATCGTTTACATCTTGCTTAAACACTTTAAAATGTGTATCGCCTTTTGCGGCTATTTGTGGCAAGTGCGTTATGGTAAACACCTGCATATTTTTACTCATTTGCTGCATGATTCCCGCCATTTTGTTTGAAATTTCGCCAGAAACCCCGGTATCAATCTCATCAAACATGATGGTTGGCAGTTGTATATATTTTGAAAGAATACACTTAATAGCCAGCATGATACGAGATAATTCGCCACCCGATGCCGATTTTTTCAGCTCATTAAAGTTTCCGCCTTTATTTGCCGAAAACAGAAAAGACAACACATCTTTTCCGTTGTAATGATAGGTGTTTACTGCTTGCAATTCTACCTGAAACTTAGCATTTGGCATTCCTAAGGCTGACAACATGGCTTCGAGCTGTGAAGTTAAAACCGGAATTATCTTAATGCGTTTGTCATGAATGACTTTTGAAACATTATCCAATTGTTTTTTTACTTCTGCTATTTCTTTTTCTTTTTCTGAAATTAGCCGGTCTAAATTTTCGGTATTGGAAACTTTAAGGCTTAATTCGGTTTTAATTTTGATTAATTCTGAATCATCTGAAACCGAATGTTTAAGCATCAAATTATGAAGTATTTGAAGTTTTGTATTAACTACTTCCAGCCTGTTTGGATCGGCTTCTAACTGCTCCTGAAGGTTTTCCAGTTCGGCAAATACATCCTGCAACTCAATCAGGCTGCTGTTGGTGCGCTCATAAATGTCTTTGTATGCCGCAGTATAACCCGAAAGTTTTGACAACTGGTTTTTAATTTCGGTCAATCCCGTTAAAATTCCAACCGCATCATCACTCAATAACTGGTGCGAATACGATAACCGGGTTTTGATATCTTCAATATTATTAAGTGTTTCATATTCTTCTTCCAGCAAATTGAATTCGCCTTCGGTCAATTTTGCATCTTCAAGCTCTTTAAGTAAAAAAGCATTGTAATCGTACTCTTTTATTGCTTCCTGTTTGGCTTGCTGCAACTGTTTTAACTCATTCTCGAGCGTTTTGCAGGTTTTTAAGCTAAGTGCATAGTCCTGTAAATTCCCGTGATTATCTGCCAGTGCATCAATGACCTGAAACTGAAAATCGTCATTGGTAAGCTGCAATGTTTGATGTTGCGAGTGGATGTCCAGAAGTTTTTCGCCCAGCAGTTGTAAACTTTCGAGATTAACCGGCGTATCGTTAATAAATGCCCGGGATTTTCCCGATGGTAATATTTCACGGCGTATAATGGTAAGCGGCTCGTAATCTAAATCTTCTGCCGAAAAAAATGGTCTTAAATTATAGTTGGCAATATCAAACACGGCTTCAATAACACATTTTTCGGAAGTGTTTTTTATGCTGCTCAAATCTGCACGTTTACCGAGAATCAACGACAAGCCGCCAAGCAATATGGATTTTCCCGCACCGGTTTCGCCTGTTATAATGGTTAACCCATTGGTGAACTTTACTTGAAGCTCATCAATGAGTGCGTAATTTTTTATAGATAGCGAGGTGAGCATTTTTTTAGCATTCAGTTTTTAGTCACAGTTTTCAGTCGCAGTTTTCAGTTAACACTAATTGGCGTTAATTTGTGAAAATTAGTGAAATTCGTGTCTAAAAATTAATATTACGCCATTTTGAAGCGTGTGTTGGGGCAATTCGGTTTAAAATATCAATAGTATCTGTAACATTCACGCTTGGACCATCACTAAAAACCTGTTCGATTTCATCGGCTTTTGCATCAAAAAATACGCGTAATAAAAATGAATTGGGACGTTTATTGTTCATTTCCCTTAAAATCGGAAATACTCCTGCAACTGCTTCTTTTCCTTTTTTTACATTATCTGCCATAGTGTCCAAACCTTGTATGTGGTAGTTGTACATCACGGTTCTGAATTCTCTGAATGTTGGCGACAGCATATTATCAATCAGCGCAAAACGGGATTGCAAACCGTCTTCCGGTTTCCAGCCTTTAAAATTGCTTTGCTGTGAATAGTTGGTAATATTCTGAACCTGTCTAAAGTGTTCATCACCACCGTTTTGAGCAAACGTATCGGCATCCAATCCTAAAATCATATAAACATGATATGCAATTACCGAGACCAGATTAGATTCGTATTGATTGGGATTAAATACCATATTTTGAAACTCCAGATACTGAAACGTAAAATCCCTGTCGTTATAATTATAAACCGGTGTGCTGTATGTTGAATTAAAAACCGGCCGGGATGATTGTATCTGTATAGTTGCCTGAAACATATCGTTATTATAGTTTTGAATATTAATAACCATATTGCAGTTTATACGCTCCTGAGGTTTATAGGTTTTGTTGGTCCATTGCGTATTGTTGACAAACTCTCTTAACTGGCGTTCTAAGGTTTTAAACACCTGAACATTATCATTTCCTGTCATTTGTGCATTTACTACAACTTCGCAGTTAAGTTCTTGTGCAAACGTACCGTATCCAAATAAAAAAACTGCTGTTAAAATAAGATTACGCATATCTCTGTTTTATAATTTGATTGAGTATATCTAATGCAACTTCGGCTTTAGATTTTAAATCATGATGTATTACATCGCCTGTATTGGTTATAAATGTAACCTTATTTGTTGAACCGCCAAAACCGGCACCGGCATCATTGAGCGAATTTAAGACAATAAGGTCTGAATTTTTCGTTTTAAGTTTAGCCTTTGCATTTTCAAGCTCGTTATTGGTTTCGAGAGCAAAGCCTACCAAAAACTGATGGGTTTTAACAGCTCCCAATGCTTTTGAAATGTCTTTGGTTTTTTCCAGTTCAATAGTAAACGTTTCTTCTTTCTTTTTTATTTTGGTGTCTGAAACAAATTTAGGCGTATAATCGGCAACAGCTGCAGAAAATATCACTACATCAACAGTTTCAAAATGCTTGCGGGTTTCTTCATACATCTGCAATGCACTGGTTACTTTTATGATAGTAATCAAACTGTGGGATGCTGTCTCATGTGTGGGTCCGGAAACCAAAATAACTTCGGCTCCCATATTTGCCGCTGCTTTTGCTATTTCAAAGCCCATTTTACCGCTGGAATGGTTACCTATAAAACGTACAGGATCGATAGCCTCATACGTTGGACCGGCTGTAATAAGCATTTTTTTTCCTTTTAACGGTAATTTGCTGATAATATCGTTTTCAATGAATGCTACAATATCTTCGGGTTCCGCCATTCTGCCTTCGCCAATTAAACCACTTGCCAGCTCACCACTCGTTGCAGGAATCATACTATTTCCAAAGGTTTTTAAAATCTTGAATGAACGCAAGGTTGAAGGATGCTTGTACATATCCAAATCCATTGCAGGCGCAAAATACACGGGGCATTTTGCCGACAGGTAGGTTGCCATTAAAAGATTATCGCACACGCCGTTTGCCATTTTTGAAAGTGTATTGGCGGTTGCCGGTGCAATGACAAACACATCTGCCCAAAGCCCGAGTTCTACGTGATTGTTCCACACGGCTTCGTCCTGTTTACCGGCAGGCACGGTATCTTCATCATTTGTAAACGATGAATGAACAGGGTTTTTTGATAAGGTTGATAAGGTTAAAGGTGTAATGAAGTCTTTTGAAGCAGGCGTCATAACGACCTTTACGTTTGCGCCTGCTTTTATAAATAACCTGACAAGGTTAGCTGTTTTATAAGCTGCAATACCGGCCGTGATGCCGAGCAATATGTTTTTGCCGCTTAAAATTGACATGCTGCTATTCTTGAACGTCGTCTGCCGTGTTTCTGAAGTAAATCTTGTCACTTAACCATTCTTGCACAGCTAACGAATGAGGTTTTGGTAATTTTTCATAAAATTTAGAAACCTCAATTTGTTCTTTGTTTTCAAAAACTTCCTCAAGGCTGTCATTGTAAGTAGCAAACTCTTCAAGCTTGTCCACCAATTCTCTGCGGATATCTGTGTTAATTTGCTCAGAACGTCTTGCAATCACAGATATAGCTTCGTAGATATTACCCGTAGATGCATCTACTTCATTTCTGTTGTAAGTAATGGTACTTACCGGAGCATTGTTTTTTTTCAAATCCATTGTCTATATAAAATTAACTTTTTGTATTAAATTTTTGTAGTGCTTCCTGCATTTCGCTGTTCATCTTATTGGCTTCTGATGAATGTTCAGAAGTTGCATAAGCACGTATAAATGAGTTGTAAAACCCTATTGCCGTGTTTAAACGGGCTTCCTGTTTATACTCTACACTATTGATTGCCAGCTTATATGCCGAATCTAACCGGTAAAACATAGCATCTTCTCTAAATGATGACCCCGGATGTTCAATCAAAAAATTATCAAATGCTTTGATAGCTGCTTCATAATCTGATGATTCATAATAAGCAATTTTATTGTATAGCTTGGCTATTTCATACGCCTTTTTTTCTAACTTATAATCTAATTCTCTGACCATTTCATTGGCTTCGGGAAGATATTGTGAATTAGGGTATTTATTGATAAACAACTGAAGCTTTTCAATGGCTTCAACTGTTTCTTTTTGTTCTTTACTATATACCGGCGATAATTTGTAATAGCTTTTTGTTGAAAGAAATAACGCTTCTTCCGCCTTTTCACTCTTAGGATACGCGCTCTCAAAACGCTCAAACTGATGTCCTGACAAATAGTAATCTTTCATCATATAGTATGAATTGGAATACATAAACATCAATTTTTCTGCTTGCGGTTTTCCTCTGTATCCCGGTACTATCTGCGCAAATAATCTGTTTGCCTTTGCATACTTGCCGGCATCATAAAGCTCTGTACCTACTCTGAATTTTTCGGCGATATCTTCATTTTTAAGCGCTTTTTGGTATTCGCTGCAAGATGAAAACAGGATAACTATTAAAAATGTGTAAAAAATCTTCTTCATAATTTTTAAACAGAATGCAAAAGTACGTATTTATAACGTATTATAAAACAAAAAATTTCGTGCTAAAATAATGGTTGATTTACAGCAAAATTCAGGTTTAAGTTATATTTAACTTTTTGTTTGAGGCTTCACTTCAATTTTAGTTATCTTCAAGTGCTAATATATCTAATTACCAAACATCTAATACCTATTCCTCATAAAACCTCGCTATAATTTTGTCGTGGCTTTTAATTGATTTTTTTGCCCAGTCGAGCCGTTTTTCAAGAAGTTCGTGTTCTGTAAGCTGCCAGTTTACATCTGTTTGCCGCAGTTTTGTAGTAACATACTGCAAAATAATAGCTGCCGATACCGATATGTTTAAACTCTCTGTAAAACCAACCATCGGGATTTTGAGGTAGCCATCGGCAATGTTCAGGATTTCTTCAGATAAGCCATCGGCTTCGGTACCAAAAAAAAAGCAGGATTTTTTGGTTACGTCAAACTCATGCAGCAAACAATCGTTTGTATGCGGTGTTGTCGCTATAATTTGGTATCCGCTTTGTTTTAAATGCGCCACGCAATCTTTGGTATTGGAAAACCTGTTTATATCCACCCATTTTTGTGCACCCATAGCAATTTCCCGGTCTATACGTTTTCCTTTTCGGGCTTCAACAACATTAATTTCCTGTATGCCAAACACATCGCAACTACGCAATACCGCACTTGTATTGTGTAATTGATACACATCTTCTGTGGCAACGGTAAAATGTTTGGTACGCTGTGATAAAACCGCATTAAAACGCTCTTTGCGCTCGTCTGTCAAATAGCTTTCAAGATATTCTAAAAGTTTGGCATCAATCATCAAAAAAAGTATATATATTTAGCCAAAATACTAAAATCATTTATAATGCTTCCCAAAAATACGGCACTTTTTATCATCCTGTTTTACGTTACATCGCTTACACTTTATGCACAGGAATTAACAATCGCCGAATCTGAAGAAAACGACGTAATGGTCGAAGAATTAGGGTATTTTATTCAAAATCAAATACATGAAAACAACCCCGAAGGTTATATGTCAAAATTTGACATATCATATATTGTAAACAGCATAAAAGTTCTCGAAAACGGCAGCGAATCCTCAGAAGATTATAAAAAAGGATTTTTAAAAGGTATTACCAACGGTATTTCCGATTTTCCGTACAAAATTATCCAGGAGGTTGAAAACGGGACTTTTTATGACTTTGTGAATTACCGGTACGACCCTGATATACAAACATATTACTTGTTATTCAGGTTGTTTGGTTCAGATTTTGGGATAAACTATCACGAGTACAGAATCATCAAAAAAGATGATGAGTTTATGTTTAATGATATTTATGTGTATCTGTCGGGCGAAAATTTCAGCAGCACTTTTGCAAGAGTTTTTACGTTTTCGTCTGATTTATTTCAAAATGAAACCAATACCAAATTCAACAAACTTTCTAAGGTATTTATTGATATCAAAGCGGGAAATACCCAAAACGCATACGATATTATGGCAAACCTGACCGAAGATGAAGAGCTGTCAAAGCATAAGTTTCTGCATATTTTAAAAATTCAGATAGCACAACAACTAAGCAATCAGGATTATATAGATGCGGTTGAAGATTTAAAACGTAATTTTGAAAATGACCCAACCATTTATCTCACATTAATAGACTATTACATCATAAAAGAAGATTACAATACGGCATTGAACCTGGTTGACAATTTACAGGAAGAAACTTCCGATGATTTTTTAAATTACATTAAAGGCAACCTTACATTTTTAAAAGGCGATTATGCCCAAGCCGAACAGCATTTTAACTATATGATTGAAAATTATGCAGGCTTTTATCTGCCGTATTTCAGTAATATATCGGCATTGTCATTGCAAAAAAAGTATGATGCCGCAACACAGCTTTTAAACAAAATAATTGAAATTACCAATTACAGCAAACCCGAACTTATCGAGTTTATTGAAGGCACAGAAGAAGACGGCAGCAACGAACTTGACGGTTTGATAAACTCATCTTCCTATAAAAAATGGAAAAGAAAACGCTAAAAAAACATATTGTTGTACTCACCGGTGCCGGCATAAGTGCCGAAAGCGGCATCAAAACCTTTAGAGATGCCGATGGACTTTGGGAAGGTCACGATGTTATGGAAGTCGCTTCGCCCGAAGGCTTTGCGAAAAATCCGGGGTTGGTTTTGGACTTTTACAACCAGCGCCGCAGGCAGCTGCTTACGGTAAAACCCAACCCGGCACATAAAGATTTGGCTGCGCTCGAAAAAGATTTTAAAGTAACCGTTATTACCCAAAATGTTGACGACCTGCACGAGCGTGCCGGCAGCAGCAACGTTATCCACTTACACGGCGAACTCTTAAAATCCAGAAGCGTTGCAGATACACATACTGTTTTTAAACAAAAGTCAGATATTTTATTGGGCGATACCTGCCCGAAAGGTTATCAGTTACGTCCGCATATTGTTTGGTTTGGTGAAGACGTACCTATGATTGAAAACGCTATGGATGTTTGCTCCACTGCCAATATATTGCTTATTATAGGTACATCAATGCAGGTATATCCCGCAGCGAGTTTGATGCATTATGTGGCTGCCGATATTCCTATCTATTTTATCGACCCAAAACCCGCAATGCAAAGTAAAGGCAACTTAACCGTTATTGCTGAACCTGCAACTATTGGAATGAAAAAAGTAATGGAATATTTGTATATTTAAAAACGGTTACCAAAGTTAAAACAAGTGATTATGAAAAAAAAGACTTGTCATTATGGTTATGCTTCTTTTTTGTTTGGTTGGTTGCAGAAATTCTAAAATTGAAAACAAAAATGACAGCCTGGTTGTTTATTTTAACGGGAAACAAGTTAAGCTGGAAACAGAAAATCAAACAAACAGACTTAACCTTAACAAACCTAATAAAATTAAATTAATACTGACCAACTTAGAATGTGATGAAATAGTAATGATTGGTATAGGAATTAAAACAATTGGCAATGATTTTTGCAATCTTGAAATAAATCCAAAACCTAATGATCTTGTCAAAGAAAAAAAGTTTGAACTCAAAATAGGATTCTATCACAATAATGAAAGGATTTATCATACTTTCAAAATACCGGTTGCAGATAATTAATAAACATCGTGCCGGGCAACGTCTAAAGCACGCCACAATGCTAATTAAATTACAACTACTCATTGCTTTTACCGGTACTGTTTACACAAATGCCCAGACAACAACCGATACAACCAAACTTCCCGAAGTAAGGCTTTATGCTGTGCCAAATGTATATCAAAACTCGGCAAACTCACTATCTGTTATTGATGCTAAAGAAATAAACCAAAGCGATGGTGTGATTGTCACTTCAATATTGAATAAAATTCCCGGAGTGACCATGCAGCAAGGCACCTTAAACACCAACCGCATTACCATAAGAGGCATCGGCGCACGTTCTCAATACGGCACCAGCCGCCTGAAAGCTTATTTTGATAATATCCCGCTTACCAACGGCGAAAGCGAAACCGTGATTGAAGATATTGATATGGAAACCACGGGCAGTATCACGATTTTAAAAAATCCTAACAACAGCCGTTACGGTTCGGGATTGGGAGGTGTACTGCTTTTAAAAAGCAACAACAACAGCCGAAAATCATTTGTAAAAACCGCTGCAACACTTGGCAGTTTTAACCTTTGGAAACAAACCGTAGCCGCAGGTTTTTCAAACAGCACTTCTGCATTGAATATTTATTACAACCATCTGCAAAATGACGGTTTTAGAAATAATAGTAGTTACAACCGACATTCGGCAACTATCACAGCAACTCATTCTTTAAATGAAACTAACAAGCTGTCGTTTTTGGCAATTTTCACAAAGCTCAAAGCTTATATTCCAAGTTCTGTAAACCAAACCGATTTTCTTAACCAACCCGAAGTTGCCGCAAGCAATTGGGCAGAAGCCGAAGGTTACGAGTCGTACAACAAATTGCTTTTGGGACTTACTTATGATGTGAGCTTTTCTGCAAAATTATCATTGGCAACGAGCATATTCGGCAGTTATAAAAATGCTTACGAACCTCGCCCTTTTGATATTCTTGATGATGACACACAATCTCTGGGATTACGTAGCGCACTTAACTATCAATCTAAATTGTTTAACCACGAAACACAATGGACATTTGGCGGCGAATTTTTAACCGAAGATTACACATTCACACTTTTTGAAAACCTGTACCAGTCACAACCCGGAAACGGCAGTATTGAAGGCAGCAGCTTTGCAAAAACCAATCAGCAAAGACGTTACATATCGTTATTTGCAGAACAAACCACAAATATCAATTCCAAATTATTTATTGAAGCCGGAATTTCTTTGCATCTCAGCAATTACGGCTTAAAAGATGTTTTTGAAACCGCTCAAAACAACCAACAGCGCTACCATTTTGACAATGTGGTATCGCCAAGATTGGGATGGTCTTATAAATTTTTGCCCAATCAAAATATTTTTGCATCTGTAAGCAAAGGCTTTTCCATTCCGTCGGTAGCCGAAACCTTAACACCCGAAGGACGCATCAACACGACACTCAAACCCGAAAGCGGCAGTAATTATGAAGCGGGCATCAAATCGGGATTATTTAAAAACAAACTTTACACAGAAATCGTTTTTTACAGCACACAAATACGCAATTTGCTCGTAGCACGGCGCACTGCCGAAGACCAATACATTGGCATTAACGCCGGAAAAAGCAGTCATAAAGGCATTGAGTTTTCAACAAAATACAACAGACGACTGTCCGGACATATCGAGATTTCGCCATACCTTACCGCAAGCATCAACCGTTTCAGGTTTAAAGATTTTGTGGATGACGGTAATGATTATTCGGGAAACAAGCTTACCGGCGCACCCAATTACCAATGGCAAACGGGTCTTGATATTCAAACAGATTTTGGATTAAACTGCAATATCTCATTATTAAATATAGGCAGAATACCTATGAATGATGCCAACACGCATTTTACATCGCCTTATACCATTGCCAATATAAGAACATCTTATAGTTTCACTTTTTTTAAACAGATAGAAACCCAGATAGCCGCAGGTATCAATAATGTATTTGACAAGCATTATGCGGCAGCTATTTTACCTAATGCCGTAGGTTTTGGTACGGCACTGCCACGTTATTATTATCCGGGAAATCCTGTGAATGTTTACAGCAATGTAAGTTTGGTTTATGGGTTTTGAAAGTTAAATTAGATTTTAAATTCAGCCTCTAATTGCGGATTAATTTTTGCTCCATTTTCTTTAGCAAGAATTAAATTTTCTTTTGCTTCTTCTCTATTCCCACTGTAATAATGAATCAATCCTGTTAAATAATAACCATCAGCCAAATGATTTGAACCTGTTTGCTTATAAATTTTGAGAGCTATAGTTACACTTGCAAGAGCTTTATCAAACTCGCCAAGCATCATATAGATATTAGCCATGCCAAAGTAACTTTCCGGGTCATTCTCGTCAATTTTCAAAAGTTCTTTATACTCATTTAAGGCGTTTTCATAATCTTTTTGTATAGAGTACACAACAGCTAAATTTTGATGAGCCATTTGACCTAACGGATATAATTCAATCGACTTTTTATAACTTATAATAGCCTTTTCATAATTTCCAAGAGAACGATAAATCCTTCCTAAATTATCATAAGCCTCAACAAAACTTGAATCTTCTTTAATAGCTTTTAAATAATAAATCTCAGCATTTTTATAATCGCCTGCTCTTCCATAATCATAAGCTTTATCATAAAATTTTTTCGCCTTTTCTGATTCTGTTCCATCATACATTCCGGTCATTGAGATGGTCAGATTATTTTCAACACCTTCATTAACTACAGTTTCCTTTCTTGTTTCTTGAGAATATCCAATGGTGACAATAAACACCATCAACATAGTTATACGCATTTTCATATATAGAAATTATTGGTTATAAATTACCAAAATACACAAAATAAATGAGTCAAAGAAATTAATAGTTCACCTCTTCAAATCCATTTCTTTCAGATTTTCCAATCTGTTTCTTACCAAGAAATCGTCAATGGTTTCAAAATGCTCAATGACACGCTGGTCTTTAAATTCAAATACTTTTTTTGATAATCCTTGCAAAAAGTCGCGGTCGTGAGACACCAAAATTAATGTACCGTCAAAATCCAAAAGTGCTTCTTTTAACACATCTTTCGATTTTAAATCCAAGTGGTTGGTAGGCTCATCCAGAATCAATAAATTCACAGGTTCCAATAAGAGTTTCACCATCGCCAATCGGGTTTTTTCACCACCGGAAAGCACGCTTACTTTTTTGTCAATATCATCACCTTTAAACATAAATCTGCCAAGGATATTTTTGATTTGCGTACGTATATCACCTTCGGCAACCTCATCAACCGTTTGGAAAATGGTCAGGTTTTCATCCAACAACGAGGCTTGGTTTTGCGCAAAATAACCTACTTTCACGTTGTGCCCCAACTGGCATTTGCCTTCTACTTCTATTTCGCCCATAATGGCTTTAATCATCGTCGATTTTCCTTCGCCGTTGCGACCTACAAACGCTACTTTTTCGCCTCTGGAAATTGACATATTGGCATCTTTAAATACTGTTTTATCACCATACGATTTTGATAAATCTTTGACCGTTACCGGATAATCCCCTGAACGTTGTGCCGGCGGAAAACGCAACTTCAATGCGGATGTATCTATTTCATCCACTTCAATGATTTCAAGCTTTTCAAGCATACGCTCGCGCGAATTTACCTGATTGGTCTTTGAATATGTACCTTTAAAACGTTCTATAAACGCCTGGGTTTCTGCGATGAATTTTTGCTGCTCCTGATAAGCTTTTATCTGATGTGTTCTTCTGTCTTCACGCAGTTGCAGGTAATGGGAATAATTGGCTTTGTAATCGTAAATTCTGCCCATCGTTACTTCAATAGTACGATTGGTAATATTGTCGATAAACGCACGGTCGTGCGAAATAACCACAACGGCATTGGCTTTATTGACCAGAAAATCTTCGAGCCATATCACCGATTCGATATCGATATGGTTGGTAGGCTCATCCAATAAAATCAAATCGGGTTTTTGCAACAGGATTTTAGCCAGCTCTATACGCATACGGAAACCACCGCTAAATTCGCCTGTTTTTCTTGTAAAATCTTCACGTTTAAAACCCAAACCACGTAAGGCTTTTTCAACCTCAGCATCATAATTAACTTCTTCAATAGCATAGTATTTTTCGCCTAAATCTGATACTTTCTGGATGATTTTCATATACTCGTCAGAATCGTAATCCGTACGTGTTTCGAGTTCGGTATTTAAGCTGTCTATTTCGGCTTTCATATCAAAAATATGCTGAAACGCTTTGGATGCTTCTTCAAATACCGTACAATGATCTTCGGTTAATAAATGTTGCGGCAAGTAAGCAATAACGGCATCTTTAGGATAACGCACACCGCCTCGCGTAGGTTTTTGAACGCCTGCAATGATTTTCATCATGGTGGATTTTCCTGCGCCGTTTTTACCCATAAGGGCAATCTTGTCATTTTCATTAATAGTGAACGACACATCACTAAACAAGGCTTGTCCGCCAAATTCTACTGCTAAATTATCAACTGAAATCATACTGATTTTTTTTATCCCGATTATCCGGCGGCAAAGCTATAAAAAAGTAAGAGTAATTACAGTGAATCTTTTTGATTTATCTGTTCTTTCAATTCTATCCATTTGCTCAAATATTTGGTGCTTTGCGCAGTATGATATTGCAGTAATTGTCCGGTGAAATTAAAACGGCGATGCTCAGATAATTCCTGCTGTGTTTTTTCTATTTTAAATAACAAATCCTTTTGAAATTCCGCTTTGTCAAATCGTGTGTTAATGACGTTTAAACCGTAAGTTTGGTAATCGCTCCACAAAGCTTTATTTTGGTATAATTCCACCGCTTTATTGGCAAATTCCTGAGAATCATCTGTTACAAAATCGGGGGTTTCAAAAAATTTGAACAGACCTTCGGCAGCCACAGTAGTCATCACACAAGGTGTACCGTTTTGCATGGCATCAATGAGTTTTCCTTTAAGACCGGCACCAAACCGCAACGGTGCCAGGCATACTCTGGCATTTTGCATCACTTCATTCACATCTTCTGCAAAACCTTTGATTAAAAAACCTTCTTTGTCATTATGTAATTGCAATACTTTTTGTGACTCGTAAGCACCGTAAATATGCAGTTCGGCTGTTGGCAGTTGTTTTCTAATCAATGGCCATAAGGTTTCTTTAAGATAATTCACGGCATCATAATTGGGCTCGTGAAGAAAATTACCGATGGTTATAAAATGCTCCCGCTCTTGAAACTTCGGAAAGGTTGCAATTGTTTCTGATGGAATAGCATCCAACATAAAAGGAATATACCGCATCAAATCGTGGTCAATTTGAAACTCACCGCCTAAGATAGCCAACTCATCTTGAGAAATAATCAAGCTCAAATCGCAACGATAAATACTCGCTATTTCGCGTTTGGCATAATCATTATATAAATAGGAATCTTCAAAAGGCTTTCCTTCTTTAAAGGCTTGCTGCCTGCCTTTTCGCAAACAATGTAAATCTTCGGTATCGAGAATCCGCATAGCATCAGGACAGTGTTCTGTGACACGCCAGCCGTATTGTTCTTCGGTCATAAAACGGTCAAACAGCACTATATCGGGCTGCAATTCTGAAATAAACACATCAAAATCCGAATGGTTTAAGCGAATCGTTACCGTTTGAACATTAATCGTTTTTAAATCGAAAGCGTTACCGGTTTTGACACACGCCGAAGCAAACGTAATATCATACCCAAAACTTTGAAACGTTGTAATAAGCTGCATCATCCTGCTGCCGGCAGCCGAGCTTTTGGGTTCCGGCCATACAAAACCAATAATGAGAAGTTTTTTTGTCATGAGTTTTTACTTTAGCTTTTTATATCAATCTTAATTTTTCTACTTTTAAAGTCTAAAAATAAGGAATTTGTGACTACCGCAGCACTTTACAACCAATTAAATTATGTGACGCATTCAAGAGAAAACCGGCAAACGTATGCCGATATGGTTATTGCGGATAAGCAATTAATTCCCAATCTTTTGGAAATTCTGTTTATGGTAAACGATAAGGTATCGTGCCGTGCCGCCTGGGTTTTGGAATTTATGAGCAACACACATCTTGAACTTTTGGCACCGCATCTTGACGTTTTTACAGAAAACATCCACAAGGTACATTTAGATCCTGCGGTGCGTCCCGTAGCAAAAGTGTGTGAAAACCTTGCAAAAATGTATTATTCAAAAGAAAATACTGTTTTTAAAACAGCTTTAAAACCGATACATCAAGAACGTATTGTAGAAGTGTGTTTTGACTGGATGATAAATGACGAAAAAATAGCGCCTAAAGCTTATGCCATGAACACCTTGTATTTGTTTGGGAAAGATTTTGAATGGATACATCCCGAACTTACCCAAATTCTGGAACGTGATTTCCAGATGCAAAGCTCAGGATTTAAAGCCAGAGCAAAACATATTTTGAAAAAGATTAAAACGTTGTCATTATAAACTTACAGCTTTTAAACAAAATATCTTCATATAAAAAATTGGAGCCTTTTATTATAATTTCAGAATATACATAATACTCAATTAAATAGTTAATTTATTTGATATAATTTATTATTTAAGATATAAAATTTATTTTTATCAATAAATACACAATTATTATTAATTTTTATTCATTTTATTAAGAAATTTAATATATATAGCCATATACAACACTATAAAACATATACTTATGAGAAAAATTTTACTTTTTATCAGCTTCATAGTAAGCGGACTATTTATGAACTTACAGGCGCAAACCTACTCTTTTACAGAAGTGGCTTTTACAGGAAGTCAGTTTGTACCATTTCCCGATGCTCCAACTTCGGGTGAGTTGACATCCATTACCGGTGATTTTGTTTTAAACTCTCAGGCAGGCACTACGTGGGCAAGTGATTTGGCTATTTTTGTAACCGATACACCTACGTATGAAGCAGAAACAACAACCATTTTCCTGCAAGTAGGCGGTTGGTCCACTTATGGTGCAGTATTAAAAATTGTCTGGGGAGTAGGTAATTCTACTACACCGGGTACAGCTGTAAATATAACAATTACCTTACCGGAAGCACTTGATTTAACCGGCAAGTATGTATTGATAGGCAACGGCTGGAACTCAGTTACAGCCTCCGGAACCTGGACAGGCAGCGTTACCTTAAATACCTCTTTGTCTGTTGACGATTTAAGTTTTTCCAGAGATTTGTCCATTTATCCAAATCCCGCAAAAGAAAGTTTCAATTTGAAATTGACCGGTTTTAATAATGCCGAATCTGTAGCAGTTGACGTTTATGACCTCACCGGAAAAATAGTAAAATCGTTTACGGGTAGCCGCAACTTAGACATTACCTCTTTAAATTCGGGTATTTACATGGTAAGGGTAAGTGACAATAATGCCGTAGAAACCAAAAGGCTTGTAGTCACCAGATAATTTCTTAAAGTACTATACTAAGCCATGGATTTTAAATAATCTATGGCTTTTTATTTGGACAACAACTAAAACACGCTTACTCATTCACAGACTTCTCATGAAACCATTACTTTGATTTTTTTTATGGTTATTTAATTGAACTCATTTAAACTTTTTCGGTTCAATCAAAAAAGTTTAAATGAGTTCATTATATTTACAATTCATAACTAATTTCAAACTTGAGCTCAACCAGATTATATTTTCTTGATGCCGTAAGAGCGTTTGCTATTTTGATGATGCTGCAAGGGCATTTTGTTGATACGCTTTTAAATCCTGTTTGGAGAGATTCATCGTATGTTGCTTATAACGTCTGGTCGTATTTTAGAGGTATGACTGCCCCGACATTTTTTACTATTTCCGGGTTGGTTTTTTTATATCTTCTGTTAAAGGCAAAAGATAAAGGAACTGATAAAAAGCGAATCAAAAAAGGAATTACAAGAGGTCTTATGCTCATTGGCATCGGGTATTTGCTGCGTATATCGTTCATTAACTGGATTAACGGTTATTTTAACACTTACTTTTTGGTTATTGACGTTTTACAATGTATAGGCTTGTCGCTCATAATGCTCATAGGCTTTTATATTTTGACCAATAAAAACAGTTTGATTCTGGGCATCACACTATTTATAACCGGGTTTGTATGCTTTGTTACAGAACCGCTTTACCGCGGCATAACCATAGAAAATGTACCGGTCATTTTTGCCAATTATATGACCAAATCAAACGGCTCTGTATTTACCATATTACCCTGGTTTGGCTATGTAGCTTATGGCGGCTGCCTGGCAGTATTATTTTATAAATTTTCACATAAACAGTATTTCAGGCTATATATGCTTGGAGGATTTTTTATCATTGGTTATTTATTGATTTACACTTCAAGCTATCATTTACATTTATTAAGTGTACTCACTGATATTAAGCTTTTTCAAAGAAGCGCAGATTTTAATTACCTGTTTACAAGGTTTGGAAACGTCCTCATACTCTTTGGGGTATTCTATACCTTTGAAAACTACCTCAAAAAATCGTATATTACCACTATAGGCGAAAAAACATTATCAATTTATGTGGTGCATTTTATTGTGCTCTACGGAAGTTTTACAGGTGTGGGATTAAAACGTTTCCTCAATAAATCATTAGACCCTTGGGAAGCCGTTATAGGAGCTTTACTATTTATTATTGTTGTTTGTTTTATTGTACTTAATATAGGTAAAACCAACGCATTTATATACAAACATTTAAGGCGGTTTTTACACTTGGTTAAACGCACCAAAGACGGAAAAGATGAGACAGATGAGGATGAGAGTGAAAGCAACTAATTTACTATAGTTTCAACAGTTTTATATTGTGATTTGTTGTTAATAATTCCCGAAGAATTAAGAAAAAATTTTATTATCTGTGCAAATCCGTGAAATCTGTGAGGAAAAATAAAGCTCACAGATGACGCAGATTATCACAAATTCTAATACCCCGCCAAAAACCGCTCTACATTATTCTTAATACGATTGTGAATATCCGACACATCGGCTTTAATAAAGGTTTCGCCCATAATATTCTCATACAGCTCAATATAACGCTCGCTTACGGTTTCAACATATTCGTCTGTCATTACAGGAACTTTTTGACCTTCTAACCCTTGAAAATTATGGGCTATCAACCACTGGCGTACAAACTCTTTTGACAATTGCTTTTGCGGCTCGCCCTTATCCTGAATATCCTGATACCCATCGGCATAAAAATAGCGTGACGAATCGGGTGTATGGATTTCATCAATCAACACGATTTTGCCGTCTTTGGTTTTCCCAAACTCGTATTTGGTATCTACCAGAATCAAACCTCTGCCGGCAGCTATTTCTGTGCCGCGTTTAAAAAGCTTGCGGGTATAATCTTCCAAAACCAGATAATCGGCTTCGCTCACAATACCTCGTTTTAAAATATCCTCACGGGAAATATCTTCATCATGCGCACCCATATCGGCTTTGGTTGCCGGCGTGATAATAGGCTCCGGGAATTTATCGTTTTCAATCATCCCTTCCGGCAAAGCGACACCGCAAAGTGTGCGTTTACCCAGTTTGTACTCACGTGCCGCATGACCGGACAGGTAACCTCTTATAACCATTTCTACTTTAAAAGGCTCGCACAAATGCCCTACGGCAACATTCGGGTCGGGTGTGGCTACGAGCCAGTTAGGCACCAAATCTTCCGTTTGCGCCATAAATTTTGTTGCTATTTGATTAAGTATCTGTCCTTTATACGGAATCCCTTTTGGCATTACTACGTCAAATGCGCTCAGCCTGTCGGTGGCTATCATGACCAGCAAATCGTCATTAATGTTATAAACTTCCCGTACTTTTCCTTTATATAAACTTTTCTGATTTGGAAAGTTAAAATTGGTATCGGTTATGGTATTGGTTGCCATAAGTGTAATTTGGTAGTCTGTTATTATTGTTTTTGAAAGTTATGCCTAAGTAAATTTTACACAAAATTACTCTGTATTTTCTATGTTCTTGTATGCTTCAATAATTTTTTTGACAAGTTTGTGGCGTATCACGTCTTTTTCGTCAAGAAATACCATGCCTACACCTTCAACATTTTTAAGAATGAGCAATGCTTCTTTAAGTCCTGAAATGGTACGGCGCGGCAAATCGACCTGTCCGGGATCGCCGGTAAGCAGGAATTTGGCATTTTTGCCCATACGTGTCAGAAACATTTTCATTTGATTGTGCGTCGTATTCTGACCTTCGTCCAAAATCACGAAAGCATTGTCCAGTGTACGACCGCGCATAAATGCCAACGGCGCAATCTGTATCGTTCCGTTTTCTATAAAGGTTACGAGTTTTTCCGGCGGAATCATATCACGCAACGCATCATACAAAGGCTGCATATACGGGTCGAGCTTTTCTTTTAAATCGCCCGGAAGAAACCCGAGATTTTCACCGGCTTCAACCGCAGGTCTTGTTAATATGATACGCTTTACTTCTTTATTTTTAAGTGCTTGTACTGCGAGTGCAACACCTGTATAAGTTTTTCCTGTTCCGGCGGGACCAATGGCAAACACCATATCGTTTTTACGCATACTTTCTACCAGACGGCGTTGGTTAAGAGTTTGCGCCTTAATGATTTTTCCGCCTACACCGTGAACTATAACTTCGCCGCCCTGGTCTGATGTGGTATAATCATCACTGCTTTGACTGGTAAGTATGCGCTCAATACTGTTTTCATCAAGTTTGTTGTACTTTATAAAATGCTTGGTAAGCATATCCATACGGCGGTCAAATTCTTCAAGCATATCATCATCACCATACGCTGTAATTTTATTGCCACGCGCAACGATTTTAAGTTTTGGAAAGTATTTTTTTAAGAGTTCTATATTGACATTTTGAGCACCAAAAAACTCTTTTGGCGCAATTTCTTCAAGTTCAATTATAAGTTCGTTCAAAAGCTATGGGATTTTGGTAAATTAATGTGATTTGTTTTATTAGTTTTGTACTCTAACAAATCTATAGAATTTTAATAGAATTTGGTATAAAAACATATCAACAATTATCAATGGCAATTATTACGTTAACGACCGATTTTGGCGAAAAAGATCACTTTGCAGGGGCTGTTAAAGGTGCTATATACAGTGAATTTGCCGATGCCAGGATTGTTGATATTTCACATTGCGTTTCGCCTTTTAACATCCTTGAAGCGTCATATATTGTTCAAAACGCATACAGCAGTTTCCCAAAAGGCAGCATCCATATCATAGGTATTGACTCTGAATTGAACCCCGAAAACAAGCATATAGCCGTAAAGTTGGACGACCATTATTTTATTTGTGCCGATAACGGGATTATGAGCATGATTTGTGCCGATATTGCCCCCGAAAAAATTGTTGAAATCAACATCCATGATAAGATAGAAGCCGGTTTTCCTGTACTGGATGTATTTGTAAAAGTTGCCTGCCATTTGGCACGCGGCGGCACTCTGGAAGTTATAGGAAAAGTGATTGAAGGCATAAAACCCGTGAGTAAAATTGCAGCGGTTGTAAATGCCGAAGAATCACAAATAATAGGAAGCGTGATATATGTGGATAACTACGGTAATGTGATTACCAATATTAAAAAGAAATTTTTTGAACAGATACAAAAAGGCAGAGATTATGAAATATCTGCAAGAAGTTACAAGTTCAGGGAAGTGTATAAAAAATACAGCGATGTTGTAAATTTTAATATTTCTGAAGAAAAACGCCAGGACGAAGGCAAAGGACTGGTAATTTTTAATTCGTCGGGGTATATGGAAATCGCCATTTACAAAAGCGACAAAGCGACCGTAGGAAGCGCATCATCACTTATGGGACTCGAATTGCGGGATACGGTAACGGTTAATTTTTTGAAGTAACTAATAGTAGTCGCAGTATGCAGTCGCAGTTTACAGTTTAAATATTTATAACTTTGGAATTTGGTAGCTTTTAATTTAAAATTTTTTAAATATATATGTTTGTAAGAATTGTAAAAATGAGTTTTGAACCGTCAAAAATTGAGCTGTTTCTGGCAAATTTTGAACGTAAAAAACAGCATATCCGGAATTTTGAAGGTTGTAATTTTCTGGAACTTTACCAAGACAAACACAATACAAACGTATTTTTTACGTATAGTTTCTGGAATACCGAAACCGATTTGGAAAACTATCGGCAATCAGACTTATTTAAAAACGTTTGGGCAGAAACAAAACCATTATTCAATGCAAAACCGGAAGCGTGGAGCGTTGATAAAGTAGTCAGTTTACAGTAAACAGTCGCAGTATTCAGTAAAAAATCAAGGTTTATGATAAAAAATCGTAAATCGTAAATCGTAAATCGTAAATAAAAAAATGTTTGCAATTTTAAAAAAAGAAATCAACACCTTTTTCTCATCGCCTATAGGCTATCTGGTTATTGCGGTATTTTTACTGCTCAACGGTTTGTTTTTGTGGCTGTTTAAAGGCGATTTTAATATTCTTGACAGCGGATTTGCAGATGTATCGGCATTTTTCCTGCTATCGCCGTGGATATTGATTTTTTTGATTCCGGCGGTAACCATGCGAAGCTTTTCCGATGAAAAAAAACAGGGAACTCTGGAACTGCTTTTAACAAAACCCGTTTCAAAACTTCAAATTGTACTGGGAAAATATTTTGGCGCGCTGGCACTTGTCGTTATTGCGCTTATCCCAACATTGCTGTACGTTTATACCGTTTCCAGTCTGGAAAGTGCCGGCAGCAGCCTTGACCTTGGCAGCGTTACGGGTTCATACCTCGGACTTTTGTTTCTGGCGGCAGCTTATACTGCAATAGGCGTGTTTGCATCGAGCCTTACAGATAATCAGATTGTGGCGTTTATCATCGCTGTTTTTATCTGCTTTTTCTTTTATTTCGGATTTGAAGGCTTGTCAAACTACAAATTGTTTGGCGATAGCCTGTATCTTGAAAAATTAGGTATGGAATACCATTTTAAAAGCATAAGCCGGGGCGTTATCGATACTCGCGATTTGTTGTATTTTATAAGTATTTCGGCATTTTTTATCTTTTTAACCCAACTAAATCTTCATAAAAAATGAATATGATTATCACACCTGTCATGGTTATTTTAATGCTGCTGGTATTTGCCTTCGTTTTTTGGTTTGTAAAAACCATTGACAAGCGTAAATGGATTACTTTACCACTAAGTATTATACTAACACCTGTGGTGTATTTTTATATGCTATACCCGATGATTAATATTTTCAGCTCGTATCATCATTTAAAATATTTTGATGCCGAAGCCTGGAAAGAAAAACCGGGATTGCGTTATGAAATGATTGACAACATGATAAACAAAAACCACCTTACAGGAAAAACAAAAGCCGAAGTAACCCGATTACTCGGTACTTATGAATGGCTAAGCTGGGATGATGCCATAAAAAATCATGATGACAACAAATGGAATTACAGCTTAGGACTTGAACCCGGTGCATTTAACACAATGAAAGAATGTGCCGAAATTGTATTTGAAAACGATAAAGTTATCACAATAAACACCTATCAGGAAGAAATAAAATTTGATGCAGAAAAAGAAGCCCAACAGCCTTAAAATTGCCATTGCTTTAATCGCTATCATAGTTGTTAACTGGATAGGCAGCAGTGTTTACAAGCGTTTTGATTTAACGCAGGACAAACGCTATACGCTGTCGCAACCGGCATTAAACACGGTTAAAAACGCTGAATATCCCATTATTGTCGATGTGTTTCTGGATGGCGATTTCCCTTCAGAATTTAGACGGCTACAAACCGAAGTACGCCAGATACTCGAAGAATTTGCCGTGTATAATCCGCAGATAAAATTCAGTTTTATCAATCCTCTGGAAGACGAAGACAAGCGTGACAGCAATATAGAACAACTCGTTCAACGCGGTATGGAACCTTTACAGCTCAGCGTCAACGAAAGCGGCAAAACAAGCCGGGCACTTATATTTCCATGGGCACTTGCAAGCTATGACAATCAGACGGTAAAAATTCCGCTTATAAAAAATAAAATAGGTGCCGACAATCAGGAACTGGTAACAAATTCCATCCAACATCTGGAATATTCATTTGCCGAAGGTTTTAAAAAACTCACAACACCGCGAACCAAAAAAATCGCATTTCTTAAAGGCAACGGCGAGCTTGATGAGATTAACAGCGAAGGCAAACTACAAGGGCGTTTTCTGGAAGATTTCATTTTAACCATACGGGAACATTACAATATTGCGCCGTTTACCTTAGACAGTGTTGCACGCAATCCGCAAAGAACATTACAGCAATTAAACACATTTGACCTTATTGTGGTTGCAAAACCTACACTGCCGTTTACAGAAGAAGAAAAACTTGTTTTAGACCAATACACCATGAACGGCGGAAAAAGCTTATGGCTTACAGAAGCTGTCATTATGGACAAAGACAGCCTGTATAACGACTCGGGAAGCGCAGTATCCGTAAGACGTGATTTGAATCTTAACGATTTCTTTTTCCACTACGGTGTGCGCATCAATCCCGTGATTGTTGCCGACCTCTACTCTGCCCCAATCATGCTTGCCATAGGCGAAGGCAACAACACGCAGTTTATGCCCGTACAATGGCCGTATTCGCCATTGGCAGCAAGTAATCCCGAACATCCCGTTACTGCAAATCTCAACCTTGTAAAGTTTGATTTTGCAAGCCAGATTGACACTTTAAAAAATGCGGTAAAAAAAACCATCCTGCTTAAAAGTTCAAAATACACAAGGCTTGAAGGCGTGCCAAAACAAATAAGCCTTGATGTTGTTACGGAAGAACCAAATCCGGAAACCTTTAACAGCGGCGAACAAAATCTGGCTGTTTTGCTCGAAGGACAATTCAATTCGGTATATAAAAACCGGATTAAACCCTTTAATATCTCTAACAACAAAGACGAAAGCGTGCCAACCAAAATGATTATCATTGCCGATGGCGATGTGATTAAAAACGACATAAGCAGAAACGGCCCGACAGATTTAGGATTTGACCGCTCAAGCAACCAGCCGGTTGGCAATAAAGAATTTCTGCAAAATGCCGTCAATTATCTTTTAAATGACGACGGACTTATAAACATTAGAACCAAAGAAGTTGCCATTGCCTTTCTTGATACCCAAAAAGTTGAAGCGCAAAAAACAATATGGCAAGTAGTAAATATTGCGCTGCCACTGGTATTTTTAGGATTATTCGGGTGGTTTTTTTCGTATTTCAGAAAGCGAAAATATACTTAACATTTGTTAATAAGTTTGTTTTATAAAACAGTCGTATTGAAATATATTTGTAATTAGAAAGTTTATAAAAAATAACTGATGAAACGCTCGTGTACAAAGACTCTTTATACACACAAAAATATAATTAAAAGCGTTCCGTCTGACCTTTGAAAAACAAATAAAAATAACTGATGAAATTTATAGTATCAAGTACCTATTTATTAAAACAACTACAAGTTTTGGGTGGTGTTATCAACAACTCGAACACCTTGCCAATTTTAGATAATTTTTTGTTTGAATTAAACGATTCAAAACTTACGGTTTCTGCTTCAGATTTAGAAACCACCATGTCGTCAACCATTGATGTAGAAAGCACAAGCACAGGCAGTATTGCCTTACCTGCCAGATTGTTACTGGAAACCCTTAAAACTTTTCCGGAGCAGCCGCTTACATTTATTGTTGAAGACAACAATACCGTTGAAATAAGTTCAAGCTACGGTAAATATGCTTTGGCGTATGCTAACGGAAGTGAGTTTCCAAAAACCGTAACGCTCGAAAATCCAAGTACCACAACTATTTCGGGAGATATACTGGCAACAGCTATCAGCAAAACAATCTTTGCTGCCGGTAATGACGATTTGCGTCCCGTAATGAGCGGCGTGTTTTTTCAGTTTTCAACCGAAGGTTTAACCTTTGTGGCAACCGATGCTCATAAATTGGTAAAATATACCCGTGAAGATGTAACAGCAAACCAAACTGCCGAGTTTATCATGCCCAAAAAACCTTTAAATTTATTAAAGAGTATTCTGGCAGGAACCGACGAAGACGTAGTGATTGAATACAATGACAGCAATGCTAAGTTTACCTTTGAAAGCACTGAACTTATATGCCGATTGATTGATGGAAAATACCCAAATTATGAAGCGGTAATCCCTAAGGAAAATCCTAACAAACTTACTATTGACAGAACACAGTTTTTAAATTCTGTGCGCCGTGTGAGTATTTTTTCAAACAAAACCACACATCAAGTACGATTGAAAATTGCAGGTGCCGAACTTAATATTTCTGCAGAAGATATTGACTACTCAAACAAAGCCGAAGAGCGTTTGACCTGTGAATACCAAGGTGATGATATGCAAATAGGCTTTAACTCACGCTTTTTAACAGAAATGTTGAATAATTTGAATGCTGATGATGTACAGCTTGAAATGAGCTTACCTAACAGAGCCGGAATTTTAACACCGGTAGATGGTCTTGATGAAGGCGAAAAAGTAACCATGCTGGTAATGCCTGTGATGTTGAATAGCTAAATTCCTGCGTAGGCAGAAATCTCTTCAATAAAAAATAAAAATGCTCACTAAATTAGTGAGCATTTTTATTTTACGCTGTTAACAACTTGTCAGCTGATAATATTGAAAGACAACGGATAATTTGGCATCTCGCCATTGCTGGCTTTTATAGCATTGATAATTGGGAAAACCACCGCTATAATCCCTAAAAACAGGAATCCTAATAAGCCTAATCCGAAGAATAATATCAACGGCACGCAAATAATGGTGTAAATAATCAAGCTTATCTGAAAGTTTACAATACGCTTGCCGTGGTCGTCCATTTGATACACTTTTTCTTTTTGAGTTAACCATAAAATTAATGGTAACAGCAAACTTCCAAAACCGGTAATCAGCATAATTAACTGACTCAAATGGGTAATTACTAAAAGTTGTTTGTCTTGTCTCATGATGGTTGATTTTTAATTGATTGATACAAGAACCTTTTTAAATATTTTGATTGAATCTAAAAGAGTTCTTACTTTATAGACGATAGTATCATAAAAATGTTACACCCATACAATCAGAAACAATTTCTCAGCTTCCCGTAAATTCTTTGAAAAGGATGTAAACAGCCATAGCAAGCACAAACCAGCCAAAACTGTTTTTGAGTTTTTTACCGTCTATAAATTTATTGAGCCAAATACCTACAAACATTCCAATGACCGAAATACTTGTAAATAACAGAAGAAAATTCCAGTCTATTTCAAGCGTTTCAACATCGCCAATAAAGCCTATCAACGATTTTACGGCAATAATTAACAGTGATGTTGCTACGGCTTTTTTCATAGGCAGCTTTGCCAAAAGCACCAATGCCGGAATAATTAAAAATCCGCCACCGGCACCAACAAGCCCTGTTAAAATACCTACAACAAATCCTTCAACAAGAATAAGCAGATAGTTATTAAAAACTACGGTATCTGCATCAGGTTCCGGATTTTTGTCACGAATCATTGAAAAGGATGCAAGCAGCATAATCAACGCAAAAAACAGCATGATTGTGATGCTTTTTGTTACTTCAAAATTGTTAATAACAAACAATGAATCGGGGATTGCAGGCAATATAAATTTACGTGCAATATAAACTGCTATAAATGCCGGAATAGAAAAAACAACGGCGGTTTTAAAATCGATCAGACCTTTTTTGAAGTTTGTAAATGCACCAACCAATGCCGACACGCCTACAATAAACAATGAATATGCGGTAGCTGTTACAGGATTAACATATAAGAGATACACCAAAACGGGCATTGTTAAAATAGAGCCGCCGCCGCCAATTAACCCCAGAACGACACCTATTACCAATGCTCCAATGTAACCTAAAATTTCTGTCATACTATACCCTCTTTTAGTACAGCAAAAATAACAATCTGCAGCAAGATATACTGTAACTCATGTTACAATTTACAATTAGTCAAATTAAAAAATTACAGTCGTAAAGATACACTTTGGCAATAAAAACCTATTATATCTTTACGACTGCAATTTCAAAAAGTATTACTCAAAAAAATACTACTCAACAATTAACTTCTTAATAACCATACCGTTTACCGTATCAATTTGAATCATATAAAATCCTGATGCTAAATTGAAATGTACCGGTAATCCGTTTTGAGCTTCCGTGTTCCAAACTTTTTGACCGGAAGTATTATAAACCGTAAGTTTTGCTCTTTCTTTTAATCCTTTGACGATAATATAATTTTGTGACGGATTTGGATATAGCGTCAATGCTTCATTTTTAACATCATCTAAACCAAGTGTCTCATCAATTGTGAACGTAGCATCGGCAGTTATAAAATTACCGCAATCATCTGTCAAAGTAAACGTTACTGTTTCAAAATTTCCACAACCCAATACTCCCGAACTGTTATGTGTAACGGTTGCACCGCCGCAATTATCAGTTCCCGAAAAACTGTTAAGCCATGTCACAAATTCATCGTTTGCAGCAGCAGAACATTCCACAAGCATATTTGAAGGCGCATCAACCCAAACAGGATTAATGGTATCCTGAACCGTGATGATTTGTATATGAACGGTTTCGTTATCGCAATCGTCTGTAGCTGTCCAGGTTCTGGTAATGGTCAATGTGCCACATTCGCCCGTGATTACTTCTCCATAACCGACACTTGCCGAACCACAGTTGTCGGTCGCTGTTAACGTTACCGCATCGGGAATTGCATCACATTCTACCGTAACATTTGCCGGTAAAATTTCATTAAACGTTGGGGCTGTGGTATCCTGAACCGTGATGATTTGTATATGAACGGTTTCGTTATCGCAATCGTC
>CAYVUB010000005.1:0-1976 GCA_964454675.1 uncultured Flavobacteriaceae bacterium | reverse complement strand
CATCACATTCTACCGTAACATTTGCCGGTAAAATTTCATTAAACGTTGGGGCTGTAGTATCTTCAACGGTAAAAGTAGCCTCTTTGGTAATAAATGTTCCGTTCATGGTAGTTAATGTAAACGTTACTGTTGCAGAACCCGTATTACCACATTCACCGGACAAACCTGAACTATTATTAGTTACTATAGCCGGATTTCCACATTGGTCATTACCGGAAAAACTATTGAGCCAGTCATTAAAAGCATCAACCGGATTTTCATTGCATTCAACCGTTATATCTGTTGGTTCATCAGTCCAGGTTGGGTTTGCAGGATTATTAAATGACAGTCTTCTTATATTTCCTGTATAAATATTAGTATAAAAAATTGAGCCGTCGCGAGGATTTTGAGTCATGTGAACAACTCCCTGACCAAAGTTATTGCCTGCAAATGCCGAAATATTACTAATCCAGTTTGCCGAACCATCATTAAGGGTTGCTACGTTAATAAAATTGGTCACATAATCTGAGAAAAAATATTTTCCTTCATAATTGGGACCAAAACCACAGTTTCCAACAAACACACCACCAACTCCGGCATTACCTCTAAACTGTATGCCTGTTGTTGGTGACCCCGCAACACCTACTCTCGGGTCTGTTGGTGTTGACCCGCTAAACCATGGTACACGGGCATCATTTGTACCGCCATGACGCCAGGCAACTTCGGGTCTGTTATGTGTAAAACGTCGCATAGCAGGGTTAGAATGATCCACAAACGATGTTGGTTGTACACATAAATCTCTGAACAACTGGTTCCCTTCATCGGGATTTGTCGTATTACTATTATAGTAGCTGTTTAATTGTGTTTGTCCTTCATAAAGAGGCCATCCTGCATTAAGTCCGGGTTTGTCAATAATATGTAAGTCTTCCCAAACATTCCAGCCTACATCCACAACAAACAGTGTTCCGGGATTGGCATCAGCGGGATTTGTACTTCCTGTAGATGTATTAATAGAAGCTCTAAACGGGTTTCTAAATCCTAAAGCCCATACTCTTGATGGTGCCGAACGAGGATTAGCACTGTCGTAAAACGGATTTGAAGGCACGCCATCACCTGTTGCGGGGTCAATACGCAATATTTTACCACATAATGAATTGATCATCTGGCTGCGGAAAGCCCCGACGTTTTCTTCAGGTCTCATAATACCTTCAGCAATAGCCTGCTGGTAATATGTATGATTTATACTGCCTGTATCTGTCGTGCTGTAACTTGCATTATCACCTGTGGTTACAATTAATGTTCCGTCTGAACCAAACATCAATGTACTGCCGGCATGAGACTCATGCAGTAAAGGTACGCCTGTTTGTATGGTTTCACCTATCAACACGTGACGGCTTGCATAGTTTGTAGTCATTGGTGATGCATTGTGATTGATTTGATAACGGGTCAATCTGGAAATAGTAGCTCTATTATTAAGGTTAGGAACCGGATTGTAATCGTTACCTATTCTATCCACTGCATAAAACAAATATATTAAGCCGTTATTATCAAAATCGGGGTCGAGAACTGCACCTAACAATCCGAAATCCCTCCAAGCCAAAACTTCACTTGAAATATCCAGAACCGGGTCGTTTTGTCTTACATAAGCAGTGCCATTCCAATTGGAAACATAAATTCTTCCGCTGTATGTCCAGACGAACATTTTTGTCCCATCGGAATTGAACATTGTTCCCATTGGTTGCCCGGGACCATAGCCGGTTTGAGCATCTTGAGCTGAATAATTTGCAGGTTGCGAAAATACGATGTTGCTTACTAAAAAGAAGGCAGTAATAATTAATAGCCGGGTTATCATAACTAAGAGTTTTGAAAATGAATTTTTACTTGCTATTAATCAATTCTGAACAAAGATATTTACTTCTTTTTAATATTCAACAACAAATACCATAAAATACCTGTTTTTTGGATTAAAGTCTTCCCTGCATTATACAGGCATTTAA
>CAYVUB010000004.1:0-138930 GCA_964454675.1 uncultured Flavobacteriaceae bacterium | reverse complement strand
GCGGTGGTGCCATGCTCGAAAGCTTAGAAGGACAAACGCTTCCGGGGATTGCGGCTGTTTTGAGCTAAAAAAGATTTGTTTTGTTGATATCAGATTGATTAACAAATAACCACAAATGTTAAAATTTTGAAATTACTTGCTTTTTTATTTGTTTTTGTTATTCTTTCTTTCGGTTATATTAATCACTAAATTTTATAACTATGAAAATTTTATCAATTGCATTTTTGTTTTTAACATTGGTAACATCTTCTGCAAAGGAAGAGAGTAACGTTGTGTTTTTTGAATGTCTGGCAGGCTCTATGGATTATTGTACCGGGTATGCAGATGGGCATGATGAAGCAAGTGGCTGGAATATGTCAATAGAAGAATGGAGAGCCACTCATAACGGGTGTATGATTGGCAGAGGTTGTCAACCACATTTTATAAAACATGCAGACGAATAAACTATGATTAGAATTGTTACAGTTATTACCTTTCTTTTATTTTTTTATGCAAATGCTCAAAAAAATTCAGGATATATTATCTATAAAGCGTCTTTAACAGAGGCTTATAATTATTCTGATGATTTTAAATTAACTTATCCTGATGCATATAGAGATGAATTGACTAAAGATAGCATCATTAATAGTATTGAAATAGGTGTTGTGTTTGATAAACTGAAAAGTAAATCATTTAATACAAAACCATTTACCATAAGCACAAACCCTTATTATACTGCTTTATATAAAATCAATTTTGATGCAGACTATTTTTATGACAACAAGGTGAAAATATCTACTATTTCAAGAGATTTTTGGTCAAAAAAAGTATTAATTACTCTCGAACTAAAAGATAAGTGGGAAATAGATTTGAATAAAACCAAAATGATTGATGGTTATAAATGCTATTTTGCCCGTTATAAAGGACAATATATGTGGAGTCCTTCAAGTTCAGAAAGGGTTACCTCTGCGTGGTTTACAACAGACATACCCATACCTTATGGGCCATTGCATTATAACGGATTACCCGGCTTAATTATTGAGCTTAACGATAACAATGTGAGATTTACCGCTACTAAAATATCTTTTGACAATAAACATCTTTCAAAATTGAAGCCAATTGATTTTTCGGGGAAAGATAAATATACGGAGCAGGAATTTATTAACAAAAGAGAAGATATAAGGCGAACAGCAAAGCGAATAATGACCGGAGGATAATTTTTTATCAAATAATTTAGAAAATGACGTTGTTATAATAAGCAACGTCATTTTTATTCCAACCACTATGCGATTATTTTTGTTTTTATTTTTTTCCTCTTGCTGTTTAGCTCAAGAAACATATCATGGTATTGTTCGCAACAGCATGAACGAGCCTGTTAGCGGTGTTGTAATTACTGTTTATAAGAACGAAACACCAACAAAGGTAGAAATCATAGTGGTTTCTGATGATAAAGGAGGTTTTCATTTGAAACTAAAACCTTATTCAGAATACATTATCAATACAAAACATTTAAGCTACACAGATAAATCCCTTTCGATTAATACATCTACAACAATAGCAATTGAGATTATTTTAAATGTTGTGGATTATGCGCTTGACGAAATTATCATAAAGCACGAAAAGCCCAAAGTCACAATAAAACGTGATACCGTTTCTTTTGATATTTCAAAATATATTGATGCAAATGACAGAAAACTGAAGGATCTGGTTGAAAAAATACCAGGCATTACGCTTCAAGAAGATGGCACTATTTATTTTAAAGGCGAAAAAATCACTAAATTATTGGTTGAAAATGAAGAATTTTTTGGTGGAGGAACAAAATTGGGGCTTGATAACATTCCTGCCGACGCCATTGAAAAACTTGAAATAATAGCAAATTATAGCAAATCAAACCTATTAAAAAACAGCCGAAGAACAGAAGCCCAAGTCATTAATCTTGTATTAAAAGAAAACCGAAAATCTATTGTTTTTGGGGGTGTAGATGGCGCTACAAATTTTGGTGAATTTTATAAGTTGCACGCGTCGGTTTTTCAATTTCAACCTAAACAACAAAACAATTTTATTGGCGATATTAACAATATTGCCGAGCAATCATTAAGCAATAATGAATCAATGTCGTTTGCAAATGTAGATTCAGAATTGTTTAAACTTCCCGAAATACCAATAAATTATAGCATAAGTGACAGGGATTATTCTGATATTTCAAATAAATTAATCACAGCAAACATTAAGCGAATTAAAGAGCGTTCAATCTGGGATTTTGTTGGATATTATACCCAATCTAAAGATGAGCTAAGGCGTTCTGAATCTCAAGAATATTTTAATAACAATAGTTTTGAGAACACCAATCAATCCGAAAGTAACAAAACAAACAACATTTATGTAAGAACCAAAAATTATTTTCAAACCACAAAAAAGGAACGAATTTTTGCAGGAGTATTGAATTATAATGCTCGCGATAAAATGAGTAAAACACTCTCTAATAGTAACTTTGGCATAAGGAATTTTAATAATAACAACACAAATGACGGCTTAACTTTAGGATTGTTATTAGAAGAAATAAGACCGTTAAAGGGCAAAGACAATATTGTTTATGGTTTTAAAGCGACAGTTGAAAATAAAGACAATACCTTTTTGTTAAATAGCAACCGGGAATTTTTAGAAGACATTATTCCTTGGGTTGACCAAAACTCATTCGCGCTTATTAATCCAAGCTATATAAAGTCTAAAAACCTCGAGACTGGAGCAACATATTACAAAAGCATAACCTCCTATCACTCATTGTCAGCGTCATCTAAATGGATTTTTGAATTATCAGACTCAAGCAACAATCAAACACAGCAATTAGACAATTCGTCCAACAACCAATTGCCATTTCAATTTTCGTCAAATTCAAATTATTCAAATTTTCAATCCATTAATAGACTAAGCTATAGGTTTAATAAAAACAAATGGGACTTAAATATGGGCGCAGAGTTAAATTCATTTAATCTGAATTTTAAAAATTCAATCAATAAATCAACATCTTCAAAAATGGTGTTTAATCCATTTGTAAATACCTTGTATAGAATCAATAACAAAAAGCAAGTAACATTCAACTACAATAAAAACATTCAACTGCCATCCATTTCTCAATTAGACAACTTTTTTAGGGTTCAAAGTTATACTTCAATTATAATTGGAAACTCACAGCTTAGTAATGCTGTAAATCATAATTTTTCAATTAACTATTCTGATTATAACATACCCAAGAACTATTCATTTCAAACCAATCATAGCCTAACAATCAACGAAAAAGCTTTTGCAGTATCTTATGAATTTAATGATATAAATAGCGCAGCAACCTATTTGATGCAAGAAAACGCAGGGTTTAATTACCAATCAAGAAATAGTTTTTTCTATCTTTTTAATAAATGTGAAATAGGACTGAGAGTAAATTACACCATAAAAAAAGAAAATATTCTATTGTCAAGCCTCACACAATCATTAAACCATAGGTTGAATATTTCCCCAAGAATGAAAACAGATTTTAAATCATTACCTAATATTTCCATTAGCCCATTTTGGTCACAAAATAATCAACGTTTTGATGCTACTGACAGGAGGTTTATTTCAACTGGATTTCAGACAAAATTAGATTATGATTTTTCAGAAAGATTATATTCATTTGTTGGGTATAACTATTCAGATGTTAATGGAAACAAGGCTTTTGATACTTTAGATTTTGAAATTCGTTTTACAAATAAAATTAAATCAATGGATATTTCTGTAATAGGAGTAAATGCCCTTTCAAATAAACTCAATAAAAGTTTGATTTTTAATTCATTATTTCAAATGGCATCTGTTAACGAAACATTAGGGGGCAGAATTTTATTAAAATACAGTTATCATTTTTAAGAATGAAAACTTTTTATTTATCTCTTTTCAAGCACGCCCACAATCGATGAAATGCAAATAAATATGTTAAAATGTTGTTTTTAACACGGTTTTTCAATATTATTGTACGTTTTTAAGATTTCTATCGTTGATAGATAAAACCATTTTTATAATGAACCCAAAACAATTAACCCTAACGCTTGGTGTCATTTTGTGTTGTGCTTTTACGTTTTCGCAGGACAATGACAAGACATCAAAATCCAAGAAAGATGTCAATCCGTCACGGATAGATTCAATTATTGATGGCAAGTTATACAAATCACAATCTATTGAAGCGGCAAAAGATTCCACAAAAACTTTAGTTCTTGAAGACCATCACGAGGCATCAGATTTTGATAAGAAATGGCTGGATGAGCTTTACAGCAATTCGCTTTTTGATGTCATGTATGAGTCTGTTACACACATGAGCTATGATGCAGTTGAGTATCCCGAATTACCAACCGCTGTTTTAAAAGAACGGCTTAAAGCAATGAACTCAAAAACGCCTTTTAACATCGAGTACAACGAAGCACTTGAAAGCGTTATAAAATCATACCTTAAAAACAGACGCCAGTCGCTGCAGCGTTTAATGACCTTGAGCGATTATTATTTCCCGATGTTTGAAAAAGAACTGGATAATTACAATATTCCGTTAGAGATAAAATATCTTGCCATTGTAGAATCGGCTTTAAAACCAAGAGCAAAATCGAGAGTTGGAGCTTCGGGGCTTTGGCAGTTTATGTACCCTACCGGAAAAATGTACGGTTTGGATGTAACCAGTTATGTTGATGACCGGTTTGACCCGCTAAAATCTACCGAAGCAGCCTGTAAGTACCTCTCAAAATTATATGACATATTTGATGATTGGGATTTGGCTCTGGCGGCTTACAATTCCGGTCCGGGCAATGTAAATAAAGCCATAAGACGTTCGGGCGGCTATAAAAATTATTGGAACATACGTCCAAACCTGCCTCGTGAAACCGCAGGATACGTTCCGGCGTTTTTGGCAACCATGTATGTTTTTGAATATGCCGAAGAACACGGATTTAAAAAATCAAAACCGGGTTTCAGATATTTTGAAACCGATACCATTCACGTGAAGCAAACCATAGGTTTAGACCAGGTGGCACAGCTTTTGGAGCTTAATATTGAAGAGCTTCAGTTTTTAAATCCGGCATACAAGCTGGATATTATTCCTTATGTTGAAGGAAAAGATTACACCTTAAGATTGCCAAGACATTCCATAGGAAAATTTGTATCAAACGAAGCAGATATTTATGCGTTTGTAGAGGAACAAAACAACAAAAGAGAAAAACCGTTACCTCAAATGCAGGTGCTTGCACAAGAAACCAGAAGTACCTATAAAGTAAAACGAGGTGACAATCTGGGGACCATAGCAAAAAAGAATAAGGTTACCGTTGCCCAAATAAAAAAATGGAATAACCTTAAAAGCAATAACATTCAAATAGGGCAAACGCTAAAAATGTTCAATAAGGAAACGGTGGTAAAAGAACCTGTGGTTTCTACAAAAGTAGCTTCGGTTCAAACAGAATCAAAAGCCGCTATTACAGAAGAAATAAATAACGAAGTAAAAACTTATAAAGTTAAGCCGGGAGACACATTGTGGAGCATTTCTAAAAAATTTCCGGGGCTTACTGTTGATAATATTAAAAAATGGAACGATATTAGTGGCAATGATATCAAAGCCGGCACCACAATAAAAATTTCCGGATAACAAAAGCCGGTGCCATAAAGCACCCTTTTAATGAAAGCCATTGTCGTTACTTTAGTTGCATTTATAGTTTTGTCGGGCTGCAGCAGCAGTTCCGGAAGTCACAGGACAACACGGTCATTGGACGAGATTAATGTTCTTTATGTTGTCATAGACAATTCGCTTTGGGATGATACAGTAGGCGAAGCCATACGCAACATTTTTGCTGCGCCCGTACCGGCATTAATCCAGGAAGAACCGTTATTTACCATTAATCAGATTCCTGCACATTTATTTTCCGGAGATGTCACAAACGGTAGAATCATTCTTAAAATCGATAAAAATAAACCCGCAGGTATCAGCATCAATGAAAATCCATATACCAAGCCTCAAGTGGTGGTTGTGCTTTCGGGTAAAACAGACGGTGAAATCATCGAACAAATTTCTGACAATGCCGAAAGAATAATAGCACTGTTTAAAAAACAGGAAATTGCAGAAAAACAACGACGCATTAACCAATCATTATTTGATGATGCTGTCCTTAAAAAAGAAATGGGCGTTTCGTTAAATTTCCCCACAACATACAGAATTGCAAAACACGAAGGCAAATTTTTCCTGATACGAAGAGATATTGCTACAGGAACCATAGACTTAATGGTATATCAAGTGCCAATATCGAGTATTAAAAAAGGCGAAGATGCCGTTGAAGATGTAATAAGACTAAAAGATTCAATAGGCGAAGCACATATTCCCGGACCGGTTGAAGGCTCGTATTTAATAACCGAAGAAGCCTACACGCCCTATTTATTTGAAACCATACTTGACAATAAGCCGGCTTTTGAGACCAAAGGGCTTTGGGATGTAAAACACGCATTCATGTCGGGGCCATTTATCAATTATGCTATTGAAGACAGAGCAAACAAACGCTATATTGTTGTGGAAGGTTATGTTTTTGCACCATCGGTAGAAAAACGGGACTACATATTTGAAATTGAAGCAATCATAAAATCCATCAAGATACAGTAAGAGCCTGTTTAAAATTATTTAAGCAATTCTTTTATGTCTTTTTTCACTCAAAAAAAGTCTATAAAATCTCTTGAAAAATAAATTTAAACAGGCTCTAATAAAAAAGCCAACATACTCGTTGGCTTTTTACTTGTGGCACAAACTGTTTATTCGTTTTTGTCGGTAGTGGATGATGATTTTTTATCATCGTCGTCTTTACTGGCGTCTTTAAATTCTTTGATGCCGCTTCCTAATCCTCGCATAAGCTCAGGGATTTTCTTTCCACCAAATAATAATAAAACGACCACAACAATTAATACAACATTCCAACCGCTTATCAATAAAAAAATACCCGATGTTATCATAACAAATGATTTAGGCTGCAAATTTAATAATTAAACTTTAAATTATACGTTTTAATCCAAACTTTAAGATAGCGCAAAGCCCATTTTGACCTAAAATTATTTAATTTTGTTTGACAATGTCAGAAAAGAAACAAAAAAAGAAGTTTGCAAGAAAACTACTCAACAAGTATCGTCTTGTCGTTTTAAATGAAGATACTTTTGAAGAGCGTTTTTCTATTAAGCTTACTAGGCTTAATGTGTTTGTATTGGTATCGTTGTTGTCCATTTTTTTGGTTGCAGCCACAACGTTTATCATAGCATTTACGTCGCTGCGCGAGTTTATTCCCGGGTATTCTTCTACAAAACTCAAAAAACAAGCCACAGAGCTTACCTATAAGACAGATTCGCTCCAACAGGTTATAGCACTCAACGAACAGTATTTTGCTTCTATAAAACGGGTTTTGACGGGTGATGTTAAAACGGTACAGTTTAACAGGGATTCTATTCTTGAAGCCGCCAAAAACGATTCGGAAATGCCGGTAGTATATCCTACAAAGGAAGATTCTATTTTAAGAGCCAAAGTTGACAAAGAAGATAAGTATAATTTATTTGAATCGGCTATTTCCTCATCCAATTTTGTGTTGTTTCCGCCGGTAAACGGACCTATTTCTGCCGGTTACAACGTGAAAGAAAAGCATTATGCGGTTGATATTGTCGTTGCAAAAAACACGCCTGTCAAAGCTACTGCAGACGGCACCGTTATTTTTGCCGAGTGGACTACGGAAACCGGTTATGTGGTAATTATTGAGCACAGCCACGAGTTGATTTCAATTTATAAACACAATGCGTCTTTAACCAAAGAACAAGGCGATTTGGTAAAAGCAGGCGAAGTTATTGCCATGACGGGAAATACCGGCGAGTATTCCACAGGGCCGCATCTACACTTTGAACTTTGGAGCAGAGGTTACCCGATAAATCCAACTAATTTTATCGACTTTTAACAATGAGCTTAAAATCAGTATTTGCAAAACCGTTTGCCAAAAAGGTAAAAAAGTCTGTTTTAAAATGGGCAAATCGTCCGGTTGAAACCCAAGAAAAAGTGTTTCAGCATTTGATAAGCGAAGCGGTTAGCACACAGTTTGGCAGCGACCATGATTTTATCAGTATCAACAGCTATGATGATTTTGTAAAACGTGTACCCGTAAGAGATTATGAAGCATTAAAACCTTATGTTGAAAGAGTTGTTGCGGGCGAAGAAAATATCCTTTGGAAAGGAAAACCGCTTTATTTTGCAAAAACATCAGGCACTACATCTGGAGCAAAATATATTCCCATAACAAAAGAGAGCATGCCAACGCATGTTGAAGCCGCTCGAAATGCTATTTTAATGTACATAGCCGAAACAGGAAATTCAAAATTTGTTGACGGCAAAATGATTTTTCTGCAAGGCAGCCCGATTCTTGAAGAAAAAAACGGTATTCAATTAGGCAGGCTATCGGGTATTGTGGCGCATTACGTTCCAAAATACCTGCAAAAAAACCGGATGCCTTCATGGAACACCAACTGCATTGAAGATTGGGAAACCAAGGTTGAAGCTATTGTTGACGAAACTCTGCCGCAAAATATGACGGTAATTTCGGGCATTCCGTCGTGGGTACAGATGTATTTTGAAAAAATCCGGCAGCAAACAGGCAAGAAAGTCGGTGAGGTATTTAAAAACTTCAACCTGTTCATTTTTGGGGGCGTTAATTATGAACCGTATCGTGCAAAATTTGAAAATTTAATAGGCAGAAAAGTAGATTCCATTGAGTTGTATCCGGCAAGTGAAGGGTTTTTTGCTTACCAAGATAAGCAAGGCGATAAAGGGATGTTGCTGCAGCTCGATTCGGGTATTTTTTATGAATTTATCAAAGCCGATGAGTTTTTTACCGACAACCCGAAACGAGTGACCATCAAAGATGTTGAGCTTGGTGTAAACTACGTTATGATTATTTCAACCACAGCCGGACTTTGGGCATACAACATAGGCGATACCGTACAGTTTACATCTTTAAAGCCGTATAAGGTTATCGTGTCGGGACGTATAAAACATTTTATTTCCGCTTTTGGCGAGCATGTGATAGGAAAAGAAGTAGAGCAAGCCATAAAGGAAGCGCTTGAAAATTCGGATGCGCAAATCACAGAATTTACGGTTGTACCGCAAATCAATCCCACAGAAGGCTTGCCTTATCATGAGTGGTTTATAGAATTTGAAACCGAACCTTCACAAATACAGGTATTATCGGCACAAATTGATGCATCTCTTCAAAAACAAAACAGTTATTATTTTGATTTAATTAAAGGAAAAGTGCTTCGGCCATTACAAATCACACGTGTCAAAAAGAATGGTTTCCAAGATTATATGAAATCTGTAGGGAAATTGGGCGGACAAAATAAACTGCCTCGTCTGTCAAACGACCGCACTATTGCCGACACACTTATCGATTTAAAATTAACTAAATAATACTATATTTGCACGCTAAATATACTATATGAGCACCCCGAAAAAGCAACACGCAAGAACAAGAGCACAGGAAAGCACAAATGCCATTGAAAGAATGTACATTACCATGCGGCATTTGTTCAATCGCGGCTTTTATAAGCCGATGGGAATTTCGGGCGATACGCTTCGTGAAGCCTTATTGCTTTTACGTCCTGAAATTTATGGTTCTATTGCCGAAGAAAAAGCCGAATTAGATGGTTTACTATACGTTATTGACCGCTTGCCTTACGGTATTGAAGAATGTATGTATATTAATTTAACCAGCGATGAAGGCTATGGAAACTCTCATTTTAAAGCTATAATTCCCGAAAAACGCCGAAGAAACTGTTATCGTATTGATGAAGAACAGATGAATGTGGAAATTACCAGAGGACGTTCGGACATATATGATATTCTTACACACTTAACATTTTTGTTTGTTGAATCTCATAAAATAAGCAAACGTGTTTTAATTGACGAGCAAGGCACTACAACCAGAGATTGGACAAAACTTGAAAAAGCTGTTTTTTCAAAAGAAAAACTCAGTCAGAAAGATCGCGAAATAGCCGTTTCACATGCGGCAAACATCTTGGGAAGAACTTTCAATGAGATTTCGGAAGTATATGACTCGTTTGCGCTGCCCAACAACCCTGACAGGTTTTTAAGCCTTATTTACTGGCTCGGAAAACTTGCAATAGAAGAAGTAGTCAACAATAATAAACGCACCATCACTTTTAGTCCGGTATTAAGAGAGCGGTTAGGGCATCATATTCATGGCGAAATATGGGCAACCACCATAAAAGAAACACTAAGCAGGCACGGCTTGCTGGAGCGTCCCATTCACATCATCAGTGCCAATATGCATAGTGTCATGAATTCTTTATTTGCACCACAAGCCTTAAAAACATTCATTGCCAATAAAGCCATTTTTGAAGTGTATGAAGCACTAAGCCAAAAAGAAAATGACGCACTTCGCAATAAAGTAAACAAAGAAGCGTTGCAAAGGGGAATGATATATATACCGGATACTTCGGGAACCAATATTGACGTGCAAATTTTTGACACCTCAAAAATAGATGTTTCAAAGCTGGATTTTGAAGTTAGGGAATCATTCAAAACAGAAGAAAAACCTGTGATTTTTGTGATGGATTACGCTTTTGGGGAACAAGCTTACGAAACCATTGATGAACTGTTAAAGCCTATAAAAATTAACGGTAAAAAAGTGCATCTTAATGTAGAATCTGTTTCTATCATGGGTAAAGCGGGAATTTTGGAAGGCGGCAAAGGCGATATTATGATTCCGTCGGCACATATTTTTGAAGGCACGGCCGATAATTATCCGTTTCATAATGAATTATCAAAAGCCGATTTTGAAAATCAAGGGATTTATGTTTGTGAAGGCTCTATGGTAACGGTTTTAGGCACATCATTACAAAACAAAGACATTTTGAAGTTCTTTTTTAACTCCTCGTGGAATGTGATAGGACTTGAAATGGAAGGCGCGCATTATCAAAAAGCCATACAGGCAGCATCAAAAGTAAGAGGTAATATTAACCCCGATGTTAAGGTAAGATATGCCTATTATGCCAGTGACAACCCGTTAGAAACCGGAAGCACGCTGGCATCGGGAGGTTTGGGAACCACAGGCGTTAAGCCAACCTATTTAATAACACGAAAAATTTTAGAACAACTATTTAACTAATCAACATAATATTATGAGTAAGGATTTACAAGAGCCTCAAAAACCGTCAGGCACAAATGAAGAGATAGATATCATTAAAATATTTAATTTAATAGGAAACGCTATTAAATCGGTTTTTGACTTTATAATCAGTATTTTAGAATACATTTTTAAACTGTTTATAATATTCTCGCTTTTTGTTAAAAGAAATCTAAGGTTTTTGTCGGTTGCTTTTATAATAGGTTTGATAGGCGGAGGTATATCTGATTATTTTAAAGAAAGCTTTTATACTTCTACAATGATAGTGGAGCCTAACTTCAACATCAATAATCAATTGATAGAAAGCATTAAGCTTTATGGACAGCTTTCAAAAAGTAAAGATTCAATAACGTTGTCAGGAATATTGGGGATAACTCCGGGTGAGGCATCAAAAATTGAAAGAATCAGAATAAAACCCGTGGGTTATACAAATGAGCGCATAATAGCGTTTAATGAGTTTATTAAAGATGCCGATACAAGCCTTATTAATAAAATAACTTTTCAGGAGTATGAAAAAAACACATCAGTATCAGAGTATAAGCAGTATGCGATTAAAGTAGATGCAAAAGACAGGGAAATTTTCCGAAAAATAGAGAACAAACTGGCAGCAATACCGGTTAGTAATTATATAGCTCACCTGCAAAAAGTTGAATTAGACAATCTTGATAAACATTTAGAAACCATAAATGAGTCTTATGAAAAAGTAGAACAACTTAGAGCAGATTATAAAAAATTAATGCTTTTAGAGGTTGACTCAGACCAAACAAAGCCGTTAACATCGGGCAATAATTTTTATTTTGGGTCAGAAAAATTAAGACCTACAAATGAATTAGAGCTTTTTAAAATTGAAGAAAACTACAGGGCTAAAATTGACAAAATCAACATTGAAAAAGCAAAAAAAGTCAACATAGTTAATGTTATTTCCGGATTTCAGGAAATAGGAACAAGAGTTAAAGAAAGTTACAAAATATGGTATATTATTGGAGCATTATCAATTGCGGTATTATTTTTACTTTTAAAACAGTTCAACAATTATTTGTCTCAATATGAAAAGAAACTCAAATCGGGCAATGCATAAAACGATTTTAATTACCGGAGGCGCAGGTTTTATTGGCTCCAATTTTATCCCGTTTTATTTAGAAAAATATCCTGATGATAAAATTATAAACTTAGACAAGCTCACTTATGCAGGTGAGCTTTCTAATTTGTATGATATTGAGAATAATCCTAACTATATTTTCATAAAAGGGGATATTTGTGACAGGGCATTAATTGAAAGTCTTTTTGAAAAATATGATTTTACTGATATTATTCATTTTGCAGCAGAATCACATGTGGATAATTCTATAAAACAACCGGATGCCTTTATTCAAACAAATGTATTTGGCACATTCACACTTTTGGATGTAGCAAAAAAACACTGGATGCCTGCACCACACCAACCAAAACCAAATTGCGAAACCAATCGTTTTCACCATATTTCAACAGACGAGGTTTATGGCTCGCTGGGCAAAGAAGGCTTGTTTACAGAAACAACACCGTATGCGCCCAACAGCCCTTACAGCGCATCAAAAGCATCGTCAGATTTTTTGGTAAGAAGCTATTTTCATACGTATGGAATGAATGTAGTAACCACCAATTGTTCCAATAATTACGGGCCCAAACAACATGACGAAAAATTAATTCCGACCATCATAAGAAAAGCACTTTCAGGCGAGTCAATCCCTATTTATGGCGATGGCTCCAACGTTCGTGACTGGTTGTATGTTACAGACCATTGCGCAGGTATTGATTTGGTTTTTCAAAACGGAAAAGCCGGAGAAACATACAATATAGGCGGAAATAACGAACGAAACAACTTGTATATCGCTAATAAAATATGTGAAATTCTGGATGACATTCAACCCAAATCAATATCATATAAAACACACATTACCTTTGTTAACGACCGTCCGGGACACGATTTACGATATGCCATTGATGCTACAAAAATTAAAAGTGAATTAGGATGGAAAGCCAATGAAAATTTTGAGTCGGGTATAAAAAAAACCGTAAATTGGTATATTGAAAAATATAAACAATAAATGAAAGGAATCGTATTAGCCGGAGGTTCGGGAACAAGATTGCACCCATTAACAATAGCCATCAGCAAGCAGTTAATGCCGGTTTATGACAAACCCATGATTTATTATCCCGTTTCAACATTAATTTCTGCAGGAATACGGGAAATACTCATCATTTCGACACCTCAGGATTTGCCGCTATTTCAAAAACTTTTAGGAGACGGCACACAATTAGGCTGCGAATTTTACTATGAAGTTCAGGAACAACCCAACGGACTGGCTCAAGCCTTTATCATAGGCGAAAAATTTATTGGCAACGATAAAGTAGCATTGATACTTGGCGATAATATTTTTTACGGTTCGGGTTTATCGGGTTTGTTGCAGGCAAACAATAATCCCGATGGCGGCATTATTTACGCCTATCACGTTCAAGACCCCGAACGCTATGGTGTTGTAGAGTTTAATAACGAAGGAACAGCTGTTTCAATTGAAGAAAAGCCGGCAAAGCCAAAATCCAATTATGCCGTTCCGGGAATTTATTTTTATGATAACGATGTGGTTGCTATTGCCAAAAGCATTACACCAAGCCCAAGAGGAGAACTCGAAATAACCGATGTCAATAAAGAATACTTAAAGCGAGGCAAGCTCAGCGTTAGTATTCTCGACAGAGGAACAGCCTGGCTGGACACCGGCACCTTCAATTCTCTTGTGCAAGCCACACAATTTGTTCAGGTTATTGAAGAACGGCAAGGTTTAAAGATAGGTTCAATTGAAGAAGCTGCCTATAAAATGGGTTTTATAGATAAGCATCAGTTGCATAAATTAGCACGGCCATTGATAAAAAGCGGCTATGGCAGTTATTTATTGGATTTAAAATAAGCGGTTTTGACATTAGAACATACAACTTTAAAAGATTGTTACATACTTACCCCGGATACTTTTGGAGATAAGCGGGGCTCTTTGTTTGAAAGCTTTAACAAACAAAGATTTCAATCGCTTACCGGCATTGAAATTGATTTTGTTCAAGACAATCAATCAACATCTCAAAAAGGTGTTTTAAGAGGATTACACTTTCAAAAAGATGAATTTTCTCAGGCAAAGCTGGTAAGAGTTGTTAAAGGAAGCGTTTTGGATATAGCGGTAGATATAAGACCAACATCACCAACCTTTGGCAAGTATTTTTCAATAGTTTTAAGCGAGCAAAACAACAAGCAGCTATTCATCCCCAGAGGTTTTGCGCACGGTTTTTTGGTATTGGAAGACCATACGGTTTTTGCTTACAAATGTGACAATTACTACAACAAAGCATCCGAGAGCGGAATTATATACAATGACAAAACACTTAATATCGATTGGCAGTTTCCCGAAACAAGCCTGATTATTTCCGAAAAAGACCAAATATTACCAACATTTGAAACACTTTTTAAATGACAGCAAATGTTTTGGTCACAGGCGCAAACGGTCAATTGGGACAATGTTTAAAAGCACTTTCTTCAGGATGTGCGGGTATAAACTTTGAGTTTGTAAGTTCGGCACAATTGGATATTGCAAACCGGCAGGATATAGATGTTTTTTTTCGGAACAAAAACTATGATTACTGCATAAACTGTGCAGCATACACGGCTGTAGATTTAGCAGAAAAAGAAGAAGTCAAAGCTTTTTTAATCAACGCAGAAAGTGTACAGCATCTTGCAAACGCCTGTAAAGTCAATAGCGTAACGCTCATTCATTTTTCTACAGATTTTGTTTTTGACGGGAAAAAATCAAGCCCTTATACAGAAGACGACCAGCCAAACCCTATAAATGTGTATGGCAGTTCAAAACTAAAAGGAGAAACCTATATTCAATCTGTGTTAGAGCATTATTTTATTATCAGAACATCCTGGCTGTATTCTGAATATGGGCACAACTTTGTCAAGACCATGCTTCGGTTGTCTTCGGAAAAAGACAAACTAACCATTGTTAATGACCAAATTGGCTCGCCGACCCATGCGATGAATCTTGCAGAATTTGTAATAAGAATCATCATATCAAAATCCTCCCAATACGGAATTTACAACTACTCAAATAGCGGAGAAACAAGCTGGCACGAATTTGCAAAGGCTATTTTTGAATTAAAACAAAAGAAAATCACCATATTACCAATACCCACAACAGAGTATCCCACACCGGCATCAAGACCCAAATACAGTGTTCTCAATACCCAAAAAGCCCAAAGAACCTTTAATATTGAAATTGAAAACTGGAAAACCTCATTAAAAAAAGCGCTGCAAAAACTATGATGGAAGCGTATTTAAAAACCGCCATACAAGCCTCATTGCAAGCAGGAAAAGTCATCATGAAGGTTTATGACAGCGATTTTGACGTGGAATATAAAGATGATATGTCTCCGCTAACAGATGCCGATAAGCAGGCAAATACTATTATTAATTCTTATCTGGTTTCTACAAACATTCCTGTTATCAGTGAAGAAAGTAAGCAGATAGATTTTTCAGAAAGAAAGCACTGGACTCAATGCTGGATTGTAGATCCTGTTGACGGCACCAAAGAATTTGTAAAACGAAATGGCGAGTTTACTGTTAATATTGCTTTGATTGAAAACGGAATTCCACAGCTTGGAGTCATTTACATTCCGGCAACAAAAGAACTTTACTATGCCTTGGCTGATGACGGTAAAGCATATAAAATACAGTTGGTATCACACAACACTTCTATTGATGAGGTTTTAAGCAAAGCTCAAGATATTCAGCCCAAAACAAATAATTTAAATATGTTGCGGGTTATTGGCAGCCGTTCACACAAAAGCCGGGAAACCGAAGCCTTTATTAACCGGCTTCAATCAAAAGGACAAACAATTGAAATTGTTTCTATAGGAAGCTCGCTTAAGTTTTGTTTAATTGCCGAAGGTAAGGCCGATGTGTATCCGCGGTTTGCACCTACAATGGAATGGGATACTGCTGCGGGACAAGCTATTTGCAATGCTGTAGGTGTTCAAGTCATTTCAAGGGAAACCGGCAGACCGTTGCTGTACAACAAAGAAAATCTTTTAAATCCATGGTTTGTGGTTTTAAAAGAATAACTAAAAAGACCGTACAAAACAACGATATTGTAAACGTTGTGAAACACTTCAACCAAATAAAAATGTGTGCGCAGAAAAGCAATCTTTTCGGCAGAATTATCTAAAAATGAATGATATTTGTAATGGGCGTAAAATGGCTGCGGCAGAAATGGCGGTTTAATGATTTAATTCTTAAAATTGCTTAAGAATTAAATTATTGTATTTTTGCTCTTAATTTTCAGAATAATACTATATAATGTTGAATCTTAACGATAAATCTATTTTAATAACGGGAGGAACGGGTTCTCTTGGTAAAGCACTTACAAAGCACATATTAGATAAGCATCCCAACATAAAAAGGCTGGTGATATACTCAAGGGATGAACAGAAACAGTTTCAAATGGGTCAAGAATATCCGTCTCATAAATATCCGCAATTGCGTTATTTTATTGGGGATGTGAGGGATAAAGAGAGGTTGATAAGGGCTTTTCAAGGAGTTGATTATGTTATTCATGCTGCGGCAATGAAGCATGTTCATATTGCCGAATATAATCCGGATGAGTGTATTAAGACCAATATTGGCGGCGCAGAGAATGTGGTTGACGCTTGTTTTAAAACAAAAGTAGAACGAGTTGTTGCTCTTTCTACAGATAAGGCTTGTGCACCAATTAACCTTTATGGCGCCACTAAGTTAACATCGGATAAGTTGTTTATTGCAGCAAACAACATTAAAGGAGAAAATCCAATAAGATTTTCTGTTGTAAGATACGGTAATGTTATGGGATCTAATGGTTCAGTAATTCCGTTTTTCATAAATAAAAAGAAAGAAGGCGTGCTGCCAATTACAGACCCAAACATGACAAGATTTAATATTTCACTTCAAGGCGGAGTTGATATGGTTATGCATGCCTTAGAACATGCTTGGGGTGGCGAATTATTTGTGCCAAAAATACCATCTTATAAAATTATGGATGTAGCTGAAGCTATTGGTCCTGAATGTAAAAAGGTTGTTGTGGGTATTAGACCGGGCGAAAAAGTACATGAAGAAATGATTACTTCATCAGACTCATTCAATACTTATGATTTAGGAAAATATTATATTATACTTCCAAGTAAACCAAACTGGCCATTAGAAGAGTTTTTAAATACATTTAAAGCAAAGAAAGTTCCTCAAGGGTTTAATTATAATTCGGGAGAAAATGACGAATGGGAAACGACAGAAAGTCTTAGACGCTTAATAAAAGAGCATGTTGATTCTAATTTTACTGTATGATGAAACAAATTCCTTACGGACGCCAGCATATTCAGCAGGATGATATTGATGCTGTAATTGAAACTTTAACCGGGGATTTTTTAACTCAAGGACCAAAAGTTAAAGAGTTTGAAGACAAATTTGCCCAATATACGGGAGCAAAATATGCTGTAGCAGTTAATAATGCGACAGCGGGTTTGCACTTAGCGGTTTTGGCATTAGAACTAAAAGAAGGCGATAGAGTAATCACAACACCTATTACTTTTGCAGCTTCGGCAAACTGTGTGAGATATGCCGGTGGCGAAGTATGGTTTGCAGATATTGATAAAGACACGTACTTATTATCTTTTGAAGCCACAAAAAAACTTATAGAAAGCAAGCCTAAAGGATTTTTCAAAGGGATTATCCCGGTTGATTTTGCCGGCTTACCGGTTAATCTGGAAGATTTTAGAGCATTGGCAGATGAGCACAATTTGTGGATAATAGAAGACGCTTGTCATGCTCCGGGCGGTTATTTTGTTGATAAAAAAGGAATTAAACAAATGTGCGGCAACGGAAATTATGCTGATATAGGTGTGTTTTCGTTTCATCCGGTAAAACATATTGCCTGTGGCGAAGGCGGAATGATTACAACTAATTCTAAAGCAATTTATAATAAATTATCCCTGCTGAGAACCCACGGAATAACAAAAGAAACTATGACCGAAAACCATGGTGGTTGGTATTATGAAATGCAGGAACTGGGGTATAATTACAGGTTAACCGATATTCAATCGGCCTTAGGGATTACACAGTTGGCAAAAAACAACGCAGGTTTGTCCAGAAGAAATGAGATTGCGGAAACTTATAAAAAAGCGTTTAACGGGAAAATAAAATATCAAAGTCTGCCCCAAAATACTTATAACGCACATCACTTATTTGTAATAGAGGTTGAAGACAGAAAAAACCTTTACGATTATTTAAAATCGCATACTATTTTTGCTCAGATACATTATATTCCGGTACACACATTGCCATATTATAAAAAAATAGGCTATAACAGCGCAAATTTGAGTAATTCTGAAAATTATTATAAAAAGTGTATTAGTTTGCCTATGTACCCCGCATTGACAGATGAGGAGCAACAGTATGTTATTGATACAATAAATGAGTACTACAACAAATAATCTTTGTATTATTCCTGCCAGAGGAGGAAGTAAGCGTATTCCAAGGAAAAACATTAAAGACTTCTTAGGGAAACCAATTATTGCTTACTCTATAGATGCAGCATTAAAATGCGGATTATTCCGGGAAGTTATGGTCTCTACAGATGACTCTGAAATTGCAGAAGTTGCGTTACATTTAGGCGCCTCTGTTCCGTTTTTACGTTCACCGGAAAGCGCAAATGATTTTGCCACCACCTTAGATGTTTTAAAAGAGGTTGTGATGGAATATGAAAGACGCAAAGTTTACTTTGACAATATATGTTGTATCTATGCGACCGCACCATTTGTAAATGACCAGATACTTAAATCGTCTTTCCGGACGTTTATAGAAGAGCAGTACGAATCTTTATTCCCTATACTTAAATATAGCTTTCCAATACAAAGGTCTTTAAGCCTTAGAGAAAAAAGAGTGAGTTTTAACTGGCCTGAGCACGTAAATACCAGAAGTCAGGATTTAGACGATATTTATCATGATGCAGGACAATTTTATTGGCTTAAAAAAAGCGTTTTGTCTAATGAAGCAATTGTAACATCCAATTCAGGCGGATACCTGATATCTGAGTTACAAGCCCAGGATATAGATAATGAAACGGACTGGAAATTGGCAGAAATGAAATATAGATTAAAAGACGAGCATGTTTCCTAATACATATAAAGCAATAAGTAAAGATATATTTTCTTCAGGTAAATATAAATTGGTACCCATACGCTATAAAGATCGTTTAGACATTATGAAATGGCGTAATGAACAGATTTATCATTTAAGACAATCAAAACCATTGACAGAAGACAATCAAAACCATTATTTTAATAATGTAGTATCTAAACTTTTTGACGACGAATATCCCAATCAATTACTGTTCTCGTATTTGGAAGAAGATACATGTATTGGATACGGAGGATTGGTTCATATAGATTGGAACAACAAAAATGCAGAAATATCATTTGTCATGAATACAAGTATGGAAAAAGATTATTTTGTATCTCATTGGTGTACTTATTTACAAATGATAGAAGAAGTTGCTTTTGTAGAATTGCAGCTGCACAAAATATATATTTATGCGTACAATCTTAGACCAAGATTATATGAAGCAGCAGAAAAGCAAGGTTTTTATAAAGAAGCTATTCTAAGAGATCATGTTTTTTTTAATGAAGAATACATTGATGTTGTAATACACTCCAAAATAAACCATTAGCTAAATTATAAAATGACAATTCAACTTATAAGCAGCAGCAAAACATCGTGGATAGTTCCTTACGGGATTCAATTACAACGACAACTTATTGAAATGGGACATCAATGTGATTATATTTTTTCGGAAGATGACGTAAAGGAAGGAGATGTACTTGTGTTTTTGTGTTATGAGAAAATCTTTAAAGCGCTTAAACTCAACAAGCATAATTTAGTAATTCATGAGAGCGCTTTACCGTTAGGGAGAGGAATGTCGCCTCTTACATGGCAAATTTTAGAAGGGAAAAACAACATACCCGTTACATTACTGGAGGCAACAGACGGTATTGATGAAGGAGATATTTATGAACAAATTTTTCTTAAGTTTGATGGAACCGAGTTAAATGCCGAATTAAAACACAAACAAGGTATTGCCACTATTGAACTTGTTATGAATTTTATAAAAAAATATCCTGATAATATTGCTCAAAAGCAAACAGGAGAACCTACGTATTACAAAAGGCGGACACCGGCAGACAGCGAGTTGGATTTAAAAAAAACGATTGAAGAGCAATTTAATCTTTTAAGGATATGTGACAATGAAAGATATCCGGCATTTTTTATTTTTAAAAACAAAAAGTATATTATAAATATAAGACAGGAAAATGAATGACATCAAAATAGAAAACCATGTTATAGGCGCAAAGCATAAACCATTTATAATTGCAGAAATGAGTGGTAATCACAACCAATCTTTAAACAGAGCACTTGCCATTGTCGAAGCAGCCGCTAAAGCAGGCGCCCATGCAATAAAACTACAAACATACACACCGGACACCATGACAATTGATGCCAAAGGAGGGTTGTTTGATATTAATGACGCTACATCTCTTTGGGCAGGGAGAAATTTATATGATTTATATAAAGAAGCTCATACGCCGTGGGAATGGCACAAGCCTATTTTTGACAGGGCAAAACAACTCGGCATGGTCGTTTTTAGCACCCCATTTGATGAGACCGCAGTTGATTTTTTAGAAAGTTTAGATGTGCCTGCATATAAAATCGCTTCTTTTGAAAATACAGATTGGCCTCTCTTAAAAAAGGTGGCTGAGACAAAAAAGCCTGTAATTATGTCCACGGGCTTAGCAAAACTGTCAGATATTGATGAGGCGGTAAATATATTACGTAATCACGGTTGTAAAGATTTGGTACTGCTTAAATGCACAAGCACTTATCCGGCAACACCGGAAAACACACACCTTAATACAATTCCTCACTTACGGGAAATGTTTAAGTGCCAGGTAGGCCTGAGTGATCACACAATGGGAATAGGTGCCGCTATCGCATCTGTAGCTTTAGGCGCAAGTGTTATAGAAAAGCATTTTACCTTAAGCAGAGCCGATGGAGGAGTTGACAGTACTTTTTCTATTGAGCCGCACGAGTTAAACAATCTGGTAATTGAAAGCGAAAGAGCATTTTTAGCAATGGGGGAAATCTTTTATGGTATTCAAAAGGACGAACAAAAAAGCTTGCGATTTAAAAGATCTTTATATGCAGTGAAAGATATTAAATCTGGTGAAAGGTTAACAGTTGAAAACATGAGAATAATAAGACCCGGTAATGGTTTACAACCTAAGTTTTATGAAACGTTATTAGGTAAAAAAGTAAGCCAGGATATTAAAGCGGGAACACCACTACAATGGGACATACTATAAATTACATACTATTAACCGAAAAAAACTGGCATAACAGCTTGTTTGATAATTTACAAAAAAGAACAGGTGAAAACTGGGTAAGAATAGAATCTAAAGAATACCTTACATTTGAACATTTACAAACAATAAAGCCGGTTAAAATTTTTATTCCGCATTGGTCTTATATTATTCCGGCAGAGATTTACAATCAATTTGAATGTGTTGTTTTCCACATGACAGATTTGCCCTTTGGAAGAGGAGGAAGCCCATTACAAAATTTAATTGTACGAGGATTATCAGAAACAAAAATATCGGCTATCAAAGTAGATGAAGGGATAGATACCGGATTTGTTTATTTAAAAGAACCTCTTGCTTTGGATGGCACAGCACAAGAGATTTTTGAAAGAGCAGTACCCATTATTCAAAAAATGATAGAAAGCATTATTCATAAAAACATCGTGCCCAAACCTCAAACAGGGAAACCACTAATTTTTAAAAGAAGGCAACCATCTGAAGGAAATATAAGCGATTTAGAGGATTTATTAAAAGTGTATGATTATATTAGAATGTTGGATTGTGAAGGATACCCTAATGCATTTATAGAAACAGGCAAACTCAGGGTTGAATTTTCAAAGGCTGAAATTGATAATGAACAAAATTTTGTGACAGCAAATGTTAGAATATCTAAGAAATAAACGAATTATGATTGTAGTTGCTCATCCTGATGATGAATTATTAGGACTGGGCGCCAGTATGAACCAATTAATTTTAGACTACGGTGTGCAGGCTCATGTTGTCATTCTTGGAGAAGGAATAACATCAAGAGCAGACAATCGTGATGTTGCAAAATGGGAAAAGGAGCTTTCTATACACAGGCAAAATATAAAAGCAGCACAAAAAGCAATCGGGTATCACTCAGTAAGTATTTATGATTTTCCCGATAACCGGTTTGATACAGTTGCATTGCTTGATATTATCAAGGTTATAGAAAAAGAGAAAAAAGAATTTAATCCCGATGTAATTTTCACGCATCATGGCGGCGATGTCAATATTGATCACCAACGCACGTTTGAAGCCGTAATAACCGGTTGTCGCCCGATGTCTCATGAACAGGTAAAAACAATAATTACATTTGAAACACCATCCGGGACAGAATGGAGAGCGTCTTCAGACCCTAAACATTTTGTGCCTAATTTTTTTATTTCTGTGTCTTTGAAAAATATAGAGGCCAAAATATCAGGTATGGAAAGTTATGAATTTGAAAAGCGGGAATTTCCTCATCCCCGTTCTTCTTTAGCCTTGAAAATTCAAGCGCAGCGTTGGGGAGTTGCCGTAGGTGTCCATTATGCCGAAGCATTTCAAATAATTAGAACAATAAGCTAATAAATGAATTGTCATCATCAATAAGTTTATACAAACAAAAATTGTATCTTGTAAGAGAGTATAAAAATATTTGCATGAGGAATATTGGAATTTTTTATAAATTTATAAAACAAAAAAGTTAATCATGTTCGTAAAAATAGCACAAAGAATAGGATCCATTTCGAGGATTAAATTTTACTATCAAAGAAGCATTGAAGATTATTCAAAAAGAGAAAAAATAAGCAATAAAATTGCGCGTAGGATAGGAAAATCTGAGTTTAAAGGAAACTCGGTAATTGATCATATTGCCGTAGAGAATACGTTGCATAATAAGGGCTACATCAATTTTGGCAAGGTTCTCGACACCTCTCAGGTAGAGAAGATTAAAAATGCGTTATCGGGTTTAAAATTCCATGACCCGTTTAGACCGCATCTGGGATATTTTACAGAAAATAATATTCCCAAAGAAGTACATGTTGCTAATTATACAAGAGAAGATCTTATTAAAATTCCCGAAATTTTAAGTTTGGCCAATGACCCAAAAATATTAAGCCTTGCACAAGAATTTTTGGGGGCAACCCCAACCATAAGCAACATAAACTGTTGGTGGTCTATAACTGATAAAAGAGAAGCAGAACAAGCACAGTTATTTCACAGAGACGTTGATGACTATAGGTTTTGCAAGATTTTCGTTTACTTAACAGACGTAGGTATAGATGATGGACCCCACGTATTTGTTGAAGATTCTCCGGCAACCAATACATTAACAAAAATAAGAAGGTATCAGGACGAAGAAGTTGAAAATGAGTTTGGAAAAGACAAAGTGAAATATTTTACAGGAGAAAAAGGCTCTATGTTTATGGTCAACACCTATGGATTTCATAAAGGATTATTACCAAAAAGCAATAACAGATTGCTGTTGCAGTTTCAATATTCTTTGCAGCCTATTGCAATAGAAAAATATGAACCTGTAAAAATTGAAAAACAAAATTATCATCCATTTGTAAACAGATTGCTTATCAAATAAGCAACCATAATTTTTTTCGTTTTGAAACAGAATTTTACAGCATTATTAATTTTATTCCTGCCGAGTTTTCTATTGAAAAGAATACTCCCTTGTCTTGGACATAAAATAGGTAATAATGTAAAAATTGGATTTTCTGTTATAAAGCTTGAAAAGCTGCAATTAGGCAACGACATTATTATTGGCAGTTTTAATATTTTTAAAGGACCTTTTACATTAGTTATGGATAATAAAGCCAGGATAGCACATCAAAATTACATCACCAGAGCCCCCAAAGGTGTTACTTATGGCGATGCTGTTTTTAAGATAGGATATAACTCCAATATCACATCAAAGCACTTTATTGATGTTACCAGAAGTGTTACCCTTGGCAGTAATACCGTAATGGGCGGAAGAGATTCCCAAATCTGGACACATGGATACGTACACAAAGAAACCGGAAACGAGCGTTATAGAGTTGATGGAGAAGTAACCATCGGGAACAATGTGTATATGGGTTCGCGATGCTTTATAAATCCCGGTGTTACAATAGCCGACGCCATAAGCATTGGCGGAGGCTCATCAGTAGCTAAAAATCTTACTAAAAAAGGAATGTATGTAAATCAGGAATTGCGATTTATTGAACAAGATTTTGAAGCGATAAAGACGAGACTTTCAAAAGTGAAAGACGAAAATCTGGTTGAAGACGTTTACTATAAAAACAAGTAATGTTAAAAAAAATAGCGCCATTTAATTTACTGCTGTATTCATTCCTTTCATGGCTGTTTGCTTATTTAATCATTCCGGCGCATTATATTGTTAAAGGCGACAGGTTTTTTCCAATTTTTGTATTTGTCACATACAATCTGTGTTTAATAGCGGGATTTTTATCCGTTAAGAAAAAAGCACCTGTTAAGATTATACCCGATAAGTTTGACTATTTTACGGTAAAGATGGTTTTTTACATAGGTATAATAGGCTTTGTGCTACAATTTATTAAACTGTTTTTCATAGACAAAGTTCTCACATCAAATGTATATGCCGAAAGGGTTGCAAACCAAAGCACAGAATTTAATAGCGGCGCACTGGGAGTTATAATTGCACTTACGTTTCCATTTGCTATAGTTGCTTTTTTATCTGTTTTTTATTATTACAGTTGGTCAACCCGAAAAATGAAAATAATGGCCTCATTATTTGCGCTTCTTTATATCGCCGATGCTTTTTTAAACGGCGCCAGATTACCGGTAGCGGTAATAGGTGTTATTTCATTAATGGTTTTTGCATTTTACCAGGCTCACGAAGGCAATCTTTTTAAAAAGAAAGTTTTTATAAAAATGGGGAAACATATTTTGGCAAAAATCCCCAAGATTTTAGTGAGCCGTAAAGTTCTTGTTGCGGTAGTAATTTTGGCGTTATGTATTAATTTTTTTAAGGATGCTATGATAGCCCGATTGGAGTATTATAGATATACCGATGTGCTGTCTTATTGGGAAACACAGCATGAATCTAAAATGGATGCAGATTTTAAGGCTGAAGTTAACGCATTGAATGTCAAAGAAAAAAATAAAAGGGTAGCCACTTATAGCTTATACCATTATTTTGCGCACGCACCATTTGAGTTTCAAAAGCTCGTAAATCATGTGGATGAACCTTACGGGATTTTTTATGGAAAATACGAGCTGGATGTGTATTTTAAGTTTTTACGATTTTTTAATATACCGGTAGAGTCACGATTGGAAATGGAAAAAACCCTCTATCATGCAGGATATTATATTACGCTTTGGGGGCCATTTTATCTCGATTTTGGAGTATTTGGTTTTATCATTGCCTTCTTTTTAGGGTATTTTATTCAAAAAACATACATATTTGCCGTTCGCAGATATTTACCGGCTATTTTAATGTATTCTTATATTGCAATTGTATTATTGGCATCCTTTCATGTAAGTTTGGTAGGCGGAAAGTATATTTATATTTTTAATGCTATTTTGATTTTTTGGTTATTAAATGCTATTATGAAAGCAATTTCAAAAAGGTTGCCGCCTGAACAATGAACTTTAAGCTAAAACCATGAAAATTTTCATTTTTCTACTTAGTATTTTTTTAGCAGTCAGTTCTTGTAAACAAGCAGATAAAGAGGTTATACCAGAAAAAAAAATTGAATTAAACGAAGCAGACTATGTGGTTAGCAATCAATTTGAAAAAGGCGATGTAAGACGTTATGGTTTAATGCCCGATAGTATTGTAAACCCTAAAATCATTGAAAACATACTAAATTTGGCAGAATCCGGTTTGCCGTTGACGTTCCCTCAGGGGTTTTATAAAACAGACCTTATTTTTAAAGGAAGACAGCATATCAAAATATATAGCCAAGACGCTTCATTTTCAGGACAAATACAGATTATAGAAAACGAAAAAGGACAAACTTCAAATAGAATTACCTTTAAAGGAAAACTAACAACCTATTCTAAGTTTTTTATGCGCAAATCGCAAGATATTATTATAGATACGCTTATAGTAGCTTCCGACACGTTGAAAAGCAAATACGGAAAACGCAGTTTAGGATGTAGTATATATGCAGGATCAAAAAACGTGCATATCAAAAAACTGGTTGTTGAAGATTTGGGTTCGGGTGATGATTATTATCAATATTCATTGGCAGCATTACAACTGCACGGGTGGAACAATAATCCGCAAAGTGTCATTATTGATGAAGCTGTTATTGAAAAATCAGACAGGCACGGAGTGTATATTACAGGAAGAAATCATCAAATAAAAAACCTTACCATTAAGCAGGTAGGACTCGGGACAATATCACACCATAACGGGCTTGAAGATGCCGCGGCAGAAGAGATAGCCGTTACATCGGCACTTTGGATAAACAAATGCCATGATTCCCGCTTTACAAATGTTACAATAGATTGTACAGATTCTAAACCGCAAGTTACCGTTAACTTTGATGAAGGCGGCTCTTCAGAGCCAACAATAATTGATTATTTGACAATAAAGAATAACTCAGGCAACATTCAATTATTACCCAATGATTTGACCAATGTTGTGGTAAGGCATTTTAAAGACATAAAATGACTATGTTAAAAGATAAAATAGCAGCCATAACCCGGGAGCAAATTTATGTTGTGCTGCTCTTATTGTTTGTTGCCAGCTACCCTGTTACCTACAATCTCAATGCAAGAGTTATTATTGCTCTTACAGTTTTTTTCTTAATTGACAGTAAATCAAACCTGAAAAATAAATTTAACAGCATTAAAAGCAATAAAGTCGTTATTGTTATGGCACTTTATTTTTTGATTCAGGTATTAGGGTTAATTTACACAGACGATTTAAAGCGAGGCATAGATATTGTTACCCGTAATTTGCCTTTTTTACTGTTGCCAGCCATAGTATTATCAGAAAAAATAAGCAGGAAAAACATTTTAAAGCTATTGGATTTTTTAAAAATCTGGATGCTTTTAGTCATGATTTACCTTGTGCTGTATCAATATTTTATTGAAGACAGAACTATTGGTACAACAGTACATTTTGCTTTTGAAAAACTCGGAATAAGCCAACACTCGGTATCTTTTGTTTTGGTAATAGCCATTATGATTACAATACATCAACTATTTGATATAAGCATAAAGCACAAATGGTTTAATGGTGTGATTTTGATTGGTTTGTTTTCTTCATTATTATTATTTTCAAGCAGAATCAATGTAATTGTGCTATTATTTTCTTTGGCAGTATTTTTTTATAATCATTACAGGTCATCAAAAATGTATTATAAGATACTTGTAGTTTTTGTGGTTTTTATGGTGGGATCATTGTCTTTTTACGGCTCGGCCGAATTACGCCGTAAAGCCGATATTTTATTAAAATCGACAGATTTTGATATGGAAATTGTTAAAACCAAAAACAGCATCACATTTGCAAAAAACACCATAGAGCAACGAATGATGATAAATATGGCATCTGTAAGCATTATAAAAGAACACCCTGTTTTTGGCGTTGGCACAGGAGATTATTTGAACGCATTGCAGGATACATACAGGGATATGCATTTTATTGCCGGGATGAAACAAAAATTCAATGCACACAATCAATACCTTGAAGAGTATATTAAAACAGGAATAGTTGGTTTTTTGACCTATCTTTTCTTTATGATTACCTTAATCAATTATAGCCGCAAGCAGCAGTCACTTATGCTGTATTGCGTATTTGGCATTGTATTTATAAGCCTTACAGAGTCTATATTTACACGTCATCACGGAGTTGCTTTTGCGGCGTTTTTTATTCCTTTATTTTATAAGAATGAATTGTTTTGCAGCCAATTGAAAAAGTTTAAATGAGTTCAAAAGAATATTTTAATTGAATACCAAAAGTGTATATTTACACAAATTACTATAATTATGAAAAAAATAACATTTTTAACAGCTATATTATTATTAACAACATCTTGTAATAAAGCTGAAAATAAACCCAAAAACGCTCATTCAAATAAAGCTGAAACTGTCCTGTTTAATGACAAGGATTATGTTTTAAACTCTGATTTTCCGGTAGGAGATGTAAGGCGGTATGGCGTTTTTCCAGATTCATCATACGCTTCAATTCATCCTTTTACAAAAGAACCAAAAATAACAACGGTACTTAACTTATGTGAACAGCAAGGAATAGAAATGTTCTTCCCTAAAGGGTATTATGGAACAGCTTTGATATTGGATTCGCGTAAAAATATGACACTAAAATTTGACGAAGCCGAATTTGATATAATTCATATAACCCATAATTCAGAGTCAAAAATAGGGCCAGAAAATATCACCTTAAAAGGTCGTGTTATAACTTATGACAGACTGGGTATTACAGAAGCTCTAAATATTAATATAGATACTGTTTACATCAAAACAGACAAAACAAAAAACCTTAGAAAACTACGATCCAGAGGTTGTCATATTTATCATGGTTGTAAAAATATATCCATAAAGTATTTGGAAATTGATGATTTTGGGTCTGGAAATGTTGATTATCAGCACAACCACGCAGCTTTAGCAATAGATGGTTGGAAGAATAACCCGGTAAACGTTCAAATAAAAAAGGTATATATAAAATCTACAGACAGGCACGGTGTGTATATTACAGGAACAGACCATATTATAGACGAAATTGTTATTGATAAATTTGGCATGGGTTCTTCCGACGGTATGTCGCCAATGCAGGATGCTGCTGCAGGCGAAGAAAAAGACTTTAAAGCCGTGTGGATTAACAGGTGTTATGATAGTTTTATTGAACGGTTAATTATAAACGAAAAAGAATCAAAAGGTAAGTACACTGCACATTTTGATGAAGGTAATGCGTCAAGGCCTTTTACCATTGGTTATTTTAAAGTTATCAACGACAATCCACAAATAGAAATCCTCAAAAATGACAATACAGGGGTAATTGTTGAGGTAATGGATTAATTTTACGTATTACCAACAGATTCATTTTTACTATTTGAAACATATAATTTCATTAATTCAACGCTATTTTTTATTTGGTCTCAGCTTTGTCTTTACCAAAGGCGCTGTTTATTTTGTGCCGCTTCTTCTGGCAGATGTTTTAAGCACCAATGATTATGGTGTTCTTGAGTATGCTTTGGCAGGTTTGGGGTTTGTGTTAAATGCCCTTATCAATATTGGTGTCCCGAGCGGCTATCCTTACTTTGTTCTCAAGCTAAATAACAACAGTATTTTAAACGGGTTTAAGCTGCACCCGCTTTGGCTGCTGCTGCTGTTTGTAATCAATCAGCTGGCATATCTTGTTTTTAACTTTAGTATAGAGCTGTATCTGGCTTTTAATGTTGCATACATCATAGCCAGCCAAGAATTGTATTCCATCCGGTTAAAAAGCCATGAAAAGCCAACCATGGCCATATTTTTAGATTCGGGGGTTTACATAGTATTGCTGTTGCTAATTGTATTACGGCAATTAACACTGCTGCCAATAAACTTAGCAGCTATAAACACAATCATTTTAATATATGCCTGTCTTTATGCCGTTAAAGGAATTTATGACTACATAACATGCAGTAAAGCACATATCGTTAAAAACTATAAAACGATATTGAATTATAGCTTTAATATCATGATAGCTACGTTCCTGATTTTCTTAATAACCTCATCGGGGCGCATATTGGCAGAGTATTTTTTTGGTTATGACGAGGTGGCTGTTTACGGGTTTTATTTCAGGCTGGCGGCTATAGTTGTAATGGTTTATCAAATGGTTAACATTATTTTCTTTAAAAAAATATATACTGTAAATCCCGAAATATTGGATAAGTATTACAGCCTGTTTTTTGTGTTTATCATAACGGCAGCCCTGATAATTTTTAGTGTTTCACCACATGTAATGACAGGTTTATCAGGCTTTTTTAAAACCACTTATGAGGCGTATAAACCTGTTTATTTCTTATTGTCGGCCCAGATGGTTATGTGGATAGCCACAGCGTTAAATTCCAACATCATAGACAGGGAAAACTTGGCAAAAACTAATAATGTCAGGTTTTTTGCATTAATCCTGCTTGGTACAGGATTGATGTTTTTGTTTAAAAACAAACTCACATTACAATTAATGGTGTTTATTCACTATAGTATCATTTTTATAGCTTGCCTGATACAGTATTATAGTCTCAACAAAAAAAATATACAGTTTAAGAAAGCTGTTTTTGTTTTGAGCACTTCGTATGCTTTAACTACTTGTTATTATTTTATTTTCTTGTAAATTGTGCCCCGTATTTTAACCGCTTAAACAGTTTGTGTTAAATAAACAGTATTAAATAGTATCTTTGCCGCAAGGATTATTCATAAGTTGACAAACCCTATAAGGTTATATTCTTTTTATCATAATTGACAGCTTTTAAATGACATTATTATTTATTGAAAACAGACATAAAACCTATTTTTTTGAATCTATTGCAAGTATCTTGGTCAAGGAAGGTCATAGCATACATTGGATTGTTCAAAATAAGGAATTTACTCCTCGGGGGGATTTTAAAACACATATAATAAATTACCCTAAAAACCGCAATTATAAGCATTCTGAAAACGAGGAAATAAAAAAAGTTATTTTAAGCGACCGGCAGCTGAATCATTTCAAAAAAAAAGGCACGGCTTATTTTTATTACTATAATGATGAAATTAAAAAGATATTAATAAGCATTAAACCCGATTTTGTTTTTGGAGAATCTACGGCTTTTCATGAGCTCTTAACGATTAATAACTGTCAACAGCAAGGAATACTGTACTTAAATCCTTCATCTTGCAGGTACCCTATAGGCCGGTTTTCATTTTATAAGTATAATACCTTAGAACCATATCAAGGCAGTGGTGAAATTTTAAGCACTGCTCAGGCAAAAAAAACCATCGATCAGATAATTACCAGAAAAGCACTTCCTGATTATATGAAACCGTCGCCTGTGACTAAATCCAAAAAAGTTAAAGACCAGATTAAAAAGATTATAAGTTTTATTAAAGGAGAAAAATATAACACACCCAATCCTTTGGTTAAATTTCAATTGGAACAACAAAAAAAGAAGAATATCGATTTATGGGATAAATTGGCAGTAAAGAGCATAGACAAGTCCGCAAAATTTAAAATATTATATCCGTTGCAAATGCAGCCCGAAGCCAATATTGATGTGTGGGGCAGAAAATACAGAAATCAATTAGAGCTTGTTAAAACTATCGCAAAAACACTCCCGGAAGACGCCGTGTTATACGTAAAACCAAACCCAAAATCAAAATATGAATTAACTAAAAATCTGATAAAGCAAATCCAAACCGCCAAAAATATAATTCCACTGCATCATACAACCAAAATGGATGACGTGATTAAAGATATTGATATGGTAATTACTGTAACAGGTACAGTTGCCATTGAATGTATTTTAAACAATAAACCGGTAATAACCTTAGTTAATACTATTAATAACACAGCTTTAAATTGTAAGTACGTTAAAGATATAAATGAAGAACTCATACCGGCAATAAACTCTGTAAAGGATAAGACCTTTTATAAACTTAATGATGAAGAAAAGATTAATTTTATAAACACATTGAATGGCACAAGCTATAAAGGGATTATTTCAGACCCGTTTAGCGATGATAATTGTGTTGACACACAAAATATTAATGATATTGTCTTAGCTATGAGATTAATACTTAAATCAAAACAGAACACTCAAGAGAGCTTAAAATAATGATTGCATGAGCTATATAAAAAACTATTGGGTGTTTTTTGGCAGTCTCTTTTTAGGTGTTTTTTTATGGAGCATAACATTTGTTGTGCTTCCGTTAAAAAATGTTGAACCTGTAAAAGCCGAAACCATTTTTTATATAGTTTCAGGTTATTTAGCAGTAATATCAGGATTTATAGCCTTCAATTTTAAGAATAAGCAGAACTCAAAACAGCGTATTGATTTATCAAAAATTCTAACCGTTTTATTAATCATAATACTTATAAGTTACATAATAAGATGGATTGATTTGTTTTATATCAGAGAACTGTCATTTAATATAGCATCAAAAAACAACAGAGTAATTAATGATAATAATTACGGCAACAGCAGTATCCTTTTTTTATTGGCGTCAATCACAAAGAGCATATACTTTTTCCCTTTCGTTTTAATACTAAGCTCAAAAATTAAACAGAAACACAGTCTTGTTTTTGCATCTTATGCCGTCTTGTTATTTCCTCTTGTTGAAGCCCTGTTAAAAGGAACCAGAAAACCATTTTTTGAATTGTTTATAATTATCCTGTTTACTTTGGTGATGTATCAAAGAAAGAAAATAAACTTAAAAAAAGTAATATGGGTCATTTTGGGGTTTGTCATTTTGATGACCTTATCAATGATGATTTTAATAAACAGAGAAAGCAAACCTTCACAAGACAACAATTTTTTTTACACAAAGCTTTTAGAAAGCCGGTATAATGACCTGTTAGCCCCTAAAGATAATGTCAAAACATTTTTTGACAACCCCGATACACCCGAAACAGCTAAATTTTACGCAATGGCAGCATTGCATACAGGTCAATACATCACGCACGGTGTATTTGAGTTTAATCATATTGTAGGCTATAAAGATTTGCCGGTAACTTATGGTAAATATACATTTATGGCTATCCCTAAATTTATTAATAAAACCGGGCTTTTTAACAATATTGAAATCACAAACCCATCACCCAGACAATATGTTTATCTTTCTTTTTTTGGAGATTTTTATATTGATTTCAGATGGGGATTGATACCATTTATGTTTTTATTCGGAATGGTTCAAAAATATACGTTTCAAAAAGCAGAATATAATAGTCTTTATAATCCTATATTAATTTATTTCTTAATAATTAATGTATTTTTGCTTGTAATAAATTATATTAGAGCAGCGGGAATATATCCGTTTTTCGGGTTCTGTTTTATCTTGGCTGCTCTTCAATTATCACAGCTTATTACCTATGAAAAAGGCTCTAATACATGATTGGTACTATGTAAATGGCGGTGCAGAAAAAGTAGTCCATTCATTTAACTCTATTTGGGATGATTTGGATCATTTTGGATTAGTTGATTTTCTAAATGAAAAAGACAGGGCATTTATTTTAAACGGAAAGCAGGTCACTACCAGTTTTATACAAAATTTACCAACTGCAAAATCCAATCACAGGAAATTTTTACAACTATTTCCGTATGCTATTGAACAGTTTAACCTTGAGGAGTATGACTTGGTTTTGAGCTCTTCAGCTTCTGTTGCAAAAGGAGTATTGACCCATCAAAACCAGTTACATATCTGTTATTGTCACTCTCCTATGCGCTATGCATGGGATTTGTATCATCAATACTTAAGAGAAACCAATTATAGCGGGTTAAAAAAAATGTATGCGCAGTATGTGCTTAGTAAAATGAGAATTTGGGATGCCGCAGCATCAAACAGGGTCGATTATTTTATAGCCAATTCCGTATATATAAAAAACAGAATCAAAAAAAATTATAACAGAGATTCTCATGTTATTTACCCTCCGGTAAATGTCCTTAACTATACCATTCAAAAAGAAAAAGACGATTACTATTTTACGGCATCAAGAATGGTACCGTATAAAAAAATTGAAGTAATAGTCAGAGCATTTAATACTATGCCCAATAAAAAATTGATTGTGGCAGGTGATGGCCCGGAATATAAAAACATAAAAAAAATAGCCAAAAAGAATATTGAATTAAAAGGCTTTTTGGATGAAAATCAATTAAAAGAATATTTACAAAATGCTAAAGCATTCATTTTTGCGGCCGAAGAAGATTTTGGAATCATACCTGTTGAAGCACAGTCATGCGGCACTCCGGTTATAGGTTTCAATAAAGGCGGCTTGAAAGAAACGGTTATTGATAAAAAAACCGGTTTACTGTTTAATCAACAAACCCCGGAATCTATTATTGAAGCTGTAAAATATTTTGAAAAACTAAAATTTGATGCAGATGTTATAAGAGAAAATGCACTCAAATTTTCAAAAGAACGATTTGAATCAGAAATAGAAACTTTTGTAAACCAAAAATATTCAGAATTTATTACAAAACTGTAAACTTCAAAGTATAACAGAATAAAATACACCCGGGTTTTAACAACAGTTATCTAAATACTTTCCATAATCCTATTTACTTTCCTATTTTTGTTATCATAATTTCAATAGTAAATGAACATAAACAAAATATGCTGTATAGGAGCCGGTTATGTGGGCGGCCCGACCATGGCAGTGATAGCCCAAAAATGTCCGCACATCACAGTAACCGTTGTAGATGTCAACGAAGCCCGCATTGCAGCGTGGAACGATAAAGATTTGAGCAAACTTCCGGTGTATGAACCGGGACTTGACCGGATAGTTGCCGAAGCCAGAGGCCGAAACCTCTTTTTCTCAACAGAGGTTGATAAAGCCATTGACGAAGCCCAAATGATTTTCATATCGGTCAATACACCTACCAAAACCTACGGAAAAGGAAAAGGTATGGCAGCCGATTTGAAGTATATAGAACTTTGCGCCCGTCAAATAGCTAATGTTGCCACAAGTGATAAAATTGTAGTTGAAAAATCGACATTACCCGTACGCACAGCATCAGCAATTAAAGATATATTAGACAACACAGGCAATAACGACAACATAAAATTCCGGATACTTTCAAACCCCGAGTTTTTGGCAGAAGGCACCGCCGTTACCGATTTGCTTAATCCCGACAGAGTACTTATAGGTGGCGAAACCACACCCGAAGGACAACAGGCAATCCGGGCGCTTGCAGACATCTATGCCAATTGGGTTCCGGCAGAACGAATCCTGACCACCAATGTGTGGTCTTCGGAGCTTTCAAAACTTACCGCCAATGCCTTTTTAGCACAAAGAGTATCATCCATCAACGCATTGTCCGAGCTTTGCGAAAAAACAGGAGCTAATGTCGATGAGGTAGCAAAAGCAATTGGTATGGACAGCCGTATAGGATCAAAATTCTTAAAATCATCTGTTGGTTTTGGCGGCTCATGTTTTCAAAAAGACATTCTCAATCTGGTGTATATTGCAAAATCCTACGGACTTAATGAAGTTGCCGATTACTGGGAACAGGTAATTATCATGAACGACCACCAAAAACGCCGTTTTGCGCATAATATCATAAGCACGTTATTCAATACGGTTTCCGGTAAAAAAATTGCGTTTTTAGGCTGGGCATTCAAAAAAGACACCAATGACACACGCGAATCTGCCGCTATTTATGTGGCAGACGAATTATTGAGCGAGCAATCCAAAATTGCTGTATATGACCCAAAAGTGCAGCCTCAGCAAATGTATAGTGATTTAGATTACTTAAACACACGCGCTTCCGAAGAAAATAAAAAAGGATTAACAGCTTATTCCAATCCGTACGAAGCCTGCAAAGACACACACGCCATTGCGGTATTAACAGAATGGGATGAATTTAAAACTTACGACTGGCAAAAAATCTATGACAATATGCAAAAACCGGCGTTTGTTTTTGACGGGCGTTCCATACTTGATAAAAACAAGTTAAAAACAATCGGTTTTGTGTATTACAGAATAGGCGAAGGCGAATAACAACTAAACGAAACAATCTTGAAACGAGTTTTAATAACAGGCGCCGCAGGCTTTTTAGGATCACACCTTTGCGACCGTTTTATCAAAGAAGGCTTTTATGTCATTGGGATGGACAATCTCATTACGGGCGATATTAAAAACATCGAACACTTGTTTCCCTTAGAAAATTTTGAGTTTTATCATCATGATGTAAGCACGTTTGTGCATGTGCCGGGAAAATTGGATTACATTCTGCATTTTGCATCACCGGCAAGCCCTATAGATTATCTCAAAATCCCCATACAAACACTTAAAGTAGGCTCTTTGGGCACGCATAATTTATTGGGTCTGGCAATGGCAAAAAATGCCCGGTTGTTAATCGCATCCACATCCGAAGTTTATGGCGACCCGTTGGTACATCCGCAAAGCGAAGAATATTATGGCAATGTCAATACCATTGGTCCCAGAGGTGTTTATGATGAAGCAAAACGGTTTCAGGAATCGATAACTATGGCATATCATCGTTTTCATGGTTTAGAAACCAGAATTGTTCGTATATTTAATACGTATGGTCCGAGAATGAGACTCAATGACGGCCGTGTGATACCGGCGTTTATGGGGCAGGCACTAAGAGGTGAAGATTTGACCATCTTTGGCGATGGTATGCAAACACGCTCATTTTGTTATGTTGATGACCAGATTGAAGGTATTTTCAGGCTGTTGTTTAGTGATTATGCGTATCCGGTTAATATTGGAAACCCCGATGAAATAACCATTAAGGATTTTGCAGAAGAAATTATAAAACTTACAGGCACCGGTCAAAAAATTGTTTACAAAGAATTACCGGTTGATGACCCGATGCAGCGGCAGCCGGATATTAGCTTAGCAAAAAAAGTATTAAATTGGGAGCCAAAAGTAGGACGAAGCGAAGGCATGGCAATCACATTTGAGTATTTTAAAAATCTTTCGGAAGAAGAATTGTATAAACGAGACCATAAAGATTTTACAAACCATATAAAAAAGTAAAGTGAACGCAGTAAAACAAGGCAGATATTCCATTTACTTAAGACCCTTATCATACTTAATTGATTTAAGTATCATAAACGGCTTTGCTGTGCTTTTTTTCTTCAGAGATATAGACCCGGTTGTTTTTAGTTTAACCATATCAATTGCCTGGGTTGTCTTATCAATTTCATCAAATTTTTATGAGGTTTACAGATACACACGCGAAGTGGCTATTTTATCATTGGTATTCAGGCAGATGGTGTTGTTTGGGCTGGTTATTTTTGCATATTCGGGTTATCATTATAAGCTTCAGATGTATCCGGTTACCATTTTTAAATATGTTTTAGCATCGTTTGTCGCTATTATGATTTTTAAATTTGCATTGTATTATTTACTGCAAAAATACAGGGTTTCTTACGGTGGTAACTATAGAAATACGGTCATACTGGGTGTCAATAAAAAGACCTTGGCTCTTGAAACGTTTTTCAACAAAAATCCCGAATACGGATATATTCATAAAAAAACCTTCAACTTCAGAGAAAGAGATTTAAACCTCATAGAGTGCTTTGATTTTATTAAAAACGAATCTGTTGACGAAATTTACTGCTCAATATCAGAACTGTCAAACAGCCAGCTTAACCAGGTAATTGATTTTGCCGATAACAATCTGAAAATTCTCAAATTCCTTCCCGACAATAAAGAAATATATTCTAAAAAGCTCAAATATGAGTATTATGATTATATTCCAATTCTTTCATTAAGAAACATTCCGCTTGAAAATTCTGTAAATTTGGTTGTAAAACGCGCGTTTGATATTTTATTTTCAAGCATGGTCATTATTTTTATTCTGTCGTGGCTCACACCTATTATTGCTATTTTAATTAAACTCGAATCCCGCGGGCCGGTATTTTTTAAACAATCAAGAAACGGTTTTAATTACAAAGAATTTGACTGTTATAAATTCCGCTCAATGACCCCCAATAAAGATGCGCACTTGTATCAGGCAACAAGAGGCGACCAGCGCGTTACCAGAATAGGTAAGTTTATTCGTAAAACCAGTATTGATGAGCTGCCGCAGTTTTTTAACGTCCTGTTTGGCGATATGTCGGTCGTTGGGCCAAGGCCGCACATGGTAAGCCATACCAATATGTATGCAAAGCGCATAGATAAATTTATGGTGCGTCATTTTGTAAAACCCGGCATTACCGGATTGGCTCAAATAAGCGGTTTTAGAGGTGAAGTAGAAACCGACAAAGACATCATAGGCCGTGTAAAATATGATATTTTTTACATTGAAAACTGGTCTCTTTTCTTAGATTTAAAGATTATATTTAAAACTTTTATGAATGCCGTAAAAGGCGATGATAAAGCGTATTAAAGATGTTTTATAAGCTGCCCTAACTGCTTGTCAAAATCAAAATGCGTTTCGGCTGTTTCTTTTATGTTATTTCGCAATTCACAAGTTAAATCACGTTTTTTAATACCCGATAACGTTGTGTTTAAGTGCATATAATTACCTGCACAGGCAACCCAACCCAACTGGTATTTTTCTACAATCGTTTCGCCTTCGCCACCGCCAAAATACAGCATAGGCAAGCCTAATTTTGCATATTCAAATAATTTTGAAGGTACCGAGCCGTAAATTCTGTTCAACAGCGGAATAATTGCCAAATCGTATTTTAAAAGCTGTGCGTGAAGCTTTTCTCGTGATAATTGACCGTGGTAAAAAACCGGTAATCCGGGATGAGAAACAATGTAATTTTCTATCAGTTGCTGTTCTGCACCCGAGCCGTAAATATGAAATTCGATATTTTGATAATCCAGATTCCGGATGAGTTTAAAAATTCCTTGTGCAATACCCAATAAACCGGCATACACCATTTTTATTTTTTCTTCGGATGGATTATAAATCACATGTTCCGGAGCGTTAAAATCGGGATAATTTCTGTATAAAAACACGGGTTTATCAGGTATAATACGTTTAACATGCGTAAGGATTTCATCACTTTGCCCCAAAACCATATCGGCACACTTGTAATTAAAGCATTCAATTTTTTCCAATAACCGATAACCGAAATTCTTTTTAAAAGCGCCCAATTCCAATCCGGCAATAGGCCATAAATCACTAACATTTAATATGAGTTGTCTTTTTTTTGATTTTAAAAACAGCATACAGGTAAACGCTACCAAAAGCGGCGGCGATTGTACAATTACTTTTTTGGGAATGGAATGCCACGTAAAAAACCAAACAAGGCTGAAACTGTAAGACAGCATGGCTATCAACCGTAAAAATTTGTTTTTTGAGTTGCTGGCATATATCCAAAGCCTGTGGATTTTGATGTGATTTTCAACAGATGAATGTTTGAATGTTCCTGTATAAGATTCAAAAATTTTGCCTGTCGGGTAATTTGGCAGCGGCGTGATGACGGTTACGTTAAAATCGTGTTTCTGTAATCCTTCGGCAAGATGAAAAATCCTGTTGGAAGCTGCGCCTGTTTCAGGTGGAAAATAATTGGTTATGATAAGAATGTCTTTCATTATAATCGATAAATTTCCACTAAATGATTAACAATCCGCTTTGCGGCATGACCATCCCAAAGTTGGGGAATACTGCCTTGTTTCCAGTTTCCGGATAGCAACGTTTTAAAAGCGGTATCTATTTTTTCAGGGTCATTACCCACCAAAACATTAGTACCAATGGCACAGGTTTCGGGGCGCTCGGTGTTTTCTCTAAGGGTTATACACGGCACATTCATAACGGTGGTTTCTTCTGTAATACCACCGGAATCTGTAAGCACGGCAAAAGCATTTTTTACAAGGTAATTAAACTCAAGATAGCCCAACGGTTCTGCATAATGCAGGTTTTTAAAAGTGAGGTTGAGGTCTTGCAGTAATTTTTTGGTTCTTGGATGCACCGGAAAAATAATTGGAAAATCTTTGCCGAGAGTGACCAGTTGTTTAATGAGTGTTGTGAGTTTTTGTGCTTCATCAACATTGCTTGGCCTGTGAAGTGTCATTACAAGATAGCTTTTATTTGACAAGCCCAAATCATCCCAGAGTGGCGGTTGTTTTAATCGGTTTTCGTTTTTTCGTAAGGTATCAATCATCACATTTCCTGTAAAAAACACAGATTCTTTTGAAAAACCGAGTTTTTTCAGATTATCATTGGCGTATGTTGAGGTTGTAAAAAAATAATCGGTAAGGCTGTCTGTAACAATCCGGTTGATTTCTTCGGGCATAGCCATATCGCCAGAGCGTATGCCGGCTTCAACGTGTGCTACTTTTATACCGGCTTTTTTGGCAACAATGGCGCATGCCATAGTAGAGGTAACATCGCCTACAACCATAACTAAATCACACGGATGTTGTTGCAGTTCTCTTTCAAAACCTATCATAATGGCGGCTGTTTGTTCTGCCTGTGTGCCGCTTTGTACGTTTAAATTGGCATCAGGAAACGGAATGTTTAATTCTTCAAAAAAGGTATCGCTTAGGTTTTTGTCATAATGTTGTCCCGTATGTACCAAACGGTAATGAATATCAACACCCTCTTGTTTTTTGAGTTGAATAGCCTCAATAACAGGGGCGATTTTCATAAAGTTTGGTCGGGCACCGGCAATTATGGTGATGTTCATAAATTCTGATTTATTAATGACGAAAATTGCTTCAATTTTCCGCTTTTTGAGCGTTGCAAATGTTCTTTTCTTTCAAATAAAATGGTTAATCCGTCTTCAAGATACCTAATCATCTCGTTACGGATAATTTTTATCTTTTCCTCAGATAGTGGCAAAGCACTTATATAATTGATTTTAAAAGTATCTTTTTGCAATTGTTCTATTACAAATTCTTTAACGTTGCCATCATCTTCAATGATACTTTTGGTAATATAGTAAAAGGTCAAACCCGCAGCTTTTTTTCCGCTTGGCAAATAGGCAATATCGTTGGTTCTGCCTGCTAAGGTTTTTAAGATAGCGGTTTTTAAGGAACTTTCTGTTGAAAGCGCACCTATATCACCAATGTCATACCGTATAAAAGGATGCGCTTTATTGTACAAAGATGTAATCACAATACGCCCTTCGGTTCCGTATGGCAACACCTTATTATGTTCGTCAAGAATTTCAACATATAAGGTTTCGGTATTTACCTGCCATTGTTTATTTGGGTTTTCAAAAGCAATTAAGTCCAATTCCGAAGCACCATATTCGTTTATAACGGGTATCCCAAATTGAATTTCCATCAGTTTTTTATCATCATCAAACAACATTTCGGAAGTCACAATACATGCTTTTAATGTGGGACAACTGCTTTTTAAAACACAATTTTTCCGTTGTAAAAATTTCGCAAACTGCACGATAGAACTCGTATAGCCATTCAAATAATCAAAAGCGGTTGTTTCAAATTTTTTAAGATGATTTTCAAAAGCAGCATCACTCAAATCAAACACAGAAAACCGATAGCGTTTACTCAAACTATCTTTAAAGCGTTCTTTGTAATAGCCTTTTTTATCTAACGGAATACCATAAAATCTGGCTTGTTTGGAGGTATTAAAATCTAATCCATACCAACCAAACCTGTTTTGAATAACGGCCCAGGTCAAAGCGTGGCAAAATTTGTCTTTGGCAAAAATAAACGGGTCGCCGGATGAACCGGAAGTTTTATTGACATACACGTTTTTAATTGTAAAACCATCAGAAAGCCGTTGTTTCAATGGGACTTGCAAGTCGCGCTTGGTCATCACGGGAACCGCATTCCAATCTTCAAAATGCGTCAGGTTTGTAAGTGATTTGTAAAACGGATTGTGCTTTAAGTGGTAATTGACAATACCTTCTTTTTTTTGCGAAATGTAATTTTCAAAATCTTTATCGTTTTGTTCTTGAATGGTTTTTAACAAACGTCTTGCCTTACCCAACGGAAAGCCATTAAAACGCATAGAAAAATCGAACAATTTCAAGTTGATAAAATTTAATTTCCTTTGTAAAGTAACTAAAAAAAAGTCGTGTATTCGTGGCATTAGTTTTATTTTTGTGCCAAACAATACCAATCATGAATATTTTAATATTAGGTTCCGGCGGCAGAGAGCATACGTTTACCTGGAAACTATCGCAAAGCCCGTTATGTAAAAAGCTTTATGTTGCTCCCGGAAATTCAGGCACGTCACAAATAGCCGAAAATGTTTCAATCAGCGTAACAGATTTTGAAGCCATCAAACAACTTGTGATTGAAAAAAATATTGACATGGTTGTTGTTGGCCCCGAAGACCCACTGGTTGCCGGTGTTCACGATTTCTTTTTAAAGGATGATTTACTGAAAAACGTTGCCGTTATCGGGCCCCAAAGAGCTGCGGCACAGCTGGAAGGCAGTAAAGAGTTTGCAAAGCAGTTTTTAATTCGTCATCAAATACCAACGGCGGCATATCAAAGTTTCAATGCTTCAACCATTGGTGACGGCTATAAATTTCTTGAAACCCTGCAACCGCCGTATGTGTTGAAAGCCGATGGACTCGCAGCAGGAAAAGGTGTTGTCATTTTAAATGACATAGATGAAGCCAAAGCCGAACTGAAAAGTATGCTTGTTGATGCCAAATTTGGCAAAGCAAGCACAAAAGTGGTTATCGAAGAGTTTCTGGACGGTATCGAGTTGAGCTGTTTTGTTTTGACCGATGGAAAAAGTTATAAAATATTGCCCACAGCAAAAGATTACAAACGCATAGGCGAAGGCGATACAGGATTAAATACCGGTGGTATGGGTGCCGTGTCGCCGGTGCCGTTTGCAACCGATGAATTTTTAAACAAAATTGAAGAACGTATTGTAAAACCAACCATCATCGGGCTTCAAAAGGATAACTTGCCATATAAAGGCTTTGTTTTTATTGGACTTATAAAAGTAGGCGATGACCCGAAAGTGATTGAATACAATGTACGAATGGGCGATCCCGAAACAGAAGTTGTGCTGCCAAGGCTTAAAAATGATTTGGTTGAGGTTTTTCAAGCCATTCATAATCAAACATTAGATACAATTTCTATTGAAATCGATGAACGTGCCGCAGCAACCGTGATGATGGTATCGGGCGGTTATCCCGAAGATTATGAAAAAGGAAACGAAATTACAGGGCTTGAAAATGTAAGCGGTTCTATTCCGTTTCATGCAGGCGCAATTTTAAAAAACGGTAAAGTGATAACCTCGGGTGGGCGTGTGCTGGCAATGACATCGTATGGCACTACATATCATGAAGCCATAAAAAAATCTTATCAAAATATAGAAAAACTACATTTTGATAAGATGTATTACCGTAAAGATATTGGGTTTGATTTATAAGAATGAATGAGAAGAAATGCTTTTATCTTCTTCATTGTTTTTATCAAATTTTCTTAATTGAAGCATCCAGTAAACCATTGCAACCATACCAATGATGATAAATATCCAGGATATAAAATTTGCACTCCACCAGTTAGATAATTCAAGTTCACGTAAAGCATCCAAAGGAATAAACAGAACATTTACAAACAAATCCCCGATAGCATAAAAGAAATCTTTCATATAAATTATGTATTATATTTACAACGCAAATATACAAACATTATAAATGATTTCAAGTTTTTTCGGCAAATCAAGACCAATACATATAGTAGTCACAAGCATACTGCTGCTCATTGTTTTTGTTATTGCCAAAATACAGACAGTTAAAGAACCGGTTACCGCATTGTCATTCTTTAAGGAATCGGGACTTTTTCTGGTGTGCTTGCTGTCGTTATTTATTCTGGATTTTTTTGTGAGCAAAAACAATCTGACACGGAAAAACGGTTACAGAATTTTACTCTTTACCCTGTTTATAACCATAATGCCCGAAACATTGCTCAATTCAAAAATTCTCATAGCAAACCTGTTTGTTTTACTGGCATTAAGAAGAATCATTAGTTTACGCTCTCAAAAAGAAGTAAAAAAGAAACTGTTTGATGCCGCATTTTGGATAGCCGTCGCATCACTATTATATTTTTGGGCTGTATTGTTTTACATCTTGATTTTTGCCGCACTGTTTTTATATGCTATTCTCGATTTAAAAAACTGGATAATTCCTTTTGTAGGATTGGTGTGTGTGCTTGTCATCGCTTCGGGATATATGATTGTGATGCAGGTTGATTTTGCAAGCTACAGTCATACATTGATAAGGTATGGTTTTGATTTTACTCCGCTCAATTCCAAACGTATTATTATCGCATCAACCCTATTGTTTTCTTATGGAACATGGTCGTTGTTTTATTATATAAATAACCTCAAGAACAAGCCTAAAACATACAAATCATCTTATATATTAGTGATGGTAGCATTGTTTATAGCGCTGGTTATTATTGCTTTAGCACCTAATAAAACCGGAAGCGAGTTTTTGTTTTTATTTGCGCCATTGGCAATAATTATTGCAAATTACCTGGAAATCATACAAGAAAAATGGTTTCGCGAAGGATTGATTTACGGATTGATTTTAGTTCCCGTTTTAACCTTATTGCTGTAATTTGTTCCCGAAAGCCAAATCGCCGGCATCGCCAAGCCCGGGAACAATATAACCTTTTTCATTTAGTGTATTATCTACCGCTGCAATCCACAAATGCGCAGAGTCGTCAAAGTGCTTGCTTATATAGTCAATTCCCGGTTTTGCGCCTATAACACATACCAGATGCACATTTTTTGGTGTGCCAAAAGGTTTCAAAGCCTCAAAAGTAGCCACCAGCGATTGCCCTGTTGCCAGCATAGGGTCTGCCAGTATCAGGGTTTTGTTTTCTAAGCTCGGGCAGGCAAGATATTCAACCACAATATCAAAGCTGTCGGGATTTTTTTGATGCTGTCTGTACGCCGAAATAAAAGCGTTTTCGGCATTGTCAAAATACGTCAGCAACCCGTTGTGCAGTGGTACGCCGGCTCTCAAAATAGAACAGAGCACAATGTTGTTTTCAAGCAAATTCATCTCGCAAAGACCAAGCGGTGTCGTTACAACCGCCGGTTTGTAGTGCAATACTTTGCTCATTTCGTACCCCAAAATTTCTCCTATACGTTCTATGTTTCTCCTAAAACGCATACTGTCTTTCTGGATGCTTACGTCTCTAAGTTCTGAAATAAAAGTGTTTAAAATAGAATTTTCTTCTGATAAATTATGAATATGCATAAAGTGCCGGTAATTTTTTGAGGTGTAAAGTTAATGAAATACACGTATATTTGTCGAGTTTAAAAAATCAAAAAAATGTTCACAAGTAAAGCGAATGCTATTTTTCAGGATGTTATTGCCGCCTATCACGTTGTTAATGATGTTGACCAGCCGTTTTCAAATAAATATGATGAGAAATCACAGTTATTAGAACATTTATTATACAGAAAATGCTGGATTGATACCGTACAATGGCATTATGAAGACATTATTAGAGACCCTCAAATTGATCCGGTTGCAGCCTTAAAACTGAAACGTCAAATAGATGCTTCCAATCAAGACCGTACAGACATGGTTGAGTATATTGACAGTTATTTTTTAGACAAATACAAACATATCACTCCAAAACCAACGGCAACCATCAATACCGAAAGTCCGGCTTGGGGCGTTGACCGTTTATCCATTTTAGCATTAAAAATTTATCACATGCACGAAGAAGCAACCCGTGCCGATGCTTCTGAAGGTCATAGAGCAGCTTGTCAAAAAAAATTAGACATTTTATTAGAACAGCGAGTAGATTTATCAACAGCTATCGACACATTGCTTAAAGACATCGAAAACGGCGACAAATACATGAAAGTTTATAAGCAGATGAAAATGTACAACGACGATGAGCTTAATCCTGTGTTGCGCTCACAGAAATAAAAGAACAGACTCCTTAAAAAGCTATTCATTTTAAATGTATATTTGATTTTCAGTAATTGACCTGTAATTGTATGAAATCAATTCTCACTTTATTTGCATTAACCGTATTTACCGCTGTTTTTGCGCAAACGCCTATTGGACAGGCTCAAACAATAGAATCCATAACAACCGGGTGTTTGTCGGGAAACTGTCATGACGGTTGGGGAAAATGGCAGTTTAACAACGGGTATTATGACGGGTTTTGGGTTGATGGTAAAAAGCAGGGCTACGGCTTATACGATTGGGATGAATTTGGTGTTTACATAGGGTTTTGGAATAATGACAACATGGAAGGTTTTGGTAGTTATGAAAATGAAAGAAAAGAGATTAAGAGAGGCATGTATTATAACGGGACACTTGAAGGATTTGGTGAAGAATACGATGGCGACGACCAATGGAATCAAGGAATCTACAAAAACCATAGCCTTGTAACAGAATATGTATGGAAAGAAAACGCTAAAGAAAAAGGATGTGTTTATGGCGAGTGTAAAGATGATTACGGGCAATATGTATGGGATAACGGCGATTATTTTTCGGGGTTTTTTAAAGACGGAAAACCACATTTAGGAACCTACCAGTTTTCAAACGGCGACACCTATATGGGAATGTATAATGCTCAAGGACAATTTCATGGTCAGGGACGCTTTTTTTATAACAATGAAGACTATTATGGCGGCGAATTTTCAAACGGACAGTTTCACGGTAAAGGGTATTATTACAAGTATGAAGACGGCAGCAAAAAAATAGGCATCTGGGAAAACGGGGTTCATATAAAATCTCTATAAAAACACATAATTATTGCCAAAACCTGTTTCACATATCCTCGTTATACGCCTCTCGGCAATGGGTGATGTTGCCATGGCCGTTCCCGTTTTAAGGGCATTTACAGAACAATATCCCGATGTAAAATTAACGGTGTTAACACGTGAGATTTTCACACCTTTCTTCAGAGATTTTCCCAATGTTTCGGTATATCCTGCCCGGGTAACAGGCAGGCACAAATCTGTTTTTGGGCTGTACAAACTTTCAAAAGAGCTCAGGCAACAAAACATAAATGCGGTTGCCGATTTGCACAACGTGCTCAGAAGTAATATATTACAATTCTTTTTCTTCGGAATAAAAACAGCGCAGATAGACAAAGGACGAGCAGAAAAAAAAGCATTAACCACAGGAAAAACATTTAAGCAGCTTACAACCACGCATCAACGCTATGCCGATGTTTTTAAAGATTTGGGATTTCCGCTAAACCTGAATAATCCGGCATTTCCCCAAAAAGCCGTTCTCTCTCAAAAACTTCTGGATATTATAGGTATAACCGGTAAAAAACGTATTGCCGTTGCTCCGTTTGCGGCACATAAAGGCAAAATGTATCCGTTGCAATTAATGAAACAGGTTGTAGAATCCTTATCGCAAAAGCACCGGATATTGTTATTTGGCGGTGGAAATGATGAAGTAAGACTACTGTCCGAAATTGAAGCAGCGTGTGATACTGTGATTAATCTGGCAGGAAAACTCACGCTCAATGAAGAACTTGATGTGATTTCAAACTGCGATGTGATGCTTTCCATGGATTCCGGAAATGCGCATATTGCAGCCATGCTGGGCATAAAAGTCGTGACACTTTGGGGTGTTACACATCCTTATGCAGGCTTTTATCCGTTTCATCAAAATATGTCAAACGCACTTTTGTCAGACAGAACATTATTTCCTAAAATACCAACATCGGTGTACGGGAACAACTATCCCGAAGGTTATGAAAACGTTATGGCAACCATCACACCGCAAGCTGTAATTGATAAAATAGAACACATACTATAAAAATAAAAAGGTTGCTTGCGGCAACCTTTCCTTGACTTACGTTTAATAGATAAATCCCAATAAATAACGTAAAAATCACCCGAAAGTATTATTATTTAAAAAACAAGCACAACACTAAGTAAGAATATTTATACAATTTTCGACAAAACAATTGTTTTTAACGATAAAAATCAATTTATTCGGATTAACCGTATCTTTTTTGTCTTAAATATCGTCATAATTCACGACAATAGTTGCCGTTACAGGATGCGCCTGGCAGGTAAGTACCAATCCGTCGGCAACTTCACCATCGGTAAGAATATTATTTTTACGCATAGTAGCTTCGCCTTCAGTAATTCTGGCCAAACAACTGCTGCAAATACCGCCCTGGCAAGAATAAGGCGCATCTAATTTTTCTGCCAAAGCAGCTTCAAGCACCGATTTTTTTTGGTCCATCACAAACGTGGTTTCTTCATCATCAAGAATGACGGTTATCCGGGTTTTTCCTTCATATACCGGGGCATTGTTATCTTCTGTAGAAACAGCAGTTGTAAACAACTCATAGTTTATATTAGATTCGTTAACGCCACGTTCTTTTAAAACATCGGTAGCAACATGTATCATTGCCTCGGGACCACATATATAAAAGATGTCGATAACAAAATCCTGAAATGGATTTTTCAAGATATAGTTTAAAGTGCTTTTTTCAATTCTCCCAAAAAGTGCTCCGTTTTCCTGTGTTTGGCTGTAAACAAATTGCAGTTTAAAACGGTCGTTATAGCGTGATTTAAGTGCCAGTAACTCATTGAAAAACACAGTATCTTTTGGCGTTTTATTGCCATAAATTAACGCAAAAGTGCTGTGTGGCTCTTGCTCCAACACGGTTTTTGCAATACTCAATATTGGTGTAATTCCGCTGCCTGCTGCAATAGCGCCAATGGTACGCACGGCATTTGTATCGGGTTCAAAAGTAAATCGGCCGTTGGGTGTTGAAACGTCTATGACATCACCTGTTTTTAAACTGTTATTGGCAAATTTTGAAAACGTTCCACCGGCAACTTCTTTGACGGCAACACGCAGTTCACCGCTGTTTGGCGACGAACAAATAGAATAATCGCGGCGCAGTTCGGCACCGTTTATAATTGCTTTTAATGTAATGTATTGACCTGCTTTAAACAGAAAATCAGATTGTAAATCCTGTGGTATATGAAAACTGATGCTCACACAGGCTTCGGTTTCTCTTCTTATATCGTTTATGGTAAGCTTATGAAATTGTGCCATTAATTTTTTTTTTTGCAAAAGTAAGAAACATTCAAAGCAATAAGGATTTGATTGTAACAAATTGTAATTTTGAATTACTAATACAAAACTCAACCAAGGATTTTATGAAGATTAGGCATTTTTTAAATTTAGAATGGAAGCAGTATTTCAGGTCTTCCTACTGGCAAAAAAACATTGTATTAAACATTATGCTAATACTTTTTGCCTTATATTTTATGGTAATGTTTTTGGCTTTGGGCATTGCATTGTATCCCATATTAAAAAAATTATTTCCTACACAAGACCCGCTGCAAGTTGCTAACACTTATTTGTTTTACTGGTTTATTACAGATTTGCTCATGCGTTTTTTCTTGCAGAAATTACCTTTGATGACCGCAAAACCATTACTGGCATTACCGGTAAAACGCAGTAAGATTGTACATTATGTTTTAGGAAAAACAGCGGTTTCGTTTTTTAATTTTTTACCGCTTTTTGCCGTGGTGCCTTTCGGTTTTATGCTTATGGCAAACGGCTATCCTGTAGGTTCTGTAGTTGCGTGGATGGTTTTATTGTTAATCATCACATTGATTATCAATTTCTTAAATTTTATTATTGAAAATTTTTCTTCCGAAAGAGAACTGTCGTTTTTACCCATTATCGTTATTTCGGGTGCGCTTTTTGCTTTAGATTATTTTAATGTTCTGCCGTTTAAAGATATGGTAGCAAGTGGTGTTGCTGCCGTGTACAATATGCCGTTGCTGCTTATAATTCCGGCGATTGTTTTGATTGCGCTTTACATAATTAACTATAAAATGTTGAAATCAAAACTGTATTTTGACAGTTCGTTAAAATCAAAAGTTGAGCAGGTATCGGCAGCCAATCTTGAGTGGACCAATCGTTTTGGGGCATTGGCACCGTTTATGCAGCTGGATTTAAAGTTGATTTGGCGTAACAAGCGTCCGCGTTCATCGGTATTTATTTTGGTAATAGGATTACTTTACGGCTTGTTTTTTTACCCGAATCCCGTTTATAAAGACATGCCGTGGTTTTTTGCCTTTGTAGGAATTTTTGTGACCGGTATTTTTCTTATCAATTTCGGACAGTTCATTCCGGCATGGGACAGCGGTTACTATAAAATGCTGATGAGCCAGAATATTAAGTATGAGAATTACTTAAAATCAAAGTTTACATTAATGGCATTAAGTGTCGTGATTTTATTCATATTGAGCATTCCTTACGTATATTTTGGTTGGCATATTTTATTGGCACATTTTGCCGCTGCGGTTTACAACATAGGCGTCAACACTCATGTTATTATGTATGGAGGTGCTTATAACCGAAAGAAAATAGATTTAAACCAGCGTGCGGCATTCAATTATCAGGGTACAGGCGCCATGCAGTGGCTCATAGGCATTCCGTTGATGTTGCTGCCACTTGCCATATTTGGAATTACCTACGCCATTGCAGGTTTTGAAACAGGCTGCTTGGTGTTAACAGTATTAGGTATTGCCGGTATTGTATTACATAAGAAAATAATGCCTGTAATTACCCAAAAATACTTAGATTCAAAATATAAAATGATAGAGGCTTTTGGCCAGGACAGTTAAAAACACAGTATTATGATACAAGCAACAAACCTTTCAAAAACATACGGCAGCACAACCGTTTTAAACATCGAAAACTTACATATTCCCAAAGGTCAAAGTTTTGGATTGGTAGGAAATAACGGCGCCGGAAAAACCACTTTCTTCAGTTTGCTGTTAGATTTAATCCAGCCTACAACCGGGCACATCACAAGCAACGACATTGTTGTAAGCAATAGCGAAAACTGGAAGCCGTTTACATCGGCGTTTATTGATGAAAGCTTTTTAATAGGCTACTTAACCCCGGAAGAATACTTTTATTTTATAGGCGAATTGAGAGGTCAAAACAGAGCCGATGTTGACGCGTTTGTAGCTCAGTTTGAAGATTTTTTCCACGGCGAAATTTTAAAACAGAAAAAATACTTACGTGATTTTAGTAAAGGAAACCAGAAAAAAGCCGGCATTATAGCGGCACTTATAGGCAACCCCGAAATTATTATTCTGGACGAACCGTTTGCAAACTTAGACCCTACAACACAAATACGCTTAAAGCAAATCATCAAAAACCTCGCAGAAACCAAAGGCGTTACCGTTTTAATTTCCAGCCACGATTTAATGCACGTTACCGATGTTTGCGAACGTATCGTGGTATTGCAAAAAGGACAGGTAATTAAAGATCTGGCAACCGGCGAAGCAACGTTAAGTGAGCTCGAAGCGCATTTTGCAGGCTAATTTTTTAATAGTTTTTAAAAGTTTAGATGTATTTATATTATTTGAAAACTTTGCGCCTCTGCGCCTTTGCGAGAAATAGGCGTATTTTTCTTCAATAATACAAAAAGATGCTTATTTTTACACCGGTGCATACTATTTGCAGTTGTTTTTAGTTATCTATAAATAATACAACCAACGTTGAAAACATCTTTTAAAATTATAGGTTTACTTGTTTTTACAGCACTTATAGCAACGAGCTGTTCACGCAAAAAAGACAAGTTTATCAATAGGAATTTCCATGCCATGGCTACAAAATATAACGTTTTGTACAATGGTTATCTGGCACTTGATAAAGGGAGAGCATCTGTTGATGATGCATTTACCGATAACTATTGGGAGCTGCTGCCTGTAGAGCGTATGCAGGTTTCAGAAGATGTGATGCTTCCGGGGCAAGCTAAAAATTCCGATTTTCAACGTGCCGAAGAAAAAGCCATTAAAGCCGTGCAAACGCATGGCATGAACATTCAGGGAAAAGAGAAAAATCCGCAGATAGACGAAGCCTATTTACTGCTTGGTAAAGCCCGTTATTTTGACCAGCGCTTTGTACCTTCGCTTGAAGCATTTAACTACATTCTTTTTAAATATCCGTCAAGCGACAAGATAAACGAAGCCAAAGTATGGCGCGAAAAAACCAATATGCGCCTTGAAAATAATGAACTGGCTATCAAAAATTTAAAACGCCTCATTGAGCAAGAGCAGTTAGAACCTCAAATCCTTGCAGATGCCAATGCCGCCATGGCGCAGGCTTATGTTAATATTGAAGCAAAAGACAGCGCATTGGTACAACTTGCCATTGCAGCAAAAACCACCAAAAAGCATCACGAAAAAGCACGTTTTAATTACATCATAGGGCAGTTGTATAATGAATTTGGAAAAAAAGACAGTGCCAATATGGCGTTTGATGCCGTAATAGAAATGCACCGAAAAATCCCGAGAGCATACTACATCAACGCACACTTGGCAAAAGCCGCAAATTTTGACCTCGAAACAGGCAATAAACTTGAGTTTACAGAATATTTGGCAGATTTGGAAGAAGATCGCGAGAACCGTCCGTTTCTGGATAAAATATACCACCGCATTGCCGAATACCATAAAAGTAACAGCGCAGATTCTTTGGCAATAGCGTACTACAATAAATCATTACGTGCACAATCGGCAGACAAACAACTTAAATCTATCAATTACGGTACGCTTGGAGACATGAGTTTTGACAGGGCAGAATACCGCAAAGCAGGTGCTTATTATGACAGTACCATGACAAACCTCACAATTAACACAAAACCATACAGAGTTATAAAGAAAAAACGTGAAAATCTGGACGATGTGATTTTTTACGAGGGCATTGCACAGGCAAACGACAGTATTTTAAATCTGGTAAGCTTATCAGATGAAGACCGGCTTGCCGTATTTACAGCGTATGTTGATAAACTCAAGAAAGAAGCAGAAGAACTAAAAGAAAGAGAAGAAGCTGCCAAACGAAATGAAACAGGGTTAATTACCGGTGATAAAAATAATTTTGCAATGAGTGATGCCGGTATTAGAAAAGCGGGCGCTGGCGCTTCAAGAGAAGAAAGCATTGCCGGCGGTGGCAGTCGTCGTAATCCCGGCGGTGGCAGATCTTTTTATTTTTACAATCAAACAACAGTCTCTTTTGGTAAAAATGAGTTTATAAAAATTTGGGGAAACCGCTCGTTAAAGGATAACTGGCGGCTTTCTGATACAAGAACCGCCACATCAGGCACAGTAGAAACCGATATTGTCGCAGGAGCATCAGAAGAAGAACGGTTTGACCCTCAGTTTTACGTGTCAAAAATCCCGACCGACCAAAAAGCTATTGATAGTTTGGCAAAAGAACGCAACTTTGCATACTATCAGTTGGGAATGATTTACAAAGAAAAGTTTCATGAATATGAGCTGTCAAAAGACAAGTTCAAAAAGCTGCTCAGCAACCAGCCCGAAGAACGGTTGATACTGCCATCACAATACAATTTATACAGATTATATGTGCTTTTGAATGAACACGATGAAGCCGAAATCGCCAAAAACAACATTATTGCCGGTTTTCCCGATTCGCGCTATGCCGAGATACTTCGCAACCCACAATCCGGTTTAGAAAAAGATGAAAACAGCCCCGAAAGTTTATACGAAAAAACATACAGGTTGTTTGCGCAGCAGCAGTATCAGGAAACCGTTGCCGAATGTGAAACGTATATTTTTGAATTTGAAGGCGAACCTATTGTGCCTAAGTTTGAAATCTTAAAAGCATCGGCAAGAGGACGACTGTACGGTTTTGAAGCCTATAAGGAAGGCGTTAATTATACTGCGCTAACCTATCCTAATTCACCCGAAGGCAAAAAAGCCGAAGAAATCATCAGAGAAGCCTTTCCTTTATTAGCAAAAAAGGAGTTTGTTGATGATGCAACACCCAAAAATTTCAATGTAATTTATCCGTTTACAACCAATGAAAAAGAAGAAATTCCGGAGTTTGTAGCACGTTTAAATGAAGAAGTTGCTAAAGTGAGGTATTTTGATCTAAGCACGTCTGTAGATTTTTATGATGCTAAAACCACCTTTGTAGTAGTACACGGATTAAAAAGTATTGAAGGCGCAAAAGGATTTGCCGAAATTCTGGAGCAAATCAGAGATAAAAAAGATAAACGCAAACCTATTAACCGGCCGTTTTTTTCGGTTTCGTCACCTAATTATGAAATCGTACAAATGCATAAAAATCTCAACGAGTATTTAGAGGCTCAATAAAAATTATCAATGTTTTCTTCCAACTAAAACAACAGAACTATGGCAGCAGAAACATCAACACAGCAAAACACCATTGCAAAAGGAACAACCATCACAGGCGACATCATTAGCGATGGCGATTTTAGAATAGAAGGCACCATACAGGGCAATATAAAAACGCCGGGTAAGGTTGTCATAGGCAGAACAGGTCTTGTAAACGGCACTTTAAAAAGCACCAATGCCGATATTGAAGGTAAATTTACCGGCAAGTTAATGCTCAGCGACACGTTGTCATTAAGAGCTTCGGCGTATGTAGAAGGCGAAGTAGCCGTAGGTAAGCTTGCCGTAGAACCCGGCGCAACATTTAACGCAACCTGTGTGATGAAAGGCGCAGTAAAAGAGTTGAGCAATGGCACAACAACCCAACAACAAAGTATCGAAAAAGAGCGCCTCGCTTAGTGCTTATGCAAGATATTCCGGCATAGCCATTCAAATGTTTGCGATTATAGGCTTGGGAACTTTTGCAGGAGTAAAACTCGATGAGCATTTTAATAAGGACAACAAGGTATTTACCATTATTTTTTCTTTATCATCTGTAATTCTTGCTGTTTTTTACGTTATTCGGAGTATTATTGCAGCATCAAAAGACAATCGTGACTTATGAACCGGATTTTTATTAAAAATCAAATTACATTTCTTGCCGCTTGTTTAGCTTTCGGGCTTTTGTTGTGGGGATTACATTCTTATATGATATTTCACTTTGCTGGGACGGTAGAATTATTTTTTCCGCTTTGGCATATTTATATATTTCATACGATTGTAGCGACACTTATATTTACAATTGTCAATTATCAACATTCCAAGGGCAAAAAAGAAATTTTAAACATTTTTTTAGGTAGCACTATTTTAAAAATGATTCTTGCAATTTTATTTTTATTACCGTTGATTTTGTCCGATTTAGAAAAAAAACAACCCGATACAATTAATTTTTTCATTCCGTATTTTCTCTATCTGGCATTTGAAATTTACACCATTACCCAATTTTTAAGACAAAAGCCGTAATTAGCAGGCATTTGCCGTAAAATGTATTCTGTTAATAATGATAAAAATATAATTTGTCAATTCGCATAATGTATGTACATTTGCACGGAATTTAAAGCAAGGTATTTTTAATCATAACAGAATGTCATTAACCACCTTTAAGAACACCGTTTTTTCTGTACTGTTTTTCGCATTTTCGCTGGTATCTTTTGCATCAGAAAAAACTGATGTTCAGCCTGAAAAAGAATTTGATGCTAAAAAAATGATTATGCATCACGTTAAAGACGGTTACGGCTTTCACATCATAGATATTAACGGACACGCAGTGTCTATTCCGCTTCCTGTGATTTTATGGACAGACAATGGTCTTACAACATTTATGTCTTCGGCTTTTCATCACGATTATGACGGTAAAGTAGTTGTAGAAAAAAACGGCGGAAAATTTGTCAATTATCACGAAAAAGTATATCAATTGAACGCCGGCGAAACCGCTTTGGTTCTTGATGCCGAAGGTCATCCCGCAAATGCACAAAAACCATGGGATATTTCTATCACAAAAAACGTATTTATGATGTGGGTATCGGTTATTGTGCTGTTCTTGATATTTTTAACTGTCGCCAAAGGCTATAAAAAACAAAAAAATTACGTCCCAAAAGGCGTTGCCGGTTTCGTAGAGCCTATCATCCTTTTTATACGTGATGAGATTGCCAAGCCAATGATTGGCGAGAAAAAATACAAACGCTACATGCCGTATTTGCTTACCGTGTTTTTCTTTATATGGATTAACAACATTTTTGGATTGATTCCTATTCTTAACGGAGCTAACCTTACCGGAAACATCGCTTTTACCATGACCATGGCGTTGTTTACATTTATCATCACAACGTTTAGCGGAAATAAAGATTACTGGAAACACATTTTCTGGATGCCGGGCGTTCCTGTGCCAATGAAAATATTCCTGATGCCAATAGAACTGGTAGGTATTTTTACCAAACCAATTTCACTGATGATACGACTTTTTGCCAACATCACCGCAGGACACATCATCGTACTGGCATTGATGTCTTTAATATTTATCTTTAAAACAATTGCTATTGCGCCGGTTTCTATTGCATTCTCATTATTTATAGTAGTTATCGAGATTGTAGTAACAGCCATACAGGCATATATATTTACAATTCTTTCTGCGCTTTATTTTGGTATGGCGACAGAAGAGCATGAACACGAACATCACTAATTTTAAATCTTTATATTATGACTATTACAGGAATTGCAGCTATTGGAGCAGGTTTGGCAGCTATCGGTGCCGGATTGGGTATTGGTAAAATAGGTGGTTCAGCAATGGACGCTATGGCTCGTCAACCGGAAATCCAGGGTAAAATTCAAACATCAGCATTAATTCTTGCAGCTTTCGTTGAGGCGGTTGCTCTATTTGGTGTTGTTGTTGCGTTATTACAAGGGTAATTTTTACCTGAAAGCAAAAAGATGCAGAAGTAACGGTTGGTTGCTTCTGCATACTTTAAATATAAAATTTAAACATAAAACATAGACAAAACTAATATAGTATGGATTTAGTAACCCCCGGTTTTGGATTGGTAGTGTGGACAGTTATCACATTCCTGATACTTCTGTTTATTCTTAGAAAATTTGCTTGGAAACCTATTTTGAATTCCGTTAGTGACCGTGAACAAGGCATATTGGATGCATTGGCATCTGCCGATAATGCCCGTAAAGAAATGGAAAATCTTAAAGCAGATAACGAGCGCATTTTAAACGAAGCTCGTGCAGAGCGCGAAACGATGCTTAAAGAAGCCCGCGACATCAAAAACAAAATGATTGCCGATGCTAAAGATGAAGCACAAGCACAAGCAGCTTCTATCATTACTCAGGCACAGGCAGCTATTGAAAGCGAGAAAAAAGCCGCAATGGCCGAATTGAAAAATCAGGTAGCAAACTTATCTGTTGAAATCGCAGAAAAAGTAGTACGTGCAGAATTATCCAACAAAGACAAACAATTACAATTGGTTGAAACGATGTTGGGTGAAGCAACATTAAACTAATTAAAGTATAACAAAAAAGAAATCCTTTCCGAGCCTGTGCTGAGCGCAGTCGAAGTAGAAAGGACTTAGGTAGGCTTATGGCACAAAGAGCAGCAATACGATACGCAAAAGCACTTTTAAGTCTCGCTGAAGAGCAAAAATCAGCCGAGGTTTTAAATAATGATATGAGCTCTATAGCAAATGCTGTTAGTGAAAACAAGGAATTGACAGATATGCTTCAAAGCCCTGTTATTCCGGCGGCGGTTAAAAAATCGGCTTTATCGGCTATTTTTAAAGACAACAACCAATTGACCAACAACCTTATCGATACATTGATAATAAACAAGCGTATTCAGATATTAGGTGATATTGCTCACAGCTACAACCAGCTTTATACACAGTCACAAGGAGAGCAAACAGCAATAGTTACCACCGCTGTGCCGTTAACCGGCGAGTTAACATCAAAAGTTCTCGCCAAAGTAAAAGAGCTTACCGGTAAAGAAGCATCTATAGAGAATATCGTAGATGAATCTGTTTTAGGAGGTTTTATACTACGTGTTGGTGATATACAATATGATGCAAGTATTGCAAACAAATTAAACAAGTTAAAAAGAGAATTTACGTTAAACTAAAATAATTCAGAATTCTCAATTCTGAATTCAAAATTAATAAAATGGCAGAAGTTAAACCGGCTGAAATATCAGCAATCTTAAAGCAACAACTTTCAGGTTTTGAAGCAAGTGCTTCATTAGACGAAGTAGGAACTGTACTTACTGTTGGTGACGGTATTGCACGTGTATATGGATTATCAAATGTTCAATATGGCGAATTGGTAGAGTTTACCGATGGTCTTGAAGGTATCGTACTAAACCTTGAAGAAGACAACGTGGGTGTTGTATTATTAGGACCGTCAAAATCTATCAGTGAAGGTTCGACCGTAAAGCGTACTAAACGTATTGCATCGCTTAAAGTAGGTGAAGAAATCGTTGGTCGTGTAGTGGACACTTTAGGAAATCCTATTGATGGTAAAGGGCCTATCGGCGGAACGCTTTATGATATGCCTTTGGAGCGTAAAGCACCGGGAGTTATCTACCGTCAACCGGTAACAGAACCATTACAAACAGGTATCAAATCTATCGACGCGATGATTCCTGTGGGTCGTGGTCAACGTGAGCTGGTAATTGGTGACCGTCAAACAGGAAAAACAACGGTTTGTATCGACACCATTTTAAATCAAAAAGAATTTTATGATGCAGGCGAACCTGTATTCTGTATATATGTTGCTGTTGGTCAAAAAGCGTCAACGGTAGCAAATATTGCAAAAACATTAGAAGACAGAGGTGCAATGGCCTACACGGTTATTGTTGCTGCAAATGCTTCAGATCCTGCGCCTATGCAGGTTTATGCGCCATTTGCCGGTGCTGCTATTGGTGAGTATTTTAGAGATACCGGTCGTCCGGCATTAATCATTTATGATGATTTGTCAAAACAAGCCGTGGCATACCGTGAGGTGTCTTTATTGTTACGTCGTCCACCGGGACGTGAGGCGTATCCGGGTGACGTTTTCTACTTACATTCCCGTTTATTGGAGCGTTCGGCTAAAGTGATTGCCAATGATGAGATTGCAAAAAACATGAACGATTTACCTGAGGTTTTAAAACCAATCGTAAAAGGTGGCGGTTCATTAACAGCATTGCCAATCATCGAAACACAAGCAGGTGACGTATCGGCATATATTCCAACCAACGTAATATCCATTACAGACGGTCAGATTTTCCTGGATGGTGATTTGTTCAACTCTGGTGTACGCCCGGCAATTAATGTGGGTATTTCGGTATCTCGTGTTGGTGGTAACGCGCAAATCAAATCAATGAAAAAAGTGGCAGGTACATTAAAGTTAGACCAGGCACAATTCCGTGAATTGGAAGCGTTTGCTAAGTTTGGTTCAGACCTTGATGCGGTTACATTAAATGTTATTGAAAAGGGAAAACGTAACGTTGAAATCTTAAAGCAAGCTCAAAACGATCCGTTTACAGTTGAAGATCAGGTAGCAATCATCTATGCGGGTTCTAAAAACTTATTAAGAGATGTTCCTGTTGAAAAAGTAAAAGAATTTGAGCGCGACTTTTTAGAGTTTTTAAAAGCAAAACACAGCAATGTTCTTGCAGAGTTGAAAGCGGGAAAATTAACTGATGAGGTAACAGATGTATTGACCGTTGTTGCTAAGGAATTATCAGCGAACTATAAAAGATAAAATGCCCATCCCAACCTTCCCAAAGGGAAGGAGCTTTTCAGGAAGGGATTTATAAAACATAATCAATTAATTCCTCCCCTATGGGGAGGTTAGGTGAGGCTTATTATGGCAAACTTAAAAGAAATACGTAACAGAATTACATCGGTATCTTCAACCATGCAGATTACCAGTGCCATGAAAATGGTATCGGCTGCCAAGTTGAAAAAAGCACAGGATGCTATTACGGCAATGCGTCCTTATGCCGATAAGTTAACAGAGCTTTTACAAAGTTTAAGCGCAACGCTCGATGCCGATGCCGGAAGCAAGTTTTCTGCACAACGCGAAGTAAAGAAAGTTCTTATCGTTGCCGTAACTTCAAACAGGGGTTTGTGTGGTGCATTTAACTCAAACATCATTAAAACCGTAAACAAGCTGGCTTCGGAAACCTATGCAAATCAGGAAGTATCTTATATTGCTATTGGTAAAAAAGGAAATGATGCCTTTAAAAAAGGAGGAAACGTAATTGCCAATCACAGTGATGTTTTTGATGCATTAACCTTTGATAATGTATCCGAAATATCTCAGTCACTTATGGATAAATTTGTTGCAGGCGAATTTGACAAAATTGAAATCGTTTACAACAAATTCAAAAATGCCGCCACTCAGGAGATTATCACAGAGCAGTTTTTACCTATTGTTCCTATCGCAAAAGATGCTAATGTAAGTCTGGACTACATTTTTGAGCCTTCAAAAGCAGAAATTGTGGAACAATTGATTCCAAAATCATTAAAAACGCAATTATACAAAGCCGTAAGAGATTCATTTGCTTCTGAGCACGGCGCACGTATGACGGCGATGCATAAAGCAACAGACAATGCCACCGAGCTTAGAGACCAGTTAAAGCTAACGTATAACAAAGCACGTCAGGCAGCCATTACCAACGAAATTTTGGAAATTGTCGGTGGTGCCGATGCGTTGAGCAATTAGGCGAAGCCAAATGCTAAACATTGCCGATGCGTTGAGCAATTAGGCGAAGCCAAATGCTAAACATTGTCGATGCGTTGAGCAATTAGATGGATTGTCATGCTGAACTTGTTTCAGCATCTCACACACCAAGCGCAATAACATAATCAACCCTTGCTTCTTTAAGTAAGGGTTTTTATTGAAAAATCAAAGCATTGCAAATCGATAAAGAATACTGTATTTTTATCGCTACAAATACCTAATTCCATTTGAGCGGCTTAAGACTACTTTTTAAACAAACAGCTATTTACGGTTTGGCAACGGTATTGCCTCGTATGCTTAGCTTTTTGCTGGTGCCGCTTTATACTTCGGAAGGCGTGCTTCCTTCTGTAGCCGAATATGGTAAAGTAAGTGTCATCTTTTCATATTTTGTTATTTTCAACGTGATATTGGCGTATGGTATGGAAACCGCATTTTTTCGGTTTTACAGCAAAGAACCCAATAAAAATAAGGTTACAGGAACATCTGCTATATCATTAATCATATCGTCTTTAGGATTTTTTGTTTTGGCGCTGTTGCTTCAAAATCACATTGCTGCCATTACAGGAATTAAAGCCGAATATATCCATTTGGTAATTTGGATATTATTGCTGGATGCTTTGGTAATCATCCCTTTTGCATGGTTACGGGCAATGCAAAGACCTGTAAAATATGCTATCGTCAAAATATTGAATGTGGTTATCAATATAGGGCTCAATTTGTTTTTCCTGTTGGGTTTAAAAAATCTGGCTCAAGGCAATTCAGTATTTGACAGTATTTATATAGAGAATTTTGAAATCAGTTATATTTTCATAGCCAATCTTGTGGCAAGCGCAGTAACATTAATCGTCTTAATGCCGTTTTATATAAAATTGACTTACGTTTTCAATCGCGATTTATGGAAACAAATGATGCGTTATGCGTTTCCGGTATTGATTGCCGGCGTGGCGTTTTCAATCAATGAAACCTTTGACCGCATTTTACTTGATAAATTATTACCTGCTGATATTGCCGAAACCGAAATAGGCATGTATTCGGCTTGCTACAAGCTGTCACTATTTATGACATTGTTTGCAACAGGCTACAGATTGGGTATTGAACCGTATTTTTTCAGTCATTCACAAACCGAAAACCCACAGACAAACTATGCAAAAATCCTGAACTTTTTTGTCGCATTGGGCTCGGTCATTTTACTGGCGGTGGTTGTCTTTGCAGATGTAATAAAGCCTATCATCATCCGCAGTGAAGCTTACTACGAAGCTATGTGGGTAGTACCTTTAGTTTTGTTGGCAAATTTCTGCTTGGGTATTTATCATAACTTATCGGTATGGTACAAAATTACAGACAGGACAAAATTTGGCGCCTATATTTCTGTTTTGGGCGCATTGTTAACCTTGGTCTTAAATTTTTGGTTGATTCCCATTATGAGCTATAAAGGCTCGGCGATTGCAACACTATGCGCTTATGCGTTGATGATGGTTTTGTCGTATTATTACGGAAGAAAATACTACCCGATTCCTTACGATTTAAAACGGATAGGTCTATATCTGTCGGTATCTGTTCTGTTTTCAGGTTTGTCGTTCTATGTTTTTAGAGATAAATTTATTGTCGGAATTATATTGTTAATCGTATTTTTGAGTATTGTATATGTTTCAGAGAAAAAACAAATCAAACAAATTTTAAAACGTTGAAATGACTATCAAAATCATCAATAAATCAAATCATGAGCTGCCTAACTATGAAACCATCGCATCGGCAGGCATGGATTTAAGAGCCAATCTGTCAGAATCAAGAACTTTAAAACCCTTAGAGCGCACTATCGTTGGTACAGGATTATTTATTGAGCTGCCCATAGGGTATGAAGCTCAGGTACGCCCAAGAAGCGGACTCGCAGCAAAAAAAGGCATTACGGTTTTAAACAGTCCCGGAACCATCGATGCCGATTATCGTGGCGAGATAGGCGTTATTTTAGTCAATTTATCCAATGACGATTTTGAAATTCAAAACGGCGAACGTATAGCACAATTGGTCATAGCCAAACACGAGCGCGCCAATTGGCAGCAAGTCGAAGCCCTTTCTGAAACCTCAAGAGGCGAAGGCGGATTTGGGAGTACGGGAAGTAACTAATTCCTGCGAAGGCAGGAATCTCGTCCAAATGAATAAGGATTGTGAAAGTTTTTCAGAAGAGAGATTATTATAAGATTAAGATACTATAAAGCTAGCTTTAAGATAAGAATCTCATAATTAGTACAAATGAAACATTGGCATATTTATATAATGACAAATAAACTACAAGGTGTTTTATACGTTGGAATTACTGATAATATTGACGAAAGAATTAAAGAGCATAAATTAAAAGTTTATCCAAAATCGTTTACAGCAAAATATAATTGTGACAAGTTGGTTTACATTGAAGAGTTTTATGATGGAAATGAGGCTGTTAAACGAGAAAAAAGTTTGAAAAAATGGAAAAGAGAATGGAAGATTAAACTTATAGAAGAACTAAACCCAAGTTGGATGGACATAAGTTTAAATTGGAATTATAATAAAATAAGAGAATAAGTATAACATATAAAAGATACCCGCTTTCGCGGGCATACAGATGAAAATAATAGTACCCATGGCAGGCAGAGGCTCACGCCTTCGTCCACATACATTAACAGTTCCAAAACCATTAATTCCGGTTGCGGGAAAACCAATCGTTCATCGTTTGGTTGAAGATATTGCAGGTGTTTTAAATCAACCCATTGATGAAATAGCATTTATCATTCACGAAAGTTTTGGCACAAAAGTAGAAGAAGACCTGACTGCCATTGCCGAAAAATTAGGAGCAAAAGGAACAATTTATTATCAAAACGAAGCATTAGGAACCGGTCACGCCATTATGTGTGCCAAACCATCACTTTCCGGGCCGGCAGTGATTGCCTATGCAGATACCTTGATTCGCGCCGATTTTAATTTGGATACCAATGCCGACGCTGTTATTTGGGTAAAGCAAGTCAATGAACCCGAAGCATTTGGCGTGGTAAAACTCAATCAAAACAACGAAATCATCGAACTGGTTGAAAAACCGCAAACCTTTGTAAGTGATTTGGCTGTAATAGGTATATACTACTTTAAAGATGTTGGCGTTTTAAAAGACGAATTACAGTTTGTACTGGACAACAATATCGTCAATGGTGGCGAATACCAGATTAACGATGGTATCAAACGCATGATGGCAAACGGAAAAGTCTTTAAAACAGGCGAAGTTGATGAGTGGATGGATTGCGGCAACAAACCCGTAACAGTCGAAACCAATTCCAGAATGTTGGGCTTTTTGAAAAATGATGGTGTCGAACAAATGATAGCGTCAAGCGTCAAAAATCATAATTCCACCATTATTGAACCATGTTTTATTGGTGAAAATGTAGAGTTGACAAATACGACAATAGGACCCAATGTATCCATTGGTTCTAATTGTAAAATTGAAGCATCAACCGTTAAAAATAGTTTAATACAAAACCATTCGGTGATAAAAAATGCTAACTTAGACCAGGCAATGATTGGTAATCACGTAGTATTCGATGGTAATTTTAAAGCTATAAGCATTGGAGATTATTCGGTTTTGGAATAATTCCCGCGAAGGTGGGAATCTCGTGTAATTAAATACGAAAACAAACCAATTACAACCCAAAACCCGCGTTAGGGATTGAAGCGGCATCCTTTTTTGAGGCACGAAAAAAAGATATAGCGAAAAGCCCGACCCTATGAAACTTTAGTGTAATAGGGTAACGCCCAAAATAAAAATTGAACCAATAACTATTAATGAAAAACTCAACTTACATAGCACTTTTTCTCTTCGGAATTTTCTTTTTTCCGAAGATAAGCTATGCTCAAGTGGATTTCAACAAGCGTCCCGATGACGATTTGGGCAATGTGGAAGATATGTTTCAGGAACATTTTTTTGAAGCTTTAAAACAAAAAGGTATTGAAAACTATCAGCGCGCGGTTGATGCTTTGAAAAAATGCGAACAGCTCGACAATTCAAAAACCGTCGTGTATTATGAATTAGGCAAAAACTATAAGATGCTTAAAAATTTTGGTGCTGCCGAAGAAGCTCTTAAAAAAGCCGTTTCAAAAGAACCTAACAATGAATGGTATCTGGACGAGCTTTACGATGTTTACAATCAGCAGGGAGATACGGACAAAGCCATCAAAACCATCAAGCAGCTTGTAAAATACCATCCCGATTACCGTCAGGATTTGGCAGGATTGTATATCAAATCTCAAAACTACAACGAAGCCTTAAAAATTCTCGATGCCTTAGATAAAGAATTTGGCTTGAATGCCGACAGAGATTATATGCGGAACCAGATTTACAATATCACCGGTCGTGACGACAAGCGTATTCAAAATTTGGAAAAACGACTGGAAAACGACCCCGAAAATGAAGACAGCTATTTGCGTTTAATTTACCGTTACAGTGAAAGCGGCGAGAACCAAAAAGCGTTTGAAACCGCAAAAAAACTTCTGGAAACACATCCAAATTCCAAGCTGGTACATTTGGCATTGTATAAATTTTATCTGGACAATCAAGAGACTTTTAAAGCTATTGAGTCCATGAAAATAGTCTTGTCGTCATCAGAAATAATTCCCGATGCAAAAACCAAAGTGTTGAAAGATTTTGTCAATTTCGTTTCGGTAAACCCCGAATATGAAAAAGATTTGATAGACATCACGTCGCTTTTAGATACCAATAAAAGTGTGGCGACGCTTATGGATTTGGCACAATATCATCTTAAAACCAATGACAAAGCCAAAGCCTTGAAATATCTGGAAGAAGTCTTAAAACAAGAGCCCAATAATTTTGCCGCTGTTAAAGACGCCTTGCTGCTTCAAATAGATTTAAACCACTATGAAAACGCTGTAAAAAGGTCTGAAGCGGCATTGGAAGTTTTTCCGGCACAACCTATCTTTTATTTGATTAACGGTGTGGCACAAAACCAATTAAAAAATGCGAAACAAGCCATAAAAATTTTAGAATCGGGGTTGGATTACCTTATTGACGACCAAAAAATGGAAGCCGATTTTTATACGCAGTTAAGCATTGCACATAAACACGATAACAATATCGCAAAATCTGAAGCGTTTGCTAAAAAAGCCGCTGCCTTAACACAATAATCAATGAAGATTAATCACCTGTTTGCTATACTATGTTTATTGATATTGAACTCAAGTTGTAAATCGGCAAAGAGTTTAACATCGTCCGGCGAATTGGATGCCGGTATGAGCACAAAGCAAATCATCAAAGAAACCGAAGACCAAAAAGCCCGTTTTAAAACCTTACAGGCAAGAGTAAAAGTCGATTATAAAGACGGTAATAAAAGTAACGGTACTACGGTAACGTTACGCATTGAGAAAGATAAAACTATATGGATAAGTGCAGGTGTGGCCGGAATTACTGTTGCCAGAACCATGATAACACCGGAGCGTGTAGGTTTTTATGACAAGCTGAACAACCAGTATTTTGACGGTGATTTTTCGTTGCTGAGTGATTTTTTAGGTACCGATTTAGACTTTGAGAAAGTTCAGAATTTGTTGTTGGGCGAACCGATATTCAATCTTAAAGACGATGCCTATGTGGTATCCATCCATGAAACATCATATCTGTTACAACCCAAAAACCAGCGTGCTTTATTTGAATTGTTTTTTTTGATAAATCCCGGATATTTTAAGTTAGATTCGCAGCAATTACACCAACCGGCAGAGAAACGCATACTTCAGGTAGATTACAAAGCGTATCAGCAGGTAAGCAAGCAGATTTTCCCCGAAATCATTCATATTGCCGCTGTCCAAGAAACAAATGAAGTGATCATCGATTTGGAACTAAAATCCATAACACTCAATGAAGATTTGCGTTTTCCGTTTGAAATCCCTAAAGGCTATAAAGAAATTGTCATAAAATGAAGTTTACAAAATCTACATATTTAGTAATTACACTGCTTGTTTTCGGTATGTTTTCTGCGGAAGCACAAAGCAAAAAACAGCAGGAGCTTGAAAAACGCCGGCAAGAATTACAGCGTGAAATTCAGCAAATCAACAACCTGCTTTTTAATGACAGAAAAAAGGAAAAATCCATCATTTCAAAAGTTGAAGACCTTAATTACAAAGTAACCGTAAGAAAAAACCTCATAAAAGTTACCAACGATCAAGCCAATTTGTTAACCCGCGAAATCAACGACAATCAGAAGGAAATATCAGGATTACGCACCCAACTGGAACATTTAAAAAACGATTATGCCGCCATGGTGGTCAAGTCATACAAAAGCAAATCAGAACAAAGCCGGGTGATGTTTTTATTGTCTTCGGAAGATTTCAAACAGGCTTACAAACGCTTGCAGTACATTCGCCAATACACAGATTACCAAAAACAGCAAGGCGAAGAAATTAAAGACAAAACACAAAAGCTGCAAGAGTTAAACACATCATTATTAAAGCAAAAAGCCGATAAAGAAAAGCTTATAGAAGAAAACAGGGCAGAAAAAGCCAAACTGGAAACAGACATCAAAGAACACGAAACGCTTGTAGCTTCGGTACGAAAAGACTTGAACGCATACACAGCCCAAATAAAGCAAAAACAACAGGAAGCCGACAGGATAGATAAAGAAATAGAAAAACTTATACGGGAAGCCATTGCGGCATCCAACAAAAAAGCCGGAAAATCTGAGAGCTCAACAAGTTTTGATTTAACACCTGCGGCAAAAGCCTTAGCGTCAAGTTTTGAAGCCAACAAAGGGAAGCTGCCTTGGCCGGTAACTACAGGAGCAGTCAAAGTACGTTATGGCACGCAGCCGTCATTGATTGATAAAAATGTGAGCATTAACAGCAACGGATTGCGTATTGCTACCGAAAAAGACTCAAAGGTAAAATCTGTTTTTAATGGCGAAGTGCTGGCGGTACAAGCTTCAAAACATTCAAATCCGTCAGTATTGATACAGCATGGTAACTACATTACCGTGTATAAAAACCTGGCAAAAGTATATGTCAAAAAAGGTGATAAGGTAACAACCGGTCAGGATATTGGCGAAGTATTTACAGACCCGGGCAATGGCGAAACCCTGTTGAGCTTTGCCATTTTTAAAGACTCAAAAACACAAGACCCCGCGCTTTGGATTGCGAGAAAGTAAACTTATGAAAAGATAGCTTTAAGCTCTGTAGCGTCGCCGGGCTTCATTTTTCCTGCCAAAACCAGGCTTAATTGTTTACGGCGTAACGCAGCGGCATACCGTTCTTTTTCAAGCCCGGTTTCGGGGATAAGTTCCGGGACTTCGGTAGGCCGTCCGGTTTCATCAACAGCCACAAAGGTATAGATAGCTTCATTGGCTTTGGTACGCGAGCCCGATTCGCGGTCTTCAATCCATACATCCAGAAACACTTCCATAGAGGTTGTAAACGCACGGGAAACCTTTGCTTCAACAGTTACCACGCTTCCAAGCGGAATAGAACGGTTGAATGCCACGTGGTTTACCGATGCCGTTACCGTAATGCGGCGGCTGTGACGGCGGGCAGCAATGCTGGCAGCTCTGTCCATACGTGCCAGAAGTTCGCCGCCAAAAAGATTATTCAACGGATTGGTTTCACCGGGTAAGACCATATCGGTCATGATGGTTTTTGAAGCTTCTGCGGTTCTGGGTTGCATGGGTTTTATTTTTAGATGCCGCAAAGATATGACGAATTTAAAATTATCAGGCTGTATGGTTCTGGTTTTTTATTATTAAAACTCAAGCCGCAATTGCACGCTTACCGTTTTGGGTTCCGGTTTTTCGGCGGGCTTTTCGGTGTTTAAATTTGATAGTGAAATTCCCAGCAGCCTCACAGAATTATTAAGCCTGTCCTGAAACAACAGTTCTTTAGCTGTTTCAAGGATGATACTCGCATCGCTTATAAAATACGGCAGCGTTTTGCTTCGGGTTTGCAGGGTAAAATCGCTGTATTTTATTTTCAGCGTTACCGTTTTACCTGCAATACGGCTCTTTTCAAGTCGTCGGGACACTTCTTTTGCAATGTTTTCCAGTTTGTCTATCATAAAAATCTCGCTCGACAGGTTGTTGCCAAAAGTCCGTTCGGCAGCCAGAGATTTCCGGGTATGCCCGGGTGTCACAGGGCTATAATGCAAACCTCTTACCACGTTATAATAGTAATACCCCGATTTCCCGAAATGCGCTTCGAGAAATTCGGCAGACTTTTGCTTTAAATCGTTTCCTGTAAAAATGCCCAATTGGTACATTTTGTCGGTAGTTACTTTACCAACACCATAAAATTTCCTGATGTCCAGTTGCTCCATAAACTCAATAACTTCTTCCGGATTTATCGTTTTTTGCCCGTTGGGTTTGTTGTAATCACTGGCAACCTTTGCAATAAATTTATTGACAGAAATCCCTGCCGAAGCCGTCAATCCTACTTCTTTAAAAATACGTTCCCGTATCTCTTTTGCAACGAGCGTTGCACTTGGGTTGCCTTTTTTGTTTTCGGTAACATCAAGATAGGCTTCGTCCAATGAAAGCGGCTCAACAAGATGGGTATAATCGTAAAATATGGTTCGTATTTTTTTTGAAATTTCGATATAGCGGTCAAAACGAGGTTTAACAAAAATTAATTCGGGACATAAATGCTTGGCTTGTGTGCCGCTCATGGCACTGCGCACACCGTATTTTCGGGCCTCATAACTTGCAGCACTTATGACACCTCGTTTTTCGCTGCCGCCTACAGCAATAGGTTTTCCCTTAAGCCCGGGATTGTCCATTTGCTCTACCGATGCATAAAAAGCATCCATATCAACATGAATAATTTTTCGTATTGGAAAATCGTTTGACATAGTGTAAATTTATAAATTCCTGCAAAGGCGGGAATCTCATTTTAATAATAAAAAAGCAATGGTTTTTGTTTTTAAAACATTAACCATAAGATTCCCGTTTTTACGGGAAGTAAATATGATAGAAATAGAACGCAAATTTTTAGTTATTTCAGACAGTTTTAAAGCCGAAGCGATTGGTAAAAACCAAATTATCCAGGGTTTTTTAAATTCTGATAAAAACAGAACTGTACGGGTGCGGTTAAAAGATGCCGATGGTTTTTTGACCGTAAAAGGCTTGTCAAACGATGGTGGTTTGTCCCGTTTTGAATGGGAAACCAACATCACAAAAACCGATGCCGAAGCGCTTTTAAAACTATGTGAAAAAGGGGTGATTGATAAAATGCGTTACGAAATTCCGGTTGGAAACCACACGTTTGAAGTGGATGAATTTTTTGGCGATAATGAAGGGCTGATTATTGCCGAAATCGAATTAAACGACATTGATGAACCGTTTGAAAAACCCGGTTGGCTCGGGGAAGAAGTCACAGGAAATGAACGGTATTACAATTCGCAGTTAAGTAAACACCCGTTTAGAGAGTGGAAGAAATAAAAAGAGACTGTCCCAAAAGTGTCATTTTGAGCGAACTCTGAGCCTGCCTGTCGGCAGACAGGCTTGTCGAAGAGGAAGTCGAAAAATCTATTTTTAGATTCCTCTGTTTTAGATTCCTCAACTTCACTTCGTTTCGTTCGGAATGACAAAATTGCCAATCTTGACACTTTTGAGACAGCTCCTTTTGTGTTTAAATAAGTTTTTTAGTTAACTACCGGATGCATATTGACTACCTTGTAAACGTCGCCGGTTTTCGTAACGGTTTCTTCAAGGTTTTCGGGCGTTACCTTAGTTTCATCATATTCAACCATGGCTATCTTTTTTTCAAAATCTACGGTTGCCGATTTTACACCATCCATTTTTGAAATATTTTTTTCAATCGCTTTTGCGCAACCCATAGCGCAGGTCATGCCTTCAATACCAAACGCTGCTTTTGCATAAGTAGCATTGGGGTCTAATGCTGCTTTTTGTTCGGTTTTGGTTTCGGTTTCAACGGTTTTAATTTCAGGCTGTGTTTCGTTTTTGCAAGAGAATGCCAATAGCGATAAGCTCATTGCAGCAATTATAATTTGTATGCGTTTCATGTTATTCAGAATTAATAATTTGACTTATAGATTACACAAAGTTAATTAATTTCAAGTATTTCGACTCACAAATTGATGGTAAAAAAAATCCGAAGCTTTTTGGATGGCTTCGGATTTTTTTAATGATTATCAAATGGATATTATTTGAAATCGTCTTCTGTTACACCACTGTTTAAAACGATGTTGGTAACGTTAAGGCTTATTTGCTGAGGACCTGTTTTTATAGATTCTGAATACGGGAATTGCAAACCGTCAACAGTTGAATAATTTGCATAATCTATAACCGATGTAAACGATTGTCCTTGTGCTTCAACAGTGCTTTCAACTCTGATTAGTAAACCTGTTTTGGCATCATAATATCTATAAGAATCTTTACCGCCGGCAGTTACTTTCAGCTTATAAACATCGTTTCCGTCTATTGAGGCTAAACTTTCTAAACTTACAGCAGAAACATCATAGTAAAGTTCCGGGAAGATAGAGTAGGTTGCTTTTTTTTCTGCTACTTCGTCTGCCGTCAAGTCCATACGCATACCTTGTTGTTCTGCGTATCCTGTGTTTCCGTCAAATTTTTGTTTCATCACGACACCCATGCCGTCAATAGACATCTCTAAAGATTCTTTATTGGGAGCCATTGTTTTAACTTCGGCTTTTGGTGCAAAAGGCAATCCTTCGATTGTTACATTTGAAGTCGCAAACGTAGATGTTACGGTTTTAGCTTTGTCTTTTCCGCCAATAGCTTCAAGATAGCCGTCAATAACGGTTTGTGCTGTTACGCCGGCAGGAATGGGTTTTGAAAACACCGGTTTGTCAACAGGGTTTGCGTAAGTGTCAAAATATTTTACGGGGATTCCTGTTTTTTCAAGATTTTCCACCACGTCACTTCCTTTGCCTACAATGATAACACGTGCATTTTCGGGGTTAAAATAGTTGTCGGCTACTCTTTGTACATCAGCAACAGTTACCGCATTGATTTTCTGTAAATAGGTTTCGTAAAAATCTGCCGGTAAATTATTGGTTTTGATGTTTAACGCATAACGGGCTATGGTTTGCGGACGCTCTAATGCCAGTACAAAATCGCCTACATATTTTGCTTTGGCATTTTTTAATGCTTCGGCATCTACAGGTGTTGTTTTGATACGGTTGATTTCTTTTAAGGTTTCAACCACGGCACTGTCTGTTACCATGTTTCTTACGGCTGTTGACGCAGAAAAGCTGGATACATATTTGTCTGCATCAATGCTTGAACGCGCACCGTAAGTATAGCCGTGTTCTTCACGTAAATTCATGTTTAGGTAGCTGTTAAAGCCGCCACCCAAAATTCTGTTGGCAATTAATACTGCATGATAGTCAGAATCGGTCATTTTTAAATTTACATTGTGAGTTAATGTAAGGTTTGACTGTACCGCATTTGGCATATCAACAAAATTGATTTGAGTGAATTGTACATTTGGAGTTGGCTCGGGTAATTTTGATGATACATCTACGGTTTTTGTCCATTTGCCAAAACGTTTTTCAATTTCTTTTTTGATGCTTTTAAATTCTACATCACCTACAACTACCAGATAGGCGTTGTTTGGGTTAAAGTATTTTTCGTAGTAAGCAACCACATCGCCAAAAGTCACGTTGTTTATTGTTTCTTCTGTGGTAAATTCGCCATAGGGATGATGTGTCCCGTAAGATAATGCGTTTACTACGCGTCCGGCTATGGCATCAACGCTTTTTGCTTCGGCTTTTAAGCTTTCAATAAGTTTGTCTTTTTCTTTTTTGAATTCGTCTTCAACCAATAACGGGTTTAACGCTGCATCTGCCAGTAATTCTAAAATTCTGTTTGAATATTTTGACAATGAACTTGCATAGGCATTTGTAGCACCAAAAGAAATGTTGGCGCCCAAAAAGTCCACTTCGTTGTTAAAGTCGTCTTTTGCAACAGAGGTTGTCCCGTTTCCTAACATAGCACCAAGCAGGCTGGATACGCCCGATTTGTTGCCGTCCAATACAGGAGGATTGTCCAGTGTTAAGCTGAAAGATACTCTTGGGAGTTTATGATTTTCTACCACAAGAACTTTTAATCCGTTTTTAAGGGTAAATTCCTGAGGTTTTTCCAATGAAATTTTTGGAGCCGGTCCCGGTTGCGGTTGTTTTGAGCGGTCTATTTGTGCCGTAACACTAAAAGCCACAAAAAACAATACTAATAACGCAGATATTTTGGTTTTCATAATGTGAGTCATTTTCATTTTATTGATTATCTTTTTTAGGTAAATAGTCTAAAATCAAGCGTTGATTAGGATTCAGATATTTTTTTGCAACAGCTTGTATCTCTTCTCTGGTTATAGAACGGTAAATGTCAATTTCGTTGTTGATTAAGTTTACATCACCATACAATATATGGTATGTTGCCAGTGAGTGGGCAATACCTTCAATGCTTGAGTTTGAGTTTACAAATTGATTTTCAAACTGGTTTTGAAGTTTTTGGTAATCGTTTTCAGAAATCAATTCGTTTTGAATTTTTACAACTTCTTCATCCATTTCTGCAATTAAATCATCAAGTGCTACTTCACCTAAAGGCAGCGCAAATAGCGCATAAGTACCATAGTCTTCCTGGCTTATGTTTACGGCTTGTACAGCCAAAGCTTGTTTTTGCTCATCTACTAATTTTTTGTATAGTACAGAGCTTTTGCCGCCGCTTAAATACGAAGAAATCATATTTAACACATACGAATCTCTGTGTTTAGAAGAAGGTGTTCTGTAAGCTGCAATTACGGCAGGAATCTGAATGTTTACGTCATAAGCGGTAGCTTTTATAGGCTCGGTAATGGGAGCTTCCTGCGGAAGGTTTCTTGTTACTTCGGCACCTCTTGGAATAGGGCCAAAATACGCTTCAATCATTTTTTTAACTTCGGTTTTATTGATGTCGCCGGCAACTACCAAAACAGCGTTGTTAGGTACATAAAACTTTTTGTTGAATGCCTGAAATTCTTCAAGTGTAGCCGCATCAAGGTGTTCCATTTCACCAATGGTGGTGCCTTTGTACGGATGCACTTTAAACATTTGCTTTTTGATTTCGGCAAGAATATGACCGTAAGGCTGATTGTCAACTCTTAAACGTTTTTCTTCTTTTACAACTTCATTTTGAGTGTCAACACCTACTTGATTGATGATAGGATGCATTAATCTTTCCGATTCCATCCACAAACCGATTTCTACCGCATTTGAAGGGAATACTTCGTAGTAATACGTTCTGTCGTCTGTCGTGTTTGCGTTATTGCTTCCACCGTTTGAAGTTACGATTTCAAACCACTTGCCACGTTCGATGTTTTGAGTGCCTTCAAACAGTAAGTGTTCAAAAAAGTGAGCAAAACCTGTACGATCCGGCTGTTCATCTTTTGCGCCCACGTGATACATCACAGAAGTGATGACTACGGGAGCCGTATTGTCTTGATGAAGTATAACGTGCATACCGTTATCCAAATCATACGCTTCAAATTCAACTTTTTGAGCATTAGTCAACTGACTAAAAAACACCAAAGAAGCCAATGTAAATAAGCTTTTTTTCATTGTGAGTTGTTTTTTAAAATTAATTTTATCTTGATGTAAGTCTATTATTAGTAGAAAAAGTTACATATCCTGCAAAAATAAGAAATGAATAGCCTAACTAAGTAACATAAAATCAAAAAATAATGTAAAAATCTGTTGATTTCTTTATTTTTTTGAACAGGTTGTTTCCACCAAATGATTGAGAGTTGTAAAAAATGCAGGTAATCCTGCGCCAAATAACACAAAACGTTTGCAGATTCGCATTTTAGATGTATATTTGCACCCGCCTTACAAATATGTAAGCGCATTTTAAGTTAAATAAACTAATTTTTTAAACGTTACGCTATGTACGCAATTGTAGAGATAGCAGGGCAACAATTTAAAGTTACAAAAGACCAAAAAGTGTTTGTTCACCGTTTGGCCACAGAAGAAGGTAAAGCAGTATCTTTTGATAATGTACTTCTTATAGGCGACGGTAAAAACATCACATTAGGCGCCCCAGCTATAGACGGAGCTCAAGTAGGAGCCAAAGTCATTAAACACCTTCAGGGTGATAAAGTTATTGTTTTCAAAAAGAAACGCCGTAAAGGTTTCCGTAAGAAAAACGGACACCGTCAAGCACTTACTGAAATCGTTATTGAAAGCATTGTAGCATCAGGAGCAAAAAAATCGGCACCGGCAAAAGCTGAAAAATCAGCTCCGGTAAAGGAAGAAAAAGCAGTAGCTCCAAAAGCAGCAGCTAAAAAAGCAGCGAAAGCAGATGATTTGAAAAAAATTGAGGGTATTGGTCCTAAAATTGCCGATACATTAATTGCTGCAGGCATTGCAACTTTTGCCGATTTGGCAAAATCAACACCGGAATCTATTGCAGAATTAATTGCAGACATTCGCGGTAATCACGTTCCAGACACCTGGCCGGCTCAAGCTAAATTGGCTGCCGAAGGCAAATGGGATGAATTGAAAAAATGGCAAGATGAATTAAATGGTGGTAAAGCATAATTGCTAACCGCTTAAGTTTAACACTATAAAACCTTAAGACAATGGCTCATAAAAAAGGAGTTGGTAGTTCTAAAAACGGTAGAGAATCAGAATCAAAACGCCTTGGCGTTAAAATTTTTGGTGGTCAGGCTGCTGTTGCAGGGAACATCATCGTAAGACAAAGAGGCAACACGCACCATCCGGGTGAAAATGTGTATTCTTCTAAAGACCACACGTTGCATGCTAAAGTGGACGGCGTTGTGAAATTCACAAAGAAAAAAGACAACAAATCGTATGTTTCTGTTGAGCCGTTTGAAGCTTAATTGAAACTGTTGTTTTTAATAATATTAAAACCCTTTCTATTTTTAGAAGGGGTTTTGTTTTTGTGATAAAAAGTTTAAATGAGCTTATAATTATTCTTTTCAATACTAAAAACTGCGACCGAAAACTATTTGGTAACAAACAAAAAAGCAACCGGTGATGGTTGCTTTTTAGGTAATGTGGTATTGTTGGAAATTATTTTAATTTCTTTTTCACTTCTACTTCGTGGAATGCTTCTATAATATCATTTTCATTGATGTCATTGTAGTTTTTAATCTGCAATCCGCAGTCAAATCCTTTTGAAACTTCTTTTGCATCGTCTTTAAAACGTTTTAAAGATGCCAGTTCACCGGTAAAAATAACAACGCCGTCTCTGATTAATCGAATGTTGGAGTTTCTGAATATTTTACCGTTGGTCACCATACATCCTGCAATGCTTCCAACTTTTGTGACTTTAAATATTTCCCGTATTTCGGCAGTACCTGTAATTTCTTCTTTCATCTCCGGCGACAACATGCCTTCCATTGCATCTTTAAGATCGTTGATAGCATCATAGATAATCGAGTATGTTCTGATGTCAATTTCTTCTTTATCGGCAATTTGGCGTGCATTGCCCATAGGTCTTACATTAAATCCTATGATAATCGCATCTGATGCCGTTGCGAGCAATACATCACTTTCTGTAATGGCTCCAACACCTTTATGGATGATGTTAACCTGAATTTCATCGGTTGACAATTTCTGGAACGAATCAGTAAGTGCTTCAACAGAACCGTCCACGTCACCTTTAAGGATAATGTTAAGTTCTTTAAAGTCTCCAAGTGCAATACGGCGTCCTATTTCATCAAGTGTGATGTGGCGTTGTGTACGCACAGATTGCTCACGGCGTAATTGTGTACGTTTGGCAGCAATTTGTTTTGCTTCGCGTTCATCTTCAAACACACTGAATTTATCGCCTGCCTGTGGCGCACCGTCAAGTCCTAATATAGATACCGGTGTTGACGGACCTGCAACTTTAACATTGTTGCCTCGTTCATCATGCATGGCTTTTACTTTGCCGCTGTTTTTTCCGGCAAGAACATAATCGCCTACTTTTAAGGTTCCTGCCTGTACCAAAATGGTAGAGACATAACCGCGGCCTTTGTCTAAAAATGCTTCGACAACGGTTCCTGCCGCCGGTTTATTAGGGTTTGCTTTAAGTTCTAATATTTCGGCTTCAAGCAATACTTTTTCTAATAGTTCTTTAACACCGACACCTGTTTTTGCAGATATGTCGTGTGACTGTATTTTTCCACCCCAATCTTCCACCAGCAAGTTCATGTTGGCTAAGCTTTCTTTTACTTTCTCGGGATTGGCACCTTGTTTATCAATTTTATTGATTGCAAAAACGATTGGTACACCGGCTGCCTGAGCATGCGCAATGGCTTCTTTGGTTTGAGGCATAATGTCATCATCGGCCGCAATAACAATAATTGCCAAATCTGTTACCTGGGCACCACGGGCACGCATAGCGGTAAAGGCTTCGTGACCGGGCGTATCAAGGAATGTGATTCGTTGTCCGCTGTCGAGTTTAACGCCGTAAGCACCAATGTGTTGTGTGATACCGCCGGATTCGCCTGCAATAACATTTTCTTTACGGATGTAATCCAGCAACGATGTTTTACCGTGGTCAACGTGACCCATGACGGTTACTATCGGTGCACGTGTTTCTAAATCTTCAGGGCTGTCTTCAATAACTTCAATAGAATCTTCAAGGTCTGCTGTTACAAATTCCACATCAAAGCCAAATTCTTCTGCTACGATAGAAAGTGTTTCGGCATCGAGACGCTGGTTCATTGTTACCATCATCCCGAGTGACATACATGCAGATATAATCTGGGTTACCGGCACATCCATCATGGTTGCAATTTCGCTTGCGGTAACAAACTCTGTAACCTTTAAGATTTTACTTTCTGCTTCTTGCTGCTCAATTTCTCTTTCACTTTGCTGACGGTGCTGGTCTCTTTTGTCTCTTCGGTATTTTGCGCCTTTGTTTTTGGCAGATTTTCCTTGGAGTTTTTCAAGAGTTTCGCGTACTTGTCTTTGTACGTCGGCTTCGCTTGGTTCTTCTTTTATGGTAACAGGTCTGTTGCCTTTACCTTTATTAAAATTGCCTTTTTGCCCCGGGTTATTTTTGTTACCGCCTGCAAAATTTGGTCTTGAATCTGTTTCTGATCCTACCGGTCCTTTATTGATACGGCGCCTTTTCTTTTTGTTGGCATCGTTGTTAGGATTTGATACATTATTTGTATTGGTGTTTGCAGGTGTATTTGGTTTTCTGTCTTCTTTTTTCTTTTTAGGCTTGTTGAATTGTGATAAGTCTATCTTTTCGCCTGCAATTTTTGGGCCCGTAAGTTTTTGGTATTTAGTTTCAACAATTTCTTCTTCCGTGCTTGATGATTCTTTCTCTTTATGCTCTATTGTTGGTTCTTTAGGCTTATTAACTACAACTGCCGGTTCTGGTTTTTCTTCAACCTCCGATGGTTTTTTTACGGGTTCCGGTTTTTCAGGCTCTACAACTTTAGGTGTTTCCTGTTTTACTTCTTCAGCTTTTTCAGGTTCAACTTTAGGTTCGGGTTTTGCCGGGTTTAAGTCAATTTTTCCAACTTGTTTTGGGCCTGTTAATTCGGCTTTGGCTTTGACAATTTGTTTGCTTTCCTCTTCTTTTTTTAGTTTTTCTTCAAGTTCACGCTCACGCTGTTCACGTAATTCTTCTTTTTCTTTAAGCTTTGCTTCACTCACTTCCTGAGATGCCATTTTTTTGCTTGCATCTGTTTGAAATTCGTTAGAAAGAATTGCGTAAACTTCTTCTGAAATTTTGGTATTAGGACTCTTCTCAACTTCTACGCCTTTGGTTTCTAAAAAGTCAACCGCACGGTCAATAGAAATATTGAGTTCTCTTAATACCTTATTTAATCTAATTGTTTCAGCCATAAATTGCTTCTAAATATAACGTAAAATTGTTACTCTTCAAATTCTTCTTTAAGAATTCTGATAACGTCTAATATTGTTTCTTCTTCTAAATCTGTTCGTTTTACCAAATCTTCAAGGTCTTGCTCTAAAATACTTTTTGCGGTATCTAATCCTGCTTTGCTGAATTCTTCAATAATCCATCCTTCTATTTCGTCTGAAAATTCTGATAATTCCACATCTTCTTCGGCACCTTCTCTGAATACGTCTATTTCATATCCTGTGAGCTGGCCTGCCAAACGTATGTTGTGACCGCCGCGGCCTATGGCTTTTGATACTTCTTCGGGTTTTAACAATACTTCTGCGCGTTTGGTTTCTTCGTTTATTTTAACCGAAGTGACTCTTGCCGGGCTTAATGCTCTGGTAATGTACAGCTGAAGGTTGTTTGTGTAATTGATAACATCTATATTTTCGTTGCCAAGTTCTCTTACAATGCCGTGTATTCTTGAGCCTTTCATACCTACACATGCGCCTACGGGATCAATACGGTCGTCATAAGAATCTACGGCTACTTTTGCTTTTTCCCCCGGAATTCTTACCACGTTTTTGATAGTGATAAGCCCATCGAAAACTTCAGGGATTTCCTGTTCAAATAGTTTTTCTAAGAATGCCGGTGCTGTTCTTGACATGATGATGGTAGGTTTGTTGCCTTTAAGCTCAACACTTTCTATGATGCCTTTTACGTTTTCGCCTTTACGGAAAAAATCTGAAGGGATTTGCTTTTCTTTCGGAAGTACGATTTCATTGCCTTCATCATCAAGTAATATGATGGCTTTGTGGCGTATGTGGTGTACTTCGGCAGAGTAAATATCACCTATTAAATCTTTAAACTGTTTGTAAATATTGGTGTTGTCGTGCTCGTGAATTTTTGAAATGAGGTTTTGTCTCAACGCTAAGATTGAGCGTCTTCCAAGGTCGATAAGTTTTACTTCTTCGGCAACATCTTCGCCAACTTCAAAGTCGGGCTCAATTTTACGAGCTTCAGATAGTTCTATTTCCTGGTTTGGTTCTTCTACTTCGCCATCAGCAACAACGATACGGTTTCTCCAGATTTCCAAGTCGCCTTTATCCGGGTTTATAATGATATCAAAGTTATCGTCATCACCGTATTTCTTCTTTAGAGCATTTCTTAAAACGTCTTCCAAAATCGCCATTAACGTCACACGATCGATTGATTTATCATCCTTAAATTCTGAGAAAGAATCGATTAACGCAATATTTTCCATAACTACATTAAATTAAAATTTTATTACAACTTTTGCTTCTAAAATATCATTGTAAGCTATTTTAGCCTGCTTATTTACTACTATTTTTCCTTTGCCTACCGGCTTAGGTTCTTTTGCTTTCCACTCCAATGTGATGTGTGTATCATCAGCATCGGCGAGGTTGGCTTCTATTTTCCCGTAAGCTGTTGATTTTACGTCAAGAACTCTGCCTACATTTTTTTTATACTGCCTGCGGTTTACCAAAGGCGATGTTGCGCCGGCAGAGGCTACTTCAAGTGCAAAATCTTCTTCTTCCCTGTCCAGATTATGCTCAACGGCACGGCTTATAAAAATACAATCGTCAACAGAAACACCTTTGTCTCCATCTATTATAATATTGATTTTGTTGTCTGTTGTTATTGTAAAATCTATCAGAAAAAGATCGGGGCGTTCTTCCAAGCCTTTTTCTATTAATGATTTAACATGCGTATCTTTGAGCATCTTTTGGTATAAAAAGAGGGGACTTTTGTCCCCTCAATTATTTTTTTCTCTTACTGCGGTGCAAATATACAACTTTTTTATTGATATACACAATTGCCTGAAAGTCGTTTTTTTTAGTAAATTTATTGCTTACAAAATACCATCGTTTTATGAAAAAAATATTAGTTCCTACAGATTTTTCAAAAGAAGCTGAAAATGCTTTAAAAGTTGCGGCTCAATTAGCAAAAAAGTACGGCAGTGAGATTTTTTTACTTCACATGCTTGAAATTCCTATTCAGGAAGTGGATGCCATGAGTACTCACAGTCCGTTACCGGAAGCTATGTTTTTTATGAAAATGGCTCATCAAAAGTTTGAAGTCATACGTTCTAAAGACTACCTTAAAGACATTGAGGTAACAGAAATTGTCAAAAATCATCAAACATTCAGCGGTATTGCAGAATCGGGACAGGAACACGGTGTTGATATGATTGTAATGGGCTCGCACGGTGCAAGTGGGTTTAAGGAAATATTTATAGGCTCTAACGCCGAAAAAGTGGTGAGAACTTCACGCGTTCCTGTATTGGTTATTAAAAACGAGCATGATAATTTTAAGGTTGACGATTTTGTATTTGCATCCGATTTTAAAAAGGATAACAAAGAAACTTACCGGCAAGCTGTTGATTTTGCAAAAACTTTTAATGCAAAAATTCATTTACTGATGGTAAATACTGCCAATAACTTTACAACCACAGCCGAATCTAAAAAACGTATTAACGAGTTTATTAAAGATTATGATTATTCAAATTACACATTGAACGTTTATAATGATGAAAGTGTAGAACAAGGTATTCTGAATTTTTCAAAAGAACTCAATGCCGATTTGATAGGTATAAGCACTCACGGCAGGCAAGGTATTGCACACTTCTTTAACGGCAGCATAAGTGAAGACCTTGTAAACCATGCCAAGCGTCCTGTGATTACGTTTAAGATATAAAAACAAAAAAATAAGGGTTTTGTTGAATGCATTCTTTTTTGCTTAACAGTTTGTAATTTATACTGCAAACTGTTTTCTTTTTTGAAAATTCCTGTTATACATTTTCAAATCCTTATTTTTTTACTACAAACGGTTACAAATCTTATATTTGCAGTATGAATTTTAAGCACCTTTTTTTTGTAGCCCTACTTTTGCCTGTTCAGTTTTTTGCCCAGCAACAAACCGTAACAGATACAACGATTGTGGATACCAAGTACAGGGAAGACCAGTTTTATGTTTCTATAACCTACAATTTACTGGCAAATAAGGTTAAAGATATGTCGCAAAGAGGTTTTTCAAGCGGTTTTCATTTGGGATTTATACGGGATATGCCTGTTAATGAAAGACGTAATGTGGCTTTGGGAGTTGGACTTGGATTGTCATTAAATTCATACAATCAAAACATGCTGATTTCTAAAGATGCCAACAATAATTACACGTACGAAATTGCCAATCAAAATAATATAAATATAGACCGAAATAATTTCACAACCTATCTGGTAGAAGTTCCTGTAGAATTCAGGTGGCGTACCTCAACTGCTACCGAATATAATTTCTGGCGGATTTATACCGGAGTTAAATTTGGCTATGTCTTTGCAAACGCATCAAACTATAAAGGTAATCTCGGCATCATAAAACATATAAATATCGATGATATTAATGAGCTTCAGTATGGATTAACGTGCAGTATTGGGTACTCGACATGGAGCCTGCATTTGTATTACGGTTTGAATCCTGTTTTTAAGGATTCTGCAAAAACGGACACGCAGAATATTGATGTAAGCACCGTTAAAATAGGTTTAATGTTTTATATTTTATAACCAGAAATTAAGTAATACCAACTGCGGAATCACGCCTACAAAAAAGCCGATAGTCAGTTCTGTTCCCGTATGTGCTTTCATATATAATCGCGATGTGGCGATAGCCCCGAGTATAAAGCTCATAACCGCAAGCGTACCAATAATATTTATTTTATAATGAATGCTTATGGCAACCGCAAACATAAAAAACCCCGAGCTTCCCATCATGTGAATACTGGCTTTGATATTGAACAATGCCAGAATAAAACAGGCTATTGATGAATATAAGGTGCCTACAAAAAAGAAATGCAGCTCCAGGATTTCGTGTGCCGGCAGTATCCTGTAAATAATAAGCAGGCAGATAACGCAAGACAGCAGCAACGGCACCAGGCGTTCTCTTGGTGTATCGAGTTCAAAAGATGTGACGCTTTTCATGGTTTTTAACAAAAGATAAAGCAACACGGGTAATATGACGGTAAGAATGGTGATTGAAAACAATTTTGCTCTCATCATAGGCTCAGGAACAAAACGCGGCGATTTGGCAAAATAAAAGATAAGTGCCATTACCGGCATCATCAACGGATGAAACACATAAGAAAAGCTTTTTATTAAGAAGTTCATCATATCTTTTTGCGTAATCTCGCCACAGGTATGTCCAACTGTTCTCTGTATTTCGCAACGGTTCTTCGGGCAATAGGGTAGCCTTTTTCAAGCAATATCTCGGCAAGCCTGTCGTCTGTTAAGGGTTTGCGTTTATCTTCATCTTCAATAACCGTTTCCAGTATCTTTTTAATCTCTCGGGTTGATACTTCTTCGCCCTGGTCATTGGTCATAGATTCTGAAAAGAACTCTTTTATCAGCTTTGTACCATAAGGCGTATCAACATATTTGCTGTTTGCCACACGCGATACGGTTGACACGTCCATCTCAATTTCGTCGGCAATGTCTTTTAAAATCATAGGGCGCAATTTGCGTTCATCGCCTGTTAAAAAATACTCGCTTTGGTAGTTCATAATGGCGCTCATGGTAATAAAAAGCGTTTGCTGGCGCTGCCTTATGGCTTCAATAAACCATTTGGCGGCATCCAGTTTTTGCTTGATAAACTGTACCGCATCTTTTTGAGATTTCGATTTGTCTTTGGCTTCCTTATAACCTCTTAGCATATCTGTGTATTCACGCGATACGTGAAGCTCGGGTGCATTTCTGCCGTTAAGCGTAAGCTCGAGTTCGCCATCAATAATTTTAATGGCAAAATCGGGGACAATATGTTCCACCATTTTATTGTTTCCCGAATAAGAACCTCCGGGTTTCGGGTTAAGGCGCTCTATCTCATCAATAGCATCTTTAAGCTGGATTTCGGTAATGTCAAATTTTTGAATGAGCTTTTGATAGTGTTTTTTGGTGAATTGCTCAAAAGCATTATCAATAATATCTGCCGCCAGTTCTACATCGGGATTTTTTTCTTTGCGGTGCAGCTGTATGCTCAAACATTCCTGAAGATCACGTGCGCCTACACCGGCAGGATCGAGCTGATGGACAATATGCAGCACTTTTTCAATGGCTTTTTCATCGGTAAAAACGTTTTGGGTAAATGCCAGATCGTCCATGATTTCTGTCAATGTACGCCGTATATAGCCGCTTTCGTCAACGCTGCCTACCAGAAATTCGGCTATGACACGCTCGTCTTCTGTAAGCCTGAATGTGTTTAATTGCGAGGTTAAATATTGTGTGAATGAAGTGCCTGCAGCAAGCGGCATGTCTTTATCGTCATCATCGTCGCTGTAATTGTTAGTTTGCGTGCGGTAATCGGGAATCTCGTCATCACTCAGGTATTCATCCACATTGATATCTTCACCTATAGTTTCATTATCATTAAAATCATCATCCTGCGTGTTGTCAAACTCATCATAGGCATCATCATAGCTGTCGTCGTCGGTTTCTTTACCGCTTTCCAGTGCCGGATTTTCTTCGATTTCCTGCTTTAAACGTTGCTCAAATTCTTGTGTAGGCAACTGTATCAATTTCATCAATTGAATTTGTTGCGGCGACAACTTTTGTGATAATTTAAACTGTAAATATTGTTTAAGCATGCTTAAAAATTTGGTTCCTCTAAAATAAAAAAAACAATCTATGTTATCTGTAAATATAGATTGTTTTATGAAAATATTATTGAAATAATGCTGTCTGTTCGGGCGCAGTTGAGAACTCCGGGTCTTTAAGTCCCGACTGCGCCCAATCTGACAAATCGCTTTTGAATTTTTTCAAGCTAAAACTCTGCATTTTGCGGTGTTTTCGGAAACAAAATTTTATTTATAAAAATCTTCTGTAAGGTAAAATACCGTATCAATAAAAAACAAAACACCTTTATCCGAAAGTACATTTTCATCGTGCAAATCTTCAAATATAATACCTAACTGTGGATTAATATAGTCGTTATTTCGGGTATTTTGAAATCCGTTGTGGGCTAAAAACTGTTTCACAACAGCAAGGTTTGTGTGTTCAGAAGCTACAATAAATTCTTGCTTGACAACAGCATGTAAACGATTGTCTATTATTTTAAATCCTAAAAAACTATATACCGTAGAAGGGAAAAAATAATTATGAAGAAGCAAACTGTTAAAATAGTCCAGCCAATACTCGTAAAAAATACTGTCGTTCGTTTTTATAACATTAAAATCGTCATAGCGGTAAACACGCTGTTCTGCACCTGCACTAATAAAATGTTCTTCGTTTATATTACCGTTGTAAAATAAATCTTCACTTTCGGCAAAAGCAATCAGTTTTGCTGCTTCTTCACTTTTGAGGTACTGTTTTTTTTGAGCGTTGATGCTTGTTTCCGCATTTTCTCTAAGGAAATCCCTGATTTTTTTAAGTGTATTCGAGTTGCCAGACGGTTCATTTCCGAGAATGATATGTTGTAGTTCATCTTTAATAGTTTTCATTAAAAAATCATTGCTTTAAAAGTACAACTTTTTTAGTTGCAGACCAAAACATTAAAACTCTGCATTTTGCGGTGTACGTGGGTAAGGAATAACGTCTCTGATGTTGCCCATGCCTGTAGCAAACATTACCAAACGTTCAAATCCCAATCCAAATCCGGAATGAACAGCGGTACCATACTTGCGTAAATCCAAGTACCACCAAAGCTCTTTCTCGTCAATGTCTAAAGTTTTCATTTTTTCTATAAGCACATCCAGACGCTCTTCACGTTGTGAGCCTCCAACCATTTCGCCAATACCCGGAAATAAAATATCCATAGCGCGAACGGTTTTTCCATCTTCATTCAAACGCATATAAAACGCTTTGATATTTGCCGGATAATCAAACAAGATTACCGGACAATTAAAGTGTTTTTCTACCAGAAAACGCTCGTGCTCACTTTGTAAATCGGCACCCCAATCGTTAATTGGGTATTTGAATTGCTTTTTCTTGTTGGGTTTGCTTTCTCTTAAAATATCAATGGCTTCCGTATAGCTTACGCGTTTGAAATGGTTGTCAATCACAAATTTTAATTTGTCAATTAAGCCCATTTCGCTGCGTTCAGCTTGTGGTTTTCCTTTGTCTTCTTCTGCTAAACGTTGCTCTAAAAATTCTAAATCTTCACGATTTGTTTCAAGCACATAATTTAAAACGTACTTCAAGAAATCTTCAGCCAAATCCATATTTCCAGCCAAATCCATAAAGGCAACTTCGGGCTCAATCATCCAAAACTCGGCCAAATGGCGAGACGTGTTTGAGTTTTCGGCTCTAAACGTTGGTCCAAAGGTATAAACTTTACCAAGTGCCATCGCATAAGTTTCGGCTTCAAGCTGACCGGAAACCGTCAAATTGGTTTCTTTTCCGAAGAAATCATCTTTATAATTGACTGTTCCATCGTCATTCAATGGTGGATGTTTGGCATCCAGATTACTTACTCTAAACATTTCGCCGGCACCTTCAGCATCACTACCTGTGATAATTGGCGTATGCATATAATAAAATCCGTTTTCATTAAAATATCTGTGGATAGCAAATGCCAAGGTAGAACGTACACGCATCACGGCACTGAACGTATTGGTGCGGGTACGCAAATGAGCATTCTCTCTTAAAAACTCCAATGAGTGCTTTTTAGGTTGAATAGGATAGGTTTCCGGATCTGAATCGCCAAGAATAGTAATAGAATCAACTTGTATCTCCACATTTTGACCTTTACCTTGACTTTCTGTTAATTGCCCTTTTATATGAACGGCTGCTCCGGTTGTGATGCGCTTCAATGTAGCTTCATCTGTGTTTTCAAAATCGACAACGCATTGAATGTTTTGAAGTGTTGAACCATCATTTAAGGCAATAAAACGGTTGGCTCTGAACGTGCGAACCCAACCTTTGATGTCTATATCCTGAGACTTAGCTTCTGTTTTTAATAATCCTGAAACGGTTTGTGACGTCATTGTTTATGAATTTAAGTGTGCAAAGATAAAGGTTTCAAGTATCAAAATTCAAATTACAAATTCTAAAAAAACATTAAGAAATTAAGAAACCTTAAGAATTGCTTAATGAAAACCTTAAATGGCTTAACTTCTTAATGGTAAAATGAATGGAATATGAATATGAAATTTGATTTATTCATCTACAGTATCTTCTTCCGGAATAATATTGATGCTTGGCTCTTTCAGGACTTCTTTATTAGCAATTATGCGCTCTAAAGACAATAATAGCGACGGCAACAATAATAAATTAGACAACATAGCGAATAGTAATGTTATGGAAACTAAAGCACCTAACGCCACTGTACCGCCAAAGCTTGATATGATAAATACCGAAAACCCGAAAAACAATACTATTGACGTATAAAACATACTGATACCGGTTTCACGCAAAGCAGCATACACCGATTTTCTGATTTTCCAGTTATTGGCTATCAATTCTTGTCTGTATTTTGCCAAAAAGTGAATGGTGTCATCTACCGAAATACCAAAAGCAATACTGAACACCAAAATTGTGGACGGCTTTAACGGAACACCTACATATCCCATAAGTCCTGCCGTAATGAATAACGGCAAAATATTAGGGATTAATGATACCAAAATCATCCTGAAAGACCTGAACATATACGCCATAAACAATGATATCAATAAAATTGCCAGGGCCAATGATATGATGAGGTTTTTTACCAGATAGCTGGTGCCTTTCTGGAACAACAATGCTTTTCCTGTCATGGTAACACTGTAATTTTCGGCAGGGAATACTTTGTTTATTTTGTCTTGAAGGTCATCTTCAATGTCTTTCATTTTATCTGTACCAATATCTTTCATAAAGGTTGTGATACGGGCATACCGGCCTGTGCTGTCAACAAAACTTTTAAGCAAATCTACATTTGACGATGAATTTTTGGCATACGATAAAATGAAACTGTTTTCCTGACTTGTAGGTAACTGGTAATATTTTGGGTTGCCGTTATAATATGCTTGTTTTGAGTATTTAACCAAACTCACTACAGAAACCGGTCGTGAAAGCTCGGGGATTTCGTTGATAAGTTCTTCAAGCTCATTCATACGCTTTAATGTGCTTAACGTCATCACGCCTTTTTTACGCTTGGTATCAACCATAATTTCCAAAGGCATTACGCCGTTAAATTCTTCTTCAAAAAAGCGGATATCCTGGAAAAACTCGGTTTGTTGGGGCATATCTTCAATTAAACTTCCCGAAATCTTTATTTGATATATTCCAACAATGCTTAAAACCAGTACTATAATTGATGTAAAATAAATGGCAATGCGATGCTCCCTGACCAATCGTTCTATCCAGTTTACAAAACCACCTATCCAGCGCTTATTTAAATGTTCTAAATGCCGGTCTTTAGGATGTGGTAAAAAAGTGTAAATAATAGGAATTATAAGAATACACAATATAAAAATCCCCATAACGCTCAACGAGGCAACAATACCAAACTCATTTAAAAGTTTACTTTCAATAAGCATAAAAGTTGCAAAACCACAGGCTGTTGTAAAATTGGTCATCAAAGTAGCGTTTCCTACTTTTGTGATAACCCGTTGCAGTGATTTGACCTTATTACCGTGTGCTATAACTTCGTGTTGGTATTTATTGATTAGAAACACACAATTGGGAATCCCGATAACGATGATTAACGGCGGAATTATCGCTGTTAAAACCGTAATTTCATAATTGAGCAACCCGATAATCCCGAACGTCCACATCACGCCTATACAAACCACAACAATGGAAATAAACGTTGCCCTAAACGACCTGAAAAAGAAAAAGAAAATCAATGATGTTACTAATAATGCCGCACCAATAAAAAGCCCTATTTCATCAACAATGCTTTGCGCATTGAGCGTCCTAATGTATGGCATTCCCGAAACACGCACATCCATATTGTGCTCTTTTTCAAAAGCATCCACTTTTGCCTTTAATACATCAATGATAAAATCTTTTCTTGCAGATGTGTTAACAATATCTTTATCAAGATAAATAGCTGTACGGATGGTTTTGGTTTCTTTATTGAATAAAAAATTATCGTAAAACGGATATTTTTCAAATAATTCATATTGCAGCATCTCAATTTCTGCAATTGTTGTGATGGAATCCTTGATGAATGGTTCTAATTCAAAGGTTTCTTTATCGGTATTCTTTATGAGCTTTTGTAAGCTTTTAATAGAAAGTACGGTTTCAACTTCGTCATAAGTCTTAAAACTTTCTGATAGCTTGTTCCACGCATTCAATTTTTCAACCGTAAATAGTGTAGAATCTTTGATACCAAGCACCACAAGATTGCCTTCTTCACCAAAAATCTTCAAAAACTCACTATAAGCGACATTTATCTCATGGTCTTCCGGCAGCAAATTGGCCTCGGTATGTGTAAACCGTATGTTTTTCCACTGCAAGCTTAATAAAAGCGTCGCTATGGCAATGATGATAAGTATGGCAATTTTATTACGTAAAATCAATCGCGCAACAGCTTCCCAGAATCCGGTAGTAAAAAGTTTAAGCATAAGAATAATAGAAGCTGCAAAGGTAGAAAAAAGCTGAGAATATGGTATTCAAATACAGATTTATATCCGGAAATTATAAACTTAAATTAAAAGTAAATTTAAACGCAAAATTATCTTCAAATTCCGGTAAGTGATACGCACCATAGCGGTAAGCAAAACTTGCTCCAAACCCCAATAGCAGCTTATTGATTTCAAAACCCGACTCAAGGTAGCCTTTTTCCAGAGTTTCAAAATGTCTGTTTTGATGCCTTTCTATATTACTCATATTACCTACGGCATAGCGTGATATCAAAACCAACTGCGGCTTAAAATGATTTGTAATATTAAATGGTTTGAAAAAGTGCTTTAACTGAAGGGTTGTAAACTTATCAGAAAAAAACTCATTAAAATACATGGTTTCAAAGCTGTTGATACCTGCCACCGAAAAACGCTGCATAATGGTTGCTTTGCTTATATTATTGGGGTAGGCGTGATACAAGTGTGTTAACGGTGTGTCGCCATAAGCCAGCCCCGATGTTAAGGTTGCTTCTGTAAACGATGGTTTGCCGTGATTAAATCTGTGAACAGTCCTGAAATCTACTTTGTAAAAATTAAAATCGCCATCCAAAAGTCCTTTTATACTTTGTGCATACTGAAGGGTAAACTTGGGGTAACCTTCTTTGGTTTCGGTTATTTTATTTTTTATCAGCTCATACTTACTGAACGGATTCCATTGTAAAGACATTTTTGCAATGCTCAGGTCATAACTGCTGTAACTTTTTCCGTCAAGAAGATAATTGTAGTTATATGTCGGGTTAATATAGCTGGTTGATAACTGCGTTTCGCTGAGCAAATGATTTGAAAACTTATGTTCTGCCGAAATGGATTTTGTCGTGTGATAATGAAACAAATTGATGTTTAACAATCGTGGTTCGAACAGTTGAAAAAAACGCTTATCCGTCAAAAAACCGGAACTTCCGGTTTCCTGTAAATCATACGTATAAGTGGCATTTATCCATGTTTCGGTTTTTGGAAAAACCCTTACGCCACCGCTAACACTATACTTAAACGCTTCATCTTTAAACCCGTAAACTACATACCCGTTAATCCTGAATTTTTCTGATAAAAAATCATTGGTAGTGCCGCCCAATCCCGTCCTGAAACCTTCATATTGGTTAAATTTTACAAGGTATCTTAAATCCAGATTAAAAACCGATAACGGCAAATAACCGTTGCCTAATTGTTTTACAAACTCTATTTTTTTTATGGAATCCTGCACTGCCTTGACAGAATCTCTTGATGAAGGATTTGTTTGTGACTCACTCCGGAAGAAACAACATATAAAAAAGGTGGTAAAAAAGAGTCTGAGCACCAAAGGGAATAGAGGGTTTTAAGAAACAACTATTTAAAAAAAAGCGACATTTAAGTCGCTTTACTATTATACGGTCATGATTTCTTTTTCTTTAATTTCTAAGAGATCATCAATTTTTTTAACGTATTTATCTGTTAATTGTTGCACGCTGTTTTCAGCATCTTTTTGCAGGTCTTCAGATACGTCTTCTAATTTTTTGATTTCGGTATTGGCATCTTTACGTGCGCTTCTTATACCTATTTTAGCATCTTCGGCTTCAGATTTTGCTTGTTTTGCAAGCTCACGACGGCGTTCTTCTGTTAATGGCGGTACACTTATGATAATAACTTCACCATTATTCATTGGGTTAAATCCAAGATTGGCAATTTGAATGCCTTTCTCAATTTCCTGAAACATGCTTTTTTCCCAGGGTTGCACGGTAATAGTCCTTCCGTCGGGTGTATTGACGTTAGCAACTTGATGTAATGGTGTAGGCGAGCCGTAATAGTTTACTAAAACGCTCCCTAACATTGCCGGGCTTGCTTTTCCTGCCCTGATGTTTGCAAATTGTTTTTCAAGGTGCTTAATGGCATTATCCATTGATTCTTTTGCACTGTCTAATATAAATTGAATGTCTTCGTTCATCATCAAATGTTTAAAATTATTGTGATAGTTTCAAAAAGTAAGCCAAACAGTTATTGCAGGTTTACTTTTGTTCCTATGTTTTCTCCGGAAACCACTTTAAGCAGGTTGCCTTGTTTGTTCATGTCAAAAACAATAATAGGCAATTCGTTTTCCCGGCTTAATGTAAATGCTGTTGTATCCATGACTTTCAAGCCTTTACGCAATACATCTTCAAAGGTTATGTGGTCAAATTTTACGGCCGTGAGGTCTTTTTCGGGGTCGGCATTGTAAATTCCGTCAACACGTGTTCCTTTTAAAATAACATCGGCTTCAATTTCAATAGCTCTTAAAACGGCTGCAGAATCTGTGGTAAAATAAGGGTTTCCTGTGCCGCCGCCAAAAATAACAACACGTCCTTTTTCCAGATGGCGCATGGCTTTGCGACGTATAAAAGGCTCTGCTACCTGATTGATGTGTACGGCAGATTGTAACCGTGTTGGCACACCGGCATCTTCAAGTGCGCTTTGCAGTGCCAGGCCGTTGATGACTGTTGCCAGCATTCCCATGTGGTCGCCTTGTACGCGATCCATACCGTTGCTTGCTCCTGCCAAACCTCTGAAAATATTTCCGCCGCCAATGACAATTGCAACCTGAACGCCTTTGTCTGTAATGGTTTTTATATCTTCGGCATATTCTGCCAATCGCTGCGGGTCAATACCGTACTGGCGGCTTCCCATTAAGGCTTCACCGGAAAGTTTTAAAAGGATTCTTTTATATTTCATAAATTTTTGATGAGATTTCTGTTAACACAGGAACAAGGTTTGACAAAACTACATTTTTTTTGTTTTGGTTCAAAAAAAAACTTCTCAATCCCAATTGGTCATCGGGTGAGAAGTTTTTTTAAGGTTTGCAAGGTTTATATTAACCTAAAGCTACACGCTTAAAGTCAATAACCTCAACATTTCCTATAGATTTAACGTATTGTGATACGCTTAATTTGCTGTCTTTAATAAAATCTTGATTTACCAAAGTATTGTCTTTAAAGAAACGTTGAATTTTTCCTTTGGCAATGTTCTCTAACATAGCTTCCGGTTTTCCTTCTTGACGTAACAAATCTTTAGCAATTTCGATTTCTTTTTCAATGATTGATGCATCAACACCAGCTTCATTAAGTGCAATTGGGTTCATTGCAGCAGCCTGCATAGCCACATCTTTTGCCACGACATCTGCACCGGCAACATTTGCAGACAATCCTACCAAGGTAGCGATTTTGTTACCTGCATGAATGTATGAGCCTACAAATGGCGCTTCGATTTTTTCAAAAGCATTGATGTCTATTTTTTCTCCGATAACTCCGGTTTGCTCGATTAATTTTTCGGCAACTGTGATGCCGCCAAAGTTTGCCGCCAAAAACTCTTCTTTAGAGGCGTAGTTTAAAGCTAACTCGGCCAGTTCATTTGCTAAGTTTACAAAGGTTTCGTTTTTACCTACAAAGTCTGTTTCGCAACCCAAAACGATTGCTACACCTGCGTTTGCAGCACTGTTTATTTTAGCGATTGCAGCACCTTCGGTTGATTCTCTGTCTGCTCTGTTGGCAGCAACTTTTTGTCCTTTTTTACGTAATACTTCAATGGCTTTGTCAAAATCGCCTTCGGCTTCAACCAAAGCTTTTTTGCAGTCCATCATACCTGCGCCGGTTATTTGTCTTAGCTTGTTTACGTCTGCAGCTGTTATATTTGTCATGATTTCTAAAAATGTATTTATTAAAAAAAGTCGTTCAATTATTTTTCGGCAAAGAAAAGAACTAAACGACTTAATTTATGTTGTGAAATTGTTATTTATTCTTCTTCTTCGGCAGCTACTGTTGCTTTTACTGCTGATTTTTTTTCCGGTTTAGCTTCTTTTTCGTCTGTAGCCTCTTTTTCGGTTTTGTCCGATTTACGTTCGGTCAAGCCGTCGGCGATAGATGCAGAGATAAGTGATAATATTTTATCTATAGATTTTGAAGCGTCATCGTTTGCAGGAATCACATAATCAACCTGACGAGGGTCTGAATTTGTATCCACCATTGCAAAGATTGGAATGTTTAATTTTTGTGCTTCTTTGATGGCGATATGCTCACGTTTGATGTCCACAACAAACAAAGCGCCCGGTAGTCGGGTCATATCGGCAATAGAACCTAAGTTTTTTTCCAACTTAGCTCTTAAACGGTCAACTTGTAAACGTTCTTTTTTAGACAGTGTTAAGAATGTCCCGTCTTTTTTCATCTTATCAATAGAAGCCATTTTCTTAACAGCTTTTCTGATAGTTACAAAGTTGGTTAACATCCCGCCCGGCCATCTTTCTGTGATGTAAGGCATAGATACTGCTCCTGCTTTTTCTGCTACGATATCTTTAGCTTGTTTTTTTGTAGCTACAAATAAAATTTTCTTTCCGGAAGCTGCAATTTTATGAAGTGCTTGTGCGCTTTCTTCAATTTTTGCTGCTGTTTTGTAAAGATTGATGATATGGATACCGTTACGTTCCATATAAATGTAAGGAGCCATGTTCGGGTCCCACTTACGGGTCAAGTGACCAAAATGTACACCTGCTTCAAGTAAGTCTTTTACTTCTACTTTTGCCATTTTTGTAATAGTTTACGTTCTGTTGAATTAGCAATGTTCCATTTAGCGGTTAGCTTTTGGCTTCATTTAGATGCTAAACTAAATCCTGTTCTTTTTAATTATGAACATGGACAACAATAACTGGGTTAATTAATTACTGAACTTCTTTCAGTAGTTTTTAAAATTTGTTTTGGTTTCAACAAGATTGAGATGCTCTTCATGAGATTCCCAATCAAGTTGGGAATCGTTTTAACGTTTAGAGAACTGGAATTTCTTACGCGCTTTTTTCTGACCGAATTTTTTACGCTCTACCATTCTTGGATCTCTGGTTAAAAGGCCTTCGGGTTTTAAGATGCCTCTGTTTTCTGTTGCTACTTCGCACATTGCACGAGATAATGCCAAACGTACAGCTTCTGCCTGGCCGGTAACACCACCGCCATATACATTGATAGTAATATCAAAGTTGCCTTCATTGTTAGTCATAGCCAATGGTTGGTTTACTTTGTACTGCAATGCCGCAGTAGGAAAATAAACAGCTACGTCCTTTTTATTAATAGTTATCTTGCCGCTTCCTTGGGCAACATACGCACGAGCAACAGCCGTTTTTCTACGGCCAATTTTGTGAATTACTTCCATTAGTTGAATTCGTTTAAGTTAATTGTTTTAGGTTTTTGAGCTTCGTGTTTGTGCTCAGAACCTACAACAACGTTTAGGTTACGGAATAAATCTGCGCCCAATTTGTTTTTAGGCAACATTCCTTTTACTGATTTTTCTACTATCCTTGCAGGGTCTTTTGCAAACATTTCGGTAGCAGATAAACTTCTTTGTCCACCCGGATAACCTGTGTGACGAATGTACGTTTTGTCATTCCACTTGTTACCTGTTAAGTTGATTTTTTCTGAGTTGATAACAATCACGTTATCGCCGCAATCAACATGTGGTGTGAAGTTTGGCTTGTGTTTACCTCTTAATAGTTTTGCAACTTTAGAAGCTAAACGCCCCAGGCTTTGACCCTCAGCATTTACCAAAACCCACTCTTTATTTACAGTAGCTTTGTTTGCTGAAATCGTTTTGTAGCTTAATGTGTCCACACTTATTAATTTTACTGATTAAACATTCCTCTCTAAAAAAGAGTTTGCAAATTTACGATAATCTCTGTGATTACCAAATAGTACAGCGTAAATTTTATTGATAACATTTATGGCTGTTATTTTAGCTAATTTAAAGCAAGGTAAAATGTTAAATTGTCAATGCAATTCTTCACAATAAAATCTATGATTATTTAGTGTTTCAGATATGGAAGTTACTCTAAGCACTTGGGTTTTGACCTTTAAGGATGGTATCATAATCCTAAAGGTCAAAAATTCCAATTGTATTATGCCGTCAATTTGTTTAAAAACATTACACTGTTTTTAAATATTAACGTTCGTAAAATGCCGGTGGCTCAATACCTAAAGAACGCAAATACACATAGCCTTGCCCGCGATGATGTATTTCATTATCTATAAAATAGCAAATAGAAGAAATGACCGTACCATCATATTGCCCGAATATTTTAATGTCTTTTTGAAATTGCTCGGGAGTAATTTGAGCCCAATACGTATTTATTTCATCCGTGGCTTTATCCCAAAGCTGTAATATGTTTGCTTTTTGATTGCCGTGTTCAAAATGCTCATTGAGTGGTGCCATCTTGCCTGTGGCTATTTCTTTAATTCCCGGTCCGGCAATTCCTAAAAGTTCCATGACCATTTCTGAAAATGGACGCATGCCGCCAATAGTATGTTTAAAAAATGCTTCTTCGGGAAATGCTTCGATAGTGCGCCGGGTTAAACCTCTGTGTCCTTGCCAATGCTCAAGTAATTGTGTTGGTGTAATAACTTCGTTTGCTTTTTTGTTTTGTGCGGTTTCCATAATTATTGATTTTTAAATGATTTATGATTATGAATCAAAATTAAACCGGGCTTGTGACAACCTTTTGTCAGCAGGAAAAATAATTTTTTATTTTAATCTTGATTCTTTAGTGCTGTAATTCAATATTTTTTAAAATAAATCTTTTTATTGAAATAATCCATCGACTGTTGACAAAGGGTTGTCATCTTTACCATGTTAGTTTGCAATATGATACAAATAAGAAGGTATTATGAACAAATTGAAGTCTTATTTTGGTTTATCCTTTCATTTGAAGTTTTATCTTTGGAATATATGTTATGCAATTATGGGTTTAGATTCAGTAAAACGGTTTGACCGGATTGTCGCTATATTGGTGCAGTTACAATCAAAACGTATTGTAAAAGCACAGGAACTGGCAGATAGATTTGAAGTAAGTTTGCGCACCATTTATAGAGATGTCAGGACTTTGGAAGCTTCCGGCGTTCCTATTATTAGTGAAGCCGGCATAGGATATTCTATCATGGAAGGCTACAGGTTACCTCCCGTGATGTTTACTCGTGAAGAAGCCGGAAGTTTTGTGGCGGCCGAAAAATTAATGCAAAAGTTTGTGGACAAAACCCTCGGAAGTTATCATGAATCTGCCATGTACAAAATAAAATCGGTATTAAGAGGTCGCGAAAAAGATTGGATTTCGGCACTGGAATCCCAAATATTGGTGGACCCATCACAAGAATTGTTCAACAAAAGCTTACCAAATGCTTTGGAAATTCTTTTTGAAAGCATCGCAGAAAAAAAGCAAGTGTTTTTAAAATACCAGTCATTGGAAAGTGAATCGCCTTCTGAAAGACATATAGAACCCGTAGGTATGTTTCATGAAAACGGATTTTGGTATGTGCTGGGCTATTGTCATATTAGAAAAGATTACAGGCAATTTAGAACCGACAGAATGTTATTGATTCAACGCACACAGCATGCTTTTACTATGGGGCATGGAACAATTGACGAGCATCGGGATAAAAAGGACATATTTCAAAAAACGAAAGTGCGCATTCTGGTTGATAAAAGTGTAGCACGTTATATCAAAGGCAACAGAAATCATTATGGTTTTGTTTCGGAAAAAATTATCGGGAATGATGTTGAAATGACCTTTATGACGTCCAGTGTTGACGAAGGATTTCCAAGATGGTATTTGATGTTTGGTGATTATGCCAAAATCATTGAACCTGAAAGTTTGAAAACCCGGGTTAAAGACATATTGAAAAAAGCAGAATTAAAACTTTTAAGTTAAAAACACTTCGTTTAAAGTAGTCCTCAAGATTTAAAAACGATTAATCGTTCATGTATTTCACAGCGTTTAAACCGAAATGTTTTTGCTATCCATTCAACAGTTTTCGCCTGATAGATAAACACATGTGTTGGGTCATTTTTGTAATACCAGTTTTCAAAATTGATATTGGAATGATAAAGATGTGTCATACAAACCAACGAGCCTTTTGGAAGTAACATGCTTTTTAGATTTTCAAATTCTTTGTACGGACGATGAAAATGCTCGATAACCTCGCTGCTTACAATATAATCATAGCAACCGTTAAGCACTGTAACATCGGGCATAAAAAACGGATCGTAACCTGTAATGGTATAGTGTTTATCTCTGAGAAGCTTGATAACAACCGAACCCGTACCGCAGCCAAAATCCAATCCTTTTTGATGATTACTGAAATTGTTAACCACATAATCTATTATTGGATATACAAATTTTTGATAGTTTACATCATTCACATCGTTATTATGACATTCGTAATGTGCTTTTTCTTCGGCTTCGGAAATGTAATTGATGTTATTTCTGTAAATCCCGAAACATTGCGGGCATTTATAAAATTCGGTTTTATAAAAATAGCTTCCCGTATGATTACAAAGTGGACAATTCATGGTTACTTATTATAATACTGAAAAATAGTTGGTAAAATCTCTTTCACGCCTTATAAACAAAGGAATAGATAAAAATTTTATGAAATGCATATCTTAATTTACTTTCCCTTTCCTGCCTGTCCGGCAGGCGAGTGGGGGTTAGGGGGCAAATTAATGCGCATCCAGCCAGTTATCGCCTGTATCAATATCAACCACCAACGGCACAGCAAGTGTGTAAGCATCTTCCATTTCGGCTTTTATAAGGGTTTTTACGGCTTCCAGCTCAGGTTTAAAGACATCAAATACCAACTCGTCATGCACCTGCAATAACATCTTGGTTTTATAATTACCGGCTTCCAGTTTTTCGTGAATGTTGATCATCGCAATTTTAATAATATCGGCAGCACTTCCCTGTATAGGCGCATTTATGGCATTGCGCTCTGCCGCGCCGCGCACTACGGCATTTTGCGAATTGATGTCGTTCAGGTAACGGCGGCGACCCAAAACGGTTTGCACATACCCGTTTTCACGGGCAAAGTCAATTTGGTTGTTTATGTAGCTTCGCAGTTTTGGATAGGTTGCATAATAGGTATCTATGAGTTCTTTGGCTTCGGTGCGTGATAAACTGGTTTGATTGCTTAACCCAAATGCTGATACGCCGTAAATAATTCCGAAGTTGACCGTTTTGGCATTGCTGCGCTGTTCACGGGTTACTTCGGTAATAGGGACGTTAAACACTTTTGAGGCGGTTGACGCGTGAATGTCTTCGCCGTTTTTAAACGCGTTTATCATGGTGTCTTCATTGCTCAATGAGGCTATGATACGCAATTCTATCTGAGAATAATCGGCAGACAATAAAGTGTAGTCATTATTTCTCGGAATAAACGCTTTACGCACTTGCCGTCCGCGCTCGGTACGTATCGGGATGTTTTGCAGGTTGGGATTATTGCTTGCCAATCTGCCTGTTGCTGCAACCGTTTGCATATAATCGGTATGTACTCTGCCTGTGGTTGGTTCCACTTGTGTTGGCAAAGCATCTACATACGTGCTTTTGAGTTTTGAAAGCGTGCGGTATTCCAATATATGTTGAATAATGGCGTGGTCTTTGGCTAAATATGATAAAATATCTTCAGAAGTTGCATATTGTCCTGTTTTGGTTTTTTTGGGTTTGTCAATCAGTTTTAATTTGTCAAACAGAATGTCGCCCAATTGTTTTGGTGAGGCAATGTTAAAAGTTTCGCCGGCTTCGGTATAAATTTGAGCTTCCAACTGCTTGATGTCTTGATCCAATTGCACCGAAAGTGATTTTAAAAAGTCGGTATCTAAGTTAATGCCTTCCAATTCCATATCTGCCAAAACCCGCAAGAGTGGAATTTCAATAGCATCAAACAAGGTTCGGGTATTGGCTTCACCTAATTCTTTTTCAAAATGTTCTTTAAGCTGCAGGGTAATATCGGCATCTTCAACAGCATATTCGGTTTGTTGTTCGACAGGAACATTACGCATCGACAATTGGTTTTTGCCTTTTTTGCCTATCAGCGATTCGATAGAAACAGGTGTATAATTCAAATAGGTCTCCGCCAGAACATCCATACTGTGGCGCATATCGGGATTAATAAGGTAATGTGCCAGCATGGTATCAAACAGTTTGCCTTTTACCTTTATCCCGTATTTACGAAGTACTTTGATGTCGTATTTTAAATTCTGTCCTATTTTCTGAATGTGTTGTGCTTCAAAAAACGGACGCAGCTGCTCAATAAGCTGTTGGGCTTCATCTCTGTCTTCAGGAAACGGAAGGTAAAACCCTTTGCCGGTTTCCCACGAAAATGCAATGCCAACCAGCTCGGCAACAATAGGGTTAATGCTTGTGGTTTCGGTATCAAAACATACGCTGGTTTGCTTCATCAGATTTTGAATAAACAGCTTAACCGCCATACCGGTTGTCACGCTTTGGTATAAATGTGAAACCGTTTGCGCATTAGCCCGCGACGAGTAACTAACGGCTTGAGCGTCACTGTCTGTGTCGAATAATGAGAATTGTCCTGCGCCGGCTTTGGTTGCTGTAGCTTGTGACGTTTTGATGTCTTTCTTTTCAACCGGTGAGGTTTCTGTAGCTACAACCTGCGAAGGGTTATCAGAAAACGCTTTGGTAAAATTTGCCAAAAGCTGCCGGAATTCAAGATCTTCAAAAATGGTTGTGACGGCTTCCATATTTGGCGGGTCGAGTTCAAAATCTTTGGCGTTGAACATAACCGGTACATCCAGTATAATGGTTGCGAGTTTTTTTGAAATCAAGCCTAATTCTTTATTATTTTCGATATTTTCTCTCATTTTGCCTTTTAGCTCGTGGGTATTTGCCAAAAGGTTTTCCATGCTGCCATATTCCTGAATGAGTTTTTTTGCGGTTTTTTCACCAATTCCGGGAAGTCCGGGGATATTATCGGACGAGTCGCCCATCATCCCGAGAAAATCAATGACCTGTAATGGGTCGTTCACTTCAAATTTTGCCTTAATCTCATTAACGCCCCAGGTTTCATAACCGCCACCAAATACCGGACGGTACATAAAAATATTATTGCTTACTAATTGTGCAAAATCTTTATCGGCAGTTACCATATATATTTTATAGCCTTCCCGTTCCGCCTGTTTTGCCAGAGTTCCTATGACATCATCGGCTTCATAACCTTCTTTGACCATAATAGGAATGTGCATGGCGTTCAAAATGTCTTCAATATAAGGCACAGCTACTTTAATGGCTTCGGGTGTGGCGTCGCGGTTGGCTTTATACGCCTCAAACATTTCGGTGCGTTCCACGCTTCCGCCTTTATCAAAACAAACGGCAAGATGATCGGGGCGTTCACGTTTTATAACATCCAAAAGGGAATTCATAAATCCTAAAACAGCAGAGGTATCAATACCTTTTGAATTGATCCTGGGGTTTTTGATAAATGCATAATAACCGCGAAAAATAAGTGCGTAAGCATCCACCAGAAAAAGACGTTTTTGTTGTGACATGGTTGTTTTTTTATTGAAGACTATAAAACTACAAAAGTATTTTTGATTAGCGATTGATGCCTTATTTTAAATGTTGAATTGTGCCAACTTGAAATTGAACTCCAAACTCATCACTAACTGTACTCAGTATAACATTCGGCTTTATAACTCAACCTAAAGCCACATCCAGAGTCATCATAACAATAAATCCGCCAATAAATCCAAGGGTTGCAATATCGGTATATTTATCGCGCTGCGTTTCGGGAATCACTTCTTCAACCACTACAAATATCATGGCTCCGGCAGCAAACGCTAAAGCATAAGGCAAAACAGGAATGAAAAAAGTCACGGCAACAGCACCTACAACAGCAGCAACAGGTTCAACAATTGCAGACATTTGCCCGTACCAAAAACTTTTAAACTTGCTCACGCCCTGGCGGCGTAACGGCATGGAAACTGCCAGGCCTTCGGGGAAATTTTGAATACCAATACCAATTGCCAACGCAACTGCTCCGCCAATAGTCGCTTCGGGAATTCCGGCAGCAACACCTCCAAACAACACTCCAACCGCCAAACCTTCCGGAATGTTATGAAGTGCTATCGCCAAAACAAGCAAGGTTGTTCTGTGCCACGGACTTTTAACTCCTTCCTTTTCGGTTTCTTTAAAGTTGATGTGTAAATGCGGTAATATTTTATCCAATCCGAAGATAAACAACGCTCCCATAGCAAAACCAACCGCCGCAGGAATAACCTTAACAAAACCTTCGCCGGGGCTCATTTCAATACCGGGTGCCAGCAAACTCCAAAAACTTGCCGCTACCATAACGCCTCCGGTAAAACCAAGCATCCCATCTAATAATGCGCGGTTCATACCTTTAAACAAAAATACCAAAGAAGCACCCAAAGCCGTTATAATCCATGTAAACAACGATGCGTATAAAGCACCTAAAATCGGGTCAATAGACTCAAAGTAATTGATGATACTTTCCATTATAAGGTTGCGGTTTTAACATAAATATTATTTGACACCACTTTTGAAATGTTAAGAGATATATCATTAACTTTAATAGCCATAGATTCGTCAAAAGGCTCTTTGGAAAGAACCTGTATTACTGTTCCAAGGGCTATATTGTTTTTACCTAAGTATTTTAAAAAGTCTGCCGAAAAATCATTCACACCCACACAAATACATGCATCACCTGCTTTGATTTGGGACAAAATAAGCTTTTCCATCTTGCTGATATTTCCGTTTTTATCGGGAATCGGGTCGCCATGCGGGTCGTGTGTCGGGTAGTCTAAAAAAGCATCCAGCTCGTTAATGAGTTTTACCGATTGAATGTGTTCCAGCTGCTCGGCAACATCATGAACTTCATCCCAGGAAAAATGGAGCTTTTCAACCAAAAACACTTCCCAAAGTCGGTGCTTTCTAATCACTGAAGCCGCAGTCAATCGGCCTTCTTTGGTTAAGCTGACACCCTGGTATTTGATATAATCTACCAAATTTTTTTCGGCAAGTTTTTTAATCATATCCGTTACCGAAGAGGCTTTGGTATCCATTTTTTCGGCAATGGCATTGGTGCTTACGGCATTCACGCCTTGCTTTCCTAAATGATAAATAGCTTTTAAGTAGTTTTCTTCAGAAAAAGTAACCATAGACTTTTGTTTAAAAGTCAAAGATACTTAAAATTTTGTACGGGTAAATATATTTTTAGATAGGGCTAAAATTTAAGTTCCTTTTGTAGTTTTTCATAAGCTTCCTGTACTTGCTTGAACTTTTCTTCGGCACCTTTTTGATGTTCTTCACCCAAATGCGCCACTCTGTCGGGATGGTATTTTTTTGCCATTTTACGGTAAGCTGCTTTAATTTCATCGGGTGCTGCGCCTTTGTTTATTTCCAGAATTTTATAAGCATTGTCGCTGCTGCTGTAAAACATGGCTTTGATGCTTTCAAAATCGCGTAAACTGATATTGAGATAGGATGCAATTGTATGAATTTGCGACACTTCACTTTCATTCACATTGCCATCGGCTTTGGCTATTCCGAATAAAAAATGAAGCAGCTGCAAACGTGACGAATGATCCATCATACGCTGAATTTGCATACAAACCTGACGCACAGGAATTTGCTGTTTGTTGATGTTCTTAAATAAATTAAAGGCGTGATTAGCACGTTCTTTTCCGTACATACTTACAAATTGCTGACGCACGTAATCAAGTTCGCGTTGGTCCTGAATACCATCGGCTTTTATAACTACCGATGCCAGCACCAAAAGGCTTACTTCAAAATCGCCCGATTGTGTGTGGGAACGCTGCGTTTTTGTGGTGTATGTTCGTTGGCGTGATTGACGATGTTCGTCTTCATCAAAAAACGGACTTTGACCACTTCTGTTTGCAGAGCCAAAAAGGCTGCCGAGTGCCAGCCCAATGATAGCACCTATAGGACCACCCAAAGCCCAACCCAATCCGGCACCTATCCATCTTGAAAAACTCATGTTTACTATAGATTTTAATAATCGTTAAATATACAATTTGTTAGTAGATATGAATGGTGCTTTGTTACACAATTAGTATCTTTACCGTCTGAAAACATTTATAATCATAAAACTTAAAAGATATGTATCCGGCAGAATTAGTAAAACCAATGCGTGAAGATTTAACCAGAGTAGGTTTTGAAGAATTACACACACCCGAAGCTGTTGATGCTGCTTTGGAAAAAGAAGGAACAACGCTTGTAGTGGTCAACTCGGTTTGTGGTTGTGCTGCGGCAAATGCGCGTCCGGGAGCACGAATGAGCTTGCAAAATGCTAAACGTCCCGACCATATTGTCACTGTATTTGCAGGAGTTGATAAAGAAGCCGTGGCTCAAGCACGTGAGCACATGGTGCCATTTCCTCCAAGCTCACCAAGTATGGCGTTGTTTAAAAATGGCGAATTGGTTCACATGTTAGAACGTCATCATATTGAAGGTCGTCCGGCGGAATTGATTGCCGAAAATTTAATTGATGCTTTTAATGAGTATTGTTAAAAGCAGGAAGTCTGAAGTTGGAAGATGGAAGACTTTTCTTGAAATTTAAAAATGACCACCAAAATTTTGGTGGTTTTTTTATGAAAAAACACTATTGCCCAAAGTTTCTAAAACGTTCAAACCCTTATATTTTGTACTTTTGGGTCATAATACATTGTTATGATTCAAAAACTCATATCCTATCCGCTTACCGTTATTTATACGTTTTTTTTCTTTTTAACTCTGGTCGTTTTTCATCCCATTCAATGGATTTGCTTTAATATCTTTGGATATCAAGCGCATAAAGTAAGTGTTGACTGGTTGCAATTCTTTTTGATGCGCTGCTTAAACATTTTAGGCACCCGATTTACATTCAACAATCCACATCAAATAGACACCAATCAGCCGTTGATTATTGTGGCAAATCATCAAAGTATGTATGATATTTCGCCCATTATGTGGTATATGCGTAAGTATCATCCAAAATTCATCAGCAAAAAAGAATTGGGCAAAGGTATTCCGAGTGTGTCATACAATTTACGTCACGGTGGCTCAGTGCTTATTGATAGAAAAAATCCGAGACAATCCTTACCTGCTATTATGCAATTTGGCGAATACATTGAAAACACCAAACGTGCCGCTGTGATTTTTCCGGAAGGTACACGTAGTAAAAATGGCGAGCCAAAGCCTTTTCAAACAAAAGGATTGGAGATTTTATTCAAAAAAGTGCCATCGGCATTGATAGTTCCAATTAGCATCAACAATTCCTGGAAAACGTTAAAATACGGTAAATTTCCTATGGGATTGGGTGCTCATATCACTTTTACCGTGCATCAACCTTTAAAATTGGCTACCTTTACAGACAAAGACGCTTTGATTAAAGAGATAGAATCTACAATCACGGCAAGTATTAACCCATAAATATGAAATTATGTCGTTGAAAAATGTGCGATTGGAAGTGATGAAGTTTTTGGAAAATGACGTCGAATCCTTAATAGAAAAATACTTAATTCCCGTTGAAAATATCTGGCAACCTACCGATTTTTTGCCTAATTCAGAAAATGATTCATTTTTTGAAGAGGTGAGAGAAATTAGAGAACTGTCAAAAGAATTGCCTTATGATTTTTGGGTGGTTTTAGTGGGTGATATGATTACCGAAGAAGCTTTGCCAACTTACGAATCGTGGTTGATGGATGTTGAAGGCGTTGGTCAAACAGAGCGTAATCCGTGGGCAAAATGGGTGCGCCACTGGACCGGTGAAGAAAACCGTCACGGCGATGTGCTCAATAAATATCTGTATCTGTCCGGCAGAGTCAATATGCGCGAAATTGAAAAAACCACGCAATATCTTATTGCCGATGGTTTTGATATTGGCACTGATAAAGATCCATACAAGAACTTTCTGTACACCAGTTTTCAAGAATTAGCAACGTATATTTCGCATAATCGTGTAGCAAAAATAGCCAAGGAAAAAGGCAACAAGCAACTCTTTAAAATGTGTAATATCATTTCTGGCGATGAAATGCGTCATCATCACGCGTATTGTGAATTTGTAGAGCGTATTTTTAAGGTTGATCCTAACCAAATGATGCTGGCGTTTCAATATATGATGAAACAAAAAATCACGATGCCTGCGCATTTTTTAAGAGAATCCGGTGATAAAATAAGCACGGCTTTTGAGGAATTTTCAAACACGGCACAACGCATTGGTGTTTACACTTCAAGTGATTATGTTGATATTTTGGAAAAACTCGTCAAGCGTTGGGAAATAGGCAATATTACCGGACTTTCTGACGAAGCGGAAAAAGCGAGAGAGTATTTGATGAAACTTCCGGAACGTATGAAACGCCTGGCAGAACGTATCAAAATTCCTGAAAATTCGTATCAATTTAAATGGGTTGAGCCTGCGGTATTGAGGTAGGTTCTTCAGCATATATACTAGTTACCACACATTTGAAAAAAACTAACCTTGAAGAAAATGAGAAAAATTATATTGATTTTAACGCTGACTTTATCATTTATATCTGAATCTTCTTTTGCGCAAGAAGTAACGATGAATGAAACTCTGAAAATTTATGAATTTACTCAAATTAAGGAATTTGATGGTGAAATTGAAAATCGACTTGACCTTTTTGCGAATAAAATGAAAGAGTTAAATTATTCTGGAACTGAAAAAACTAATGACGGAATTAAAGGAGAAAATTTCTTTACAAAAATGATTTATGGTTCTGCAATGGAAGTTCATTTCAACGCCTTAATTATGTTTAAAGACGGACGTTATAAACTTACAATCAACAATTTTAGAATAAAAGATGAACGTTACGGAACTGTTGCGGTGGAAACGTTGCGAAAAAGTTCGCAGAAAAAATGGGTTGAATTTATAAATGAACAATTACCCCAAGTTGTTGCGAATTTAGAAAACACAGACGAATGGTAAAAGAAAAAAACGTGTGGTAACACCGGCTATAGTTTACTGCTTGGTAGTTTTTCCTTCTGAAAAACCACGCAGGCGTGAATGGTCAGTGTTTATTTACTAAATTTATTGCTTAACCCAACGCAGCAAACCATAGCCGAGGAACGTTGTACAACATTATGAAAGACCATTTTGTATATTTATTTATAGTTCTGATTTTGTTGTGTTCGTGCAAAAATGAAACACAGAAAATTGCGGAAATTCAGAAGAGTAAAACAGATACGATTGAAAACCAAACTGATTCGCTGAAAATTAAATCAAAGCAAGAAATCGGTAGACCTTGTGAGTTGAGAACCATAAAAATTACAGATTCATTGTTGCGGATTAATCACAAAATGGACAGTGAGAATTACGCAGTTTTTTTCGCTAATATGAGAATTGATTGTGCTCAAAATGCAGAATATAGCCAATGGAATAATGAATTGATATTTAAAGTGTTAGAAGAAAATCCAAAAATGTTCGTTGCATTTTTAAGTAGAGTATCAAGAAAGAAGGAATTGATGAGTTTTGTTTTGGAAGAATTAAAAAATCCAATCAATGACAAAATAGAATTGGAGAAAATAACTACGCATTTAAAACGAACCGAAACGGAAGATGAAAACACTAAACAGAACGTTTTAAAATCACTAAATCATGCACTGCAACGCGAAAAATAAACGTTGTACAACATTGGCTATATCACTGCTACGTATTTTTTCCTTCGGAAAGACTATGCATCCGTGAATGGTTGGTTTCATCATATATTGAAACGCTTGGCAGAACATATCAAAATTCCTGAAAATTCGTACCAATTCAAATGGGTTGAACCGGCGGTTTTGAGGTAATTTTTTTGTAATTATTATAGCTATATATCAGCTAAAAAAACCAACCTAAAAAAATTATTATTGTGTTTCTAAATTTGGAAACTTTTGCTATATTTGCCTAATATAACATTGACAATATTTAATGAAATATTTTGAAACACGATTTTTAGAAGAAGCTAATAAATTTTTAGCCGGACTCGACTCAAAAACAGTCAAAAAAGTGTTTTACAATATTGATCTTGCCGAACAAACAAATGACCCAAAACTTCTGAAGAAACTTCAAAATGACATTTGGGAGTTTCGGACAAAATATGCCGGACTTCAAATAAGACTTTTAGCATTCTGGGATAAAACAGATAACAAGAAAACTTTGGTATTTGCAACGCACGGATTTATTAAAAAGGTTGACAAAGTTCCAAAAAACGAAATTGAGCGAGCATTAAGAATAAAAAATGACTACCTTGCCTACCGGCAGGCAGGTTTCGAAAACAAATAAAAAATAAAAAAATGGCAACAAAAAAAATAAAAAGCTATTCACTTTCCGAAATGAAAGACAAGTATATCGGCAAAGTTGGAACTCAAGAGCGTGACGAATATGAATACGAACTTCGTATGGACGTGTTGGGAAAGATGATTAAATCTGCAAGACAAGAAAGAAACTTAACTCAAGAAGAATTAGGACGACTTGTTGGAGTTCAAAAAGCTCAAATTTCAAAACTTGAAAGCAGTGCCAACAGTGCAACAATTGACACTATTTTGAAAGTGTTTAAAGCATTGAAAGCAGAAATAAATTTTAACGTGAAACTTGAGGATAACTTTGTTAAACTTGCTTAGAAAAAACCAAACACTCAATAACATCTATAAGAAAGCATCGGTTTTGAGATAGGTTCTTCTGCATATTTTAGAGCTATAGGGCATTTTAGGACGACACTACAAAAAGAGATGACAACTTTAAGAAACATAGAACAGCTTGCTTTGACCGCAGACATTAACGACAAAATTGTTAGTGGTTCAACTCTTTTTGACAACAATACGAAACAAGCATTTAAAGTTTTGTCAAAATACACAAAAGACTTTTTGAAAAAAGAGCCAAAAATGACTTCATACAGTGTGAACTCACTAAAAAACGAACTTCTGACATATTGGAACGAAAGTATCAATCCCGACACCGAAAAATTTTGGACAGAACTAAAAGCAAACGGAATTGACTACGAAAGAAAAGAACCTTTGAAGTTCGCATTAGACAAAAAACGGTTTAGACAAGTTGAGCAAGGAATTGACGCACGAAAACATTGGACTGAATTAAAAAAACTGGAAGAAATTCAACAACGATTTACTAAAACAGAAATTGGAGAAATTGATGACATAATTTCAAAAGACGAAAAACAAAGAATTGAAATTTTGAAAAAGTGTCTAAGTAAAAAACAAATTCCACAGACACTGTATTTGAAATTTGGCGAGTGTATGGCTTATACAAATAACTGTGGACTTTGGGACAAATATTTTAACCAATCGGAAATTGACGAACTTTACGACATTTGGAAAAACTTTGAAAGCAAATGACGAATAAATAAAAACGCCCTATAACAAGCAAGGGTTTGGCGTCAGGCGGGCTGACGTTCACGGCAGTAAATTCCTGCGGAGATTTCCCGCCCGAACGCCAAGCCCTAAACCGTTCATTTTATGCCACAACAAGAACAAATTAATAAAACCATCACTTTTGTAAAACAACAATTGCAAGATGCCGAAGGCGGACACGATTGGTTCCACACCCTAAGGGTGTTTAATAATTCTATACTTATTGCTGAAAACGAAGCGGTTGATTTATTTGTCGTGCAACTTGGTGCTTTGCTTCACGATATTGCCGACAGCAAATTTCATAACGGAGATGAAACAATAGGTCCAAAACAAGCTAAGGATTTTTTAATTTCAATAGCTGTTGAAGAAGAAATTATTGACCACGTCGTTAACATCATTGAGAACATCTCTTTTAAAGGTGGCAATGAGGCACAAAAGTTTAACTCGTTAGAGCTTCAAGTGGTTCAGGATGCGGATAGATTAGATGCCATTGGCGCCATAGGTATTGCGCGGACGTTTAATTATGGCGGATTTAAAAACCGAACCTTATACCATCCCGATATTGCACCAAACTTAAATATGAGCAAAGAAGAATATAAGGTTTCAAATGCACCAACCATCAACCATTTTTATGAAAAACTGCTCTTGCTCAAAGACCGGATGAATACCGAAACAGGCAAAAAAATTGCGCTTCAAAGGCATCAATTTATGGAAACATATCTTGAACAGTTTTATGCCGAATGGAATGGTGAACGTTAAGTGTTGATTAAAAATTCAACCTTTTTGGATTTGATTCCGAAAAAGTATAAACTTTTTTGGATTTCATTCCTAAAATATCGCAACTTTTTTGGAATTTAAGACTATTGAACCTTAAAACAACTTCAATTGTCCATCTTTAAATTGCTCGTGAAGTGAGGTGTTTAGCTGTGGCATTCGCTTGTCTTTAAAATACTTTTGTCGTGCCAGTTTCATCGTCATATTGATTTGCTCTGCAATTTTGCCTTCGCCTCGCATCCTAATTCCGTAGCGGCTTTCATTTAACGTTCCGCCGTGGCAACTTTCTATTTGGTGCAATACTTTTTCGGCTCTGTCGGGCATCGTTTTTTTGATCCAATCGGTGAAAATTTCGCCAATAGCACCGTTAAGCCTTACAATGGTATGCGCTATTGACAATGCACCGTGTTCTGAAACCGTTTTTGCCATTGCCAAAATTTCGTGGCTATTGATGGATGGAATAATAGGTGCCAGCATCACATTTACGGGAATCCCGTTTTCTGATAAGGTTTTGACCGTTTCCAAACGTTTTTTGATGGTGGTTGTTCTTGGTTCCAAAACACGCCGTGTGGTTTCTGAAAGTGATGTGACAGAAATGTTTGCGCTTATCAGATTGTCTTTGGCGAGTTCTTTTAAAATGTCCAGATCACGAAGAATCAATGCGTTTTTTGTGATAATTGCCACAGGATGTTTGTATTTTAAAAACACTTCCAGACATTGCCGTGTGATTTTAAATTCCTGTTCTGCCGGTTGGTAACAATCGGTATTGCCCGACATCACGATTGGGTGCGCTTGCCAGCTTTTCTTTTTAAGCAAATCTTCCAGTAATTTTGGCGCGTCTTTTTTGACCAAGATGCGTCGTTCAAAATCCAATCCGGCACTGTAACCCCAATATTCGTGGCTGTTTCTGGCATAACAATAGATGCATCCGTGTTCGCAACCCTGATACATATTCATGGAATAGCCCATACCAACATCGGGGCTATCTACTTTGTTGACAATGGTTTTTGGGAAAACATCTAAGTATAAGGTCTTGTTTTTATCGGCTTCTTCGCCTTCTTTGGCGCAGTATTCGAGAAAATCATCACGCATTTCGTGTGATAATTCAAAGAACCGATTGGGTGTGTTGAGTTGCGCTCCACGACCTTTTATGGCAGGATTTGGGTTCATAATTATTAAGAAATTTAAAGTAAGTGGAAAAACTGACTCTTTAAAATTAGGTAATTATGGATTCTGAAACTGTTAAATGATTGCAAGATTGTGAACAATTAGTGTAGGAAGTTTCGGGTATTTTCCGGGAAACCTGCTTTTTTCATTTTTTTATATTACCAAATAAATTTATTTAAACATTGATTGTCAGTTTATTAAATGCTTTATATGTGTCTAACACCACATCTGAAACATTACCGGGTTAATGGCTGCTGTAATGCGATAGGTGTGGTAATTTGAAAATATTACTTTTCCATTGGTACGATTACATAATCTCCTTGATATTCTTTAAATATTACATAATAACCTTTTTGCCACAAATGTTTTAATAATATACCTTTTTGTCCATCGGGTATTTTCAAAAATGCTATAACATTTTTATCTAAGAGGTATTTCTTTTCAATCTCCTCTAAATCAAAGTTGAGGTTTTCTTGTATTATGTATACATTACCCATTTTACTAAGCTTTTCAAATTCGATTGTAGTAACTTTTCTTTCTTTATGTATCAACTTTAACCTTTCTTTCTTCCCAACGCTATCTATTGTAAAATCTCTATGTATAATTTCATTCAAATCATAATATATTGTACAAAATTCAATACCATCATATCTTTGTAAGAAAACAAAACTATTAGTAATAGGCTCTTTAGATTCCTTCTGAGAAATACATCCAATATAGGAAATCGAAATTACTATTAAGGCTGACAAAATTCTTTTGGTTTGCATGGATCTTCTAATTTAGATTTTGGTATTTCATTGCCCTCTCCGTAATGGGTTCTTATTTTCATACCTCTATTTGCTCTGTATCTATTTTCTGTATTTACAGCTTTGATTTCACTTTTTCTAATACCACTTTGCTCATCAGGTGTTCTATCAATAATCCCCATATCTATATCAAATACATGCTGTAACTCATGTGACAATACACTTCCCAAATTATTATCCTCTCCACTATATAAAGGAACAGATAATAGTTCATCATCAGTGATTATCACATGAGTACCATTACCATTAATACTATTTTTGTTTTTGGTAACATAAGCACCTTCCGAAATTTCAGAGTATTCAATAAAATGAAGGGTCGAGCTACCTTCTAATTCATTAACCATTTTGTCGATGTATGTATCTGCCTTTCTAATATCATTAAAAGCATTTTTTATGGTTAAAGCAAATTCGTTCTTCCCTTTATATTTTTTTCCATCTATTGTGTAGAGATGACCATTGGAATACTTTAATAATTCTTTCACTTTTCCATTCTTATCTCTTTCAGTTATAATTATTATCTCTCTACCATCAGGGTCAATAGCATTTATTGGGTTGTTAGCCACATACGCATACGATGAGATGCCTGGATATTTTTCAGCTAACGGGTCCACACTCAACCAAATACTCCATTTTGGGTTGTAGTACCTTGCGCCATAATAGTAGTTTCCGGTTTCGGGGTCGAGTTCTTTGGCATTAAACTTAAACGGGCTGTTATAGCTGTTTAAGTGTTCATCAACAAGTGTTTCTCCAAACGGTAAATACTCTATATGCTGTGTTACTGTTCCTGCTAAGTTAGTAATATAACTTGAAGAACCCAAATGGTCGCTATGGTACCAATACGCATCGTATTTGTTCGGGTCGTGGGTAAAGCGTTGCAGCTCGTTTCCTTCATTTACCTGTGTAAGACTTATCGTTTGCTCCAATTGGGTGTATGTATGGGTTAAACCCGTGTTGGCATTGGTAACACTTTCGTTGGCTTTGGTGCGTATGCCCGGGAACAAACCATCTACTTTAGGCGGGAACAAGCCCAGGTCTTTTGCGGTGCCTATCCTGCTGCTTACACGCTCCATACCTATATAGTAGTGCTTGGTATAGTTGCTTACCAGGTTGCCGGGCTGCGGTACGTTGCCGGGAATGCTCAGGGCTTTGGCGGTTACCAGTGCGCTCGGGTAGAGCATCACCTCGTCACGCTCGTTACGGGACACGCTGTTGGCATTGCTCCAGGCATCCAACCGTCCCGGTACATAGCGTACGGCGCGCATACCTGCGGCATCATAGGTATAGACCGCCAGCGGGTGTGCCGCGGGCTCATCGGGGTTGAGGTCCACGGCACGCAGCCTGTCTTCTTCATCCCAAAGGTTTTTGTGCAGGGTGGTTATCACAGGCTCTGTAATGCCCACAAAGGCATCGGGCTGGTCGCCTTCATATATCACCCGCTTGGTTGTTAGCTGGTTGCCGTTGGCATCATAGTCTATCAGTGTTTTTTTATGGCGCGGGTCGGTACCGGGCACACTGCCGTCAGGCAGGTTTGTAATTACGACTCGTAAAACAAACTTACAAATTTATTTTACAAACCACACGATGCAATCGTGCGGTAGCGGGGTAGTTTTAAACTAAATCTATTTTCAAAAAATTCAAAATGCCTTTCTCTTAACAAGAAAGGCATTTATTGATTTTATTGATGAAATTCCCTCCCAATAGCTGTAGGGATTAGTGAGAATTAATGATGCAGCTCTTCTTCGCCGTCTTTTAAAGGCACATTTTGCGGTACAAAATCATCATCATGTCCCGGCTTGCTATAATCATAAGACCAGCGATATACATGAGGGATAGCACCCGGCCAGTTACCGTGGATATGTTTTACAGGGGCTGTCCACTCAAGCGTGGTTGAACGCCATGGGTTTTGCTCTGCCTTTTTACCGTAAAAAATACTGCTGAAGAAATTGTATAAATATACCAATTGAAACACACCGCCAATCAAAGCAAATATGGTAATAATCACATTAACATCTGCCAGATCGTCAAACAGCGGGAATGCCGAGTTGGTATAATAACGCCGTGGTAATCCTGCCATACCTATAAAATGCATCGGGAAAAACACACCGTAAGCGCAAACGGCAGTAACCCAGAAATGCAGGTAGCCTAAGTTTTTATTAAGCATACGCCCGAACATTTTAGGGAACCAGTGGTAAATACCTGCAAACATACCGTATAATGCCGATATACCCATTACCAGGTGAAAGTGCGCTACCACAAAATAGGTATCGTGTACGTTAATATCCAAAGCACTGTCACCCAGAATAATACCCGTTAAACCACCGGTAATAAACGTGGATACAAAACCGATAGAGAATAACATTGCCGGATTCATTTGAATATTTCCTTTCCAGATAGTCGTAATCCAGTTAAAGGCTTTAACGGCCGATGGAATGGCAATTAATAAGGTTGTAAACGTAAATACCGAACCAAGGAACGGATTCATTCCCGATACGAACATGTGGTGACCCCAAACGATGGTTGATAAAAACGCAATCGCTAAAATGGATGTTACCATCGCACGGTATCCGAAAATTGGTTTACGTGAGTTTGAAGCCATAATTTCTGATACTAATCCCATTGCAGGAAGAATAACGATATATACTTCCGGATGGCCTAAGAACCAGAATAAATGCTCAAACAACACCGGCGAACCGCCTTGGTAGTGTAATACTTCGCCTTGGATAAATATATCTGATAAGAAGAATGAGGTGCCAAAACTTCTGTCCATGATTAATAATAACGCTGCCGATAATAATACCGGGAACGAAATTACCCCGATAACGGCTGTGATAAAAAACGCCCAGATAGTTAATGGCAATCTGGTCATCGACATGCCTTTGGTACGAAGGTTAATAACCGTAACGATATAGTTTAACGACCCTAATAGTGATGAAGCGATAAAAATAGCCATTGATACTAACCACAAGGTCATACCCATACCCGAACCTCCTTGTGCCATTGGTAAAGCACTTAACGGCGGATAAATAGTCCAGCCTGCTGCTGCCGGTCCTGCTTCTACAAATAATGAGATAACCATGATAACGCTTGACAGGAAGAACAACCAGTAAGATACCATGTTCAAAAATCCTGATGCCATATCGCGTGCACCAATCTGCAACGGAATCAATAAGTTACTAAACGTACCGCTCAATCCGGCTGTCAATACAAAGAATACCATGATAGTACCGTGTATCGTTACCAATGCCAGATAAATATCGGCATCCATCACACCATCAGGTGCCCATTTTCCTAATAAGGCTTCAAAAAGCACATTAGGTTCTTCCGGCCATGCAATTTGCATACGGAACATTAATGACATTAATACACCTATCACACCCATGATGGTACCTGTAATCAAATACTGCTTGGCAATCATTTTGTGATCCTGGCTGAATATGTATTTGGTCACAAAGGTTTCTTTGTGGTGGTGATGCCCGTGGTCATCGTGTCCGTGATCGTGAGTATCTGTGTGTGCTGACATAATCTGTATATACTTTTTTAGAATCTAAAATTTATTGGTTACTGTTGGTTAAAGAGTCTTTAAACAGTTTTTGCTCTTTAATCCACGCATCGTATTCTTCTTGTGTTTCCACAATAATTTTCATTTGCATATTGTAATGCGATTTTCCGCAAATTTTGTTGCATATCAGCAAATAATCAAACTCATAACGATCTAAAGATTCGCTGCCGGCAGCAACCAGTTCTTTGCTTTTCTCTGTTCTTATTTTATTGATACGCTGTACTTTTTCAATCATTTCGGGGGTTTCTCTCATGTCTTTGGTGGTAACCGTTGGTGTAAAACCAAACTGGGTAATCATTCCCGGAACGCAGTTCATCTGGGCTCTGAAATGCGGCATATAGGCTGAGTGCAATACATCTTGCGAACGCATTTTAAATAATACCGGCTTTCCTACCGGTAAATGCAATTCTGAAGTGATAATATCATCCTGAGCATACGGATCGGCTTCATCAACACCCAAAATGTTGGCATTGTCAATATCAATCAAACGTACATTGGCTTCTCCCAAAACACCGTCTGCACCGGCATATCTGGCTTTCCAGTTAAACTGTTGTGCGTAAAGCTCTACAACAAGGGTGTCGTCATCTTCTTCAACATTCATAATACTTGTCCAAGTAAACAAACCATAGATGATTAACGCAGCCAAAACAATTACAGGCACAATAGTCCAAATAGCTTCCAGTTTATTGCTATCGGCAAAATACAACGCTTTTTTACCTTGCTCACCTCTGTATTTGTAAGCAAAATAGTGCAGCAAATATTGTGTGATGGTTTGTACAATGAAAATGATAATCATTGAAATAACCATCAGGTTATCTATTTCCGGGCCGTGAGCCGAAGCAGAATTGGACATTAATGGTAAATCGCCATATTTTACAAAACAAAATATGGTAATGGCATAAATGAAGATTAAAAATCCCATCATTAAATAACCATTAATTTTGTTGTCATAATCTGTAGCGACACCACTGGATGCAGCACTCTGACGTATTTGGGTCAAATCGAATATTTTTACCAATTGCCAAATAGCAACAGCTACAAAAAATACTATTAAAATTGTTAATAAAGCAGTCATTGTCGTTTCTCTTGGTTATTTAATGTTATTAATAATGGAAATGCTCACTTTCTTTGATATATGGATTTCCTTTTGCCAATAAAGGTGCTTTTGATAATGCTGTAAACACGATGAATAAAAACAGCCCGGCAAATAATAATATCGAACTTATTTCAGGGATTCCAATATACCATCTGTCGCCAACGGTTGCAGGCATAATCATATTGAAAATATCTATGTAATGTCCGAATAAAATCACGATACCGGCCATCACCACAAACCATGGAATACGTTTATAATCACTGTTCATCAATAATAATAACGGGAATATGAAGTTTAAAGCCAGCATTCCGAAGAACGGCAGTTTATAATCATTAATACGTGTTATAAAGTATGTAACCTCTTCCGGAATATTTGAATACCAGATAAGCATAAACTGTGAAAACCATAAATAGGTCCAGAAAATACTGATACCAAACATGAATTTTGCCAAATCGTGTAAGTGGCTGTTGTTAACAAATTCCAGATGTCCTTTTGATTTTAAATAGATAGTCATCAATGCAATAACCGTAATACCGCTCACAAACATACTTGCAAACACATACCACCCGAATAAAGTACTGAACCAGTGTGGGTCAACACTCATAATCCAGTCCCAGGACATCATAGATTCGGTATAGATATAAAATACTAAGAATGCTGCCGCGATACGGAATGATTTTTTAAAGTTTTTATTATCTGAAGCGTTATCTTGTGCTAATGAGAACTTACGTGCAAAATGACGGTATAAACTCCAGCCTGCAATAAATATCAAACCACGGATGATAAATCCTGTAAGATTTAAAAACCCTGATTTATTTTGAATTAATTTGTCATGTGCCACAACCTCAGGATCCATCCAGATAAATAAGTTGTAATGCCCGATAGTACCCGAAGCCACTGCAATAGCCAATACAATTAATGCGCCGGGTAACACATAAGCCGTGATGGCTTCCATCACTCTGAACAATACCGGCGACCAACCTGCCTGTGCTGCAAACTGAATGGCGTAAAATGCTAAAACACCCAAGGCAATCATCATAAAGAAAAATGCCGCAACGTAAAGGGCTGCCCACGGGCGGTTTTCAATTTGATGTTTCACGTGTTCTGCGTGCTCGTCGCCATGATGTGCTTCGGCGCCTGCATGGTCGTTATCGGCATGTGAATCTGCTGCATGTGCAACTTCATGACCGCCGCCATGATGAGAAGCTTCTTCGGCAAGCATTATCTTCACTTCATCCAACGATTTATGAGAGGTCATAAAACCATAGCCAACACCTATTAACCCGATAATGACTAACGCGACGGAAACTATTCTTAATCTATTTGAAACTGTGTACATATCGTTTATATAATCTTATCTGTCTTATTTTTCTAAATCTGCTTTAAGTTGCATTACATAAGCAACCACCTGCCAGCGTTGTTCTTCATTAAGCTGGTTGGCGTAAGAACCCATCGTGTTTTTACCGTAATAAATGGTGTGATATACACCGCCTTCGGTAATAGCTCTTCCTTCATCAGAATAACTTGGAATACCAAGTATTTTTTCGCGTTTTACCAAATTGCCTTGACCGTCACCTTTTGTCCCGTGGCAAACACCACAATAGATGTCATACGATATTTTTGCCCTTACTAAATCAATTTGAGTTGAATCCAAAGGATTTTTTAAGGTTGCTTTTGCACGTTCAAAATCGTCATTGGTGTTTTCAAATTCAAAAGGTGTAAATCCTCTTGGTATGGTGCCATCTACAGGCAGTTGTGCTTCTACGCCATTGTTAAAAGCACTTGACTCTGAATAAGTTTCATAAGCTACAGACTCGTACATATTCGGCATAAATTGATAGTTGGGTCTTGTATCTTTTTTGCATGAAGCAAACGAGATAAGGATTCCCATCAATGCGGTTATTTTAATTGAGCTCTTCATCTTTATTAATGCGCTTTATCAATTATATTTATTTCAACTGCTCCTGTTGATTGTAACAGCTCAGTCAATTCATTTTCGTTATCGCTAATGGCAATTTCCATCAAAAAGTGATCATCGGTTGTTCTTTTATCAGGATTTTCGGCTTTTTTAAACGGCCACATTCTGCTTCTTAAATAAAATGTGATGACCATTAAATGCGCTGCAAAAAACACAGTCATCTCAAACATTACGGGAACAAATGCCGGCATGTTTTCAAGGTAGCTAAAACTTGGTTTACCGCCAATGTCTTGAGGCCAGTCTTTAATCATGATAAAATTCATCATCACAATAGCCACTGTCAAGCCTATACAACCATATATAAATGATGCAATAGCAATACGTGTTGGAGCCAGTCCCATGGCTTTGTCTAATCCGTGAACCGGAAAAGGTGTATATATTTCTTCAATATGATGACGCTCTGCTCTTACTTTCTTAACGGCAGACATTAGTACATCATCATCTGTATATATAGCGTGAATAACTTTTGAAGGTGCTTCCATATTACGCTTGTGTGTTTGAATTAGTATCTTTTTTACCGGAAGTTCTTGCATCGGCACCTGTTCCTACTAAACTTTCGCCGCGCTCTCTGATATTCTTATAACGTTCTCCCGATGATTTTAAAATGGTTTTTACCTCGGCTTGTGCTATTACAGGGAATGTTCTTGCATATAATAAGAATAGTACGAAGAAAAACCCGATAGTTCCTATAAAAATTCCGATATCAACAAATGTTGGCGAGAACATTGTCCATGATGATGGCAGGTAATCTCTGTGTAACGAGGTAACGATAATTACGAAACGCTCAAACCACATTCCAACGTTTACCACAATCGAGATAAAGAACGAGAACATAATACTTGTTCTTAATCTCTTAAACCACATAAACTGAGGTGAAAACACGTTACAAGACATCATCATCCAGTAGGCCCAGGCATAAGGTCCGGTTGCTCTGTTCAAAAATGCATATTGTTCATATTCTACTCCCGAATACCATGCGATAAATAACTCGGTTATATAAGCAACACCTACAATTGAACCCGTAATCATGATGACGATATTCATCAATTCTATATGTTGAACTGTAATATAATTTTCAAGGCTGCACACTTTTCTCATAATGATAAGAAGCGTATTAACCATGGCGAATCCTGAGAAAATTGCACCCGCAACAAAGTACGGCGGGAAAATGGTGGTATGCCAACCCGGAATTACCGATGTCGCAAAGTCAAACGATACAATAGTATGCACCGAAAGTACGAGTGGCGTTGCCAAACCGGCAAGTACCAAGGATACTTCTTCAAAACGCTGCCAGTCTTTTGCACGGCCTGACCAGCCGAAACTTAACAGTGAATATATTTTCTTTTGAAAAGGTCTGACGGCTCTGTCGCGAATCATCGCAAAATCGGGTAATAAACCTGTCCACCAGAATACCAATGATACTGATAAATACGTTGAAATTGCAAATACGTCCCAAAGTAACGGTGAGTTGAAGTTGACCCATAATGACCCGAATTGATTCGGGATTGGCAATACCCAATAGCCTAACCATGGGCGACCCATGTGAATAATTGGGAATAAACCTGCCTGAACTACCGAAAATATGGTCATCGCTTCCGCAGAACGGTTGATAGCCATACGCCATTTTTGACGGAATAGTAATAATACCGCCGAAATCAATGTTCCTGCGTGACCAATACCAACCCACCAAACGAAGTTGGTAATATCCCAAGCCCAGCCTACGGTTTTGTTAAGACCCCAAACTCCAATTCCTGTTGATATGGTATAAATGATACATCCTATTCCCCAAAGAAATGCTGCCAGTGAAATGGAAAATACTATCCACCATGCTTTATTGGCTTTGCCTTCTACCGGTCTTGCTACATCGATACTCACATCGTGGTATGATTTTTCGCCGGTTACCAAAGGTCTTCTAATAGGTGCTTCGTAATGAGACGCCATAATTTACTTTATAATTAGTTCTTAATTTATATTATGCTTCTGCTGTATTTCTAACTTTGGTTTGATATACAACATTAGGTTTTACTCCTACGTGTTCCAATAAATGGTATGATCTGTCATCTTTTACCAGTTCTGAAATGATGCTGCCTTCTTCATTAACATCCCCAAAACGCATCGCTCCACTGCTGCAAGCTGCCGAACACGCACAGGCATCATTAAATTCGCCTTTGGCAACAGGTCTTCCTTCTCTTTTAGCTTTTAGTATTACTGCCTGTGTTGACTGGATACAGAATGAACATTTTTCCATCACACCACGGGATCTTACGGTCACATCAGGATTTAATACCATACGACCCAAATCATCATTCATAAAGTAATCAAACTCGTCATTATTGTTATACAGGAACCAGTTAAAACGACGTACTTTATACGGACAGTTGTTTGCGCAGTAACGTGTGCCTACACAACGGTTGTATGCCATGTGGTTTTGACCCTGACGACCGTGTGATGTTGCCGCAACAGGACAAACGGTTTCACATGGTGCGTGGTTACAGTGCTGGCACATTACAGGCTGGAATGCCACTTGCGGATTATCGGCAGGATGTTCCATCTCGCCAAATCCACCTAATGAACCTTTATCACCCCATAATCCTGAAAATTCATTCTTTTTGGTGTTGTCGCCTTCAAAAGTATCTTCAGAAGAATAATACCTGTCAATACGCAACCAGTGCATATCCCTGCTTTTTCTTACTTCGGCTTTACCTACTACCGGTACATTGTTTTCAGCGTGACAAGCTATTACACACGCCCCACATCCTGTACAGGCATTAAGGTCTATTGATAAGTTAAAATGATGTCCTATTGAACGGTCAAAAGAATCCCAAATATCAACATCCGGTGAAGTTACCGGTGTTTCAATATGGTTAAATGATACTACCGGAACAGGATTCCAATGGTTTTTATCTTTTGTGTTGAATATTTCTAAGGTTGTTTCTCTTACAATATCGCCGCGACCCATCAAAGTGTTATGCAGCTGTACAGAAGCAAATTCGTGATCGCCTGCTGCTGCTTTGACACTTACAGGCTGTACTGTGTTAAAGTTTTGATATAACGGGTATGCATTAACACCGGTTTTCATTTCATCTTTTAATCCGGCAGAACGACCATAACCAAATGACAATCCTACCGAACCTTTTGCCTGACCCGGCTGTATGATAACCGGAACATTTTTAACGGTTACACCATTTGCGGTCACATCGGCATAGCTGCCGTTTAAACCGCCGTTTGCAACGTGATAATTTTTCAATCCTAACGATTTCGCATCTGCCGCAGAAACCGTTAAGTAATTATCCCATGATACTCTGGTAATAGGATCCGGGAATTCCTGTAACCAAGGGTTATTAGCCTGTTGACCGTCACCCATGCCGGTTTTGGAATATAATGTTAATTCTAATCCTTCAGAAGCTGATGAACCTGCTAACGCTCTTGCGGCATCACCACCGGAAGCAACCGGTGCGGTTTCTGGAGCAGCTTCTGATGTTTCTACAGTTGCAGTAGTTCCACCCGAAGTAAACACACCATCGTGCAATGCTTGGTTGAATGAACCACCATTCAATACACTTGAATTCCACGTTTCTTTAATATAATCAAGATAGGTTTGCTCACTGCCCGACCATTTTAATAAGGCTTCCTGAAATTGTCTGGTATCAAACAAAGGACGTATGGTGGGCTGCATTAATGCAAAATGTCCTTTTTTGAATTCTACATCGCCCCAAGATTCCAGATAGTGAGGTGCTGCAGCAATATAGTGTGTTTTTGATGCTGTTTCATCTGCTTTTAATGAAAAAGCAATTGATAAGTCTGTTTGTTTTAAACCTTCGGCAAAGTCTGATGCATTTGGCAAAGTATATAGCGGATTGACTCCGCTCATAATGATTGCGCCTATCTTACCTGCTTTCATATCTGCTACCAAAGCAGCAACGGCGTTATCGTCTCCTTGTCTGGTTTTTACAGGTGTTTTTGCATCAAACGCTTTACTGTTTAAGTAAGCATTGATTTCTAAAGCTACGGTTTGTGCATTTACATCATTTATTCCTGTAACTACCACGCCGTTACTTCCTGCCTTTTTAAGTTCGGAAGCTGCTTTTTGCACTTCGCTTTCCAATTTGTCAGAAAGTGTTCCGGATACAGAACCGCCGGTAATGTAGCTGTATAATTTTGCTAAGGCTAATTTTTGCTCGCTTGGTTTTAATGGCACACGTTTATCGGCATTGGCTCCCGATAATGACATGTTTGATTCAAACTGAATATGGCGTGACATTTTTCCGTCTTTTGGAATACGTCCTTGTGCATATCCCGAATCAAAACCACCACCTTGCCAGTCGCCAAGAAAATCGGCTCCTATGGATACGATGGTTGCAGCTTTAGAAAAATCGTAGTTTACCAACGCTCTTTCGCCATATTTTGCATGGAATGCATCCAACGCCGCAGATTCTGAAACGGCATCATAAGCAACGTGACGTACATTGCCGTATTTTTCTTTAAATAATGCTATCAACCTGCTTGTTGACGGGCTTGAGTATGTTTGTGTAAACAATACAATTTCTTTGCCTGCATTTTTAATATCTGTTAATTTTTGATTGGTTTCAGAATCAAAAGTTGCCCAGGAAATAGATTTACCGTCTTTCATTGGGCCTTTAACTCTCAAACTGTCATACAATCCTAAAACTGAAGCGTGTACTCTGGCATTGGCACTACCGTGGGTAGAAGCCAAATTGTTATTTTCAATTTTAATTGGACGGCCTTCACGGGTTTTTACCAGAATACTGGCAAAATCAAAACCGTCTGCTATGGTGGTTGCGTAAAAATTGGCAACTCCGGGAATGATTTCTTCCGGTTGTACTACATAAGGAATGGATTTAATTACCGGACCTTCACAGGCTGCAAGTGATGCCGCTGCGGTACTGAAACCAACATATTTTAAGAAATCACGACGTGTTGTTGTAGAAGTTTCCAACATGGTTTTATTCCCTAAGAATTCATCTGTAGGAATTTCTTCAACAAATTCGTTTTGTTTAAGCGCCTCAACAATAGAGCTGTTTTCGTTAAGCTCCTCAACACTTTTCCAGTATTTCTTGTTTGATGACATAGTTTATATAGTTATTACGTTGTTAGTATTTAGCTTATAAAAACTAAAACTTATCTTTTTATTATTAATAATGACATTTACCACATTCCAATCCGCCCATTTGAGCCGCTGTCAATTTCTCTACACCATACTTTTTAGATAATTGCTCGTGTATCTTCGTGTAGTATTCGTTATCTGCAACTTTAACATCTGTGGTTCTGTGGCAATCTACACACCAACCCATAGTTAATGATGCGTGCTGGTACATGATTTCCATTTCTTCAACCGGACCGTGACATGTCTGGCATTCAATACCTGCAACAGTAACGTGTTGTGAGTGGTTGAAATATGCAAAATCCGGAAGGTTATGGATTCTTACCCATTTTACAGGCTGTGACTTACCGGTGTATTTTTGCTCTGCGGCATCCCAACCTACAGCAGCATATAATTTTTGAATTTGTTCATCATAAAATCCCTTATTGTATTCATCTGTAGTTTCACCATTGTATTCACTTATGGACTTGTGGCAATTCATACAAACGTTTAATGAAGGGATTCCCGAAGTTTTACTTACAGCCGCAGACGAGTGGCAGTATTTACAATCAATACCGTTATCTCCTGCGTGGATTTTATGCGAAAAATGAATAGGCTGTACCGGTTGGTATCCCTGGTCAACACCTATTTGAGATAAGTAACCAAATACGTGGTATGCCCCCGCCAGCAGGAAGAATATTACCGTTACCAATACCAAAAACTGGTTTTGCGCAAAGGCTTTCCAAAGCGATGTGTGTTTTGTAGTTTCTACTTCTATACCTTTTGCTTCGGCAAAACGACGCAGTGTTCTGTTTACAATAACTAAAGCTGCTGCTAAAAGCGCAAATAACAGGGCTAACGCTCCAAGTATTAATTGGTTTGAAATACCGGTTTCTTGAGTAGAAGCTGTGCCTACAGCAACTCCATCAGGTACAGGTGCTGGCGCAGGCGGCTCAGCCGTATATGCAAGAATATCACTAATATCCTGGTCTGACAATTGCGGGAACGCCGTCATTGGCGACTGGTTATACTCGTTATAAATCTTGTTTGCATACGCATCACCGGATTTAATAAGCCCTGCGCTATTACGAATCCAAGCTGTTAGCCAGGCTCTGTCCAAACCTTGCTCATCACTTAATCTTTGCTCCACATTACGCAAAGCAGGACCTGTCATCTTAGCGTCTAACTTATGGCAGGCGGCACATTGAGTATTATATAAAGATTTTCCTTTTACGGGATCACCTTCCTGCGCGAAAAGTGATGTTGAAAACGTGAATAATAGAACAAACCCTAAATGTAGAATTTTTGTGGTCAATTTACAGTGTATCACCTGTTTCATTTGTTAGTATTAAATGTTTCAGAGGTTTCCCGATAGTTAACCGGGATAAAAATGCAACGCTTAAAAGCAAGCATTATCACTTTGATATCCTCATTTTATATTTTTAGCTGTTATGAACTTCTAAATTTTTGGTATGATTATTTCATCACAATGAAAAAATACCTCAACAAAATGTCTCGCAAAAATAATATTTAAAGTCGATTCTGGAAATGGTAGATAAGGGTTAATTGATAATTTATAAAGATTCTAAATAAACGCATGAAGCAAAATTAAACTTCATTATTTAACGTTAGGATAGAGTAAAAATATTTAACTAATTTTGCCTTGTTAATTTTTACTAAAATAAGTACATCAGGAACAACACTATAGATAATGAAAAAACTCACTATACACCTAATTGCCGTGTGCTGCATTGCGTTTTTGTCTTCAATAAAGCTGAATGCACAAGCAGCTCAGGTTACTGTAGAACAAAGCAAACAAATTGATAAGCTGTTGGATTATAAAAAAGATTTGAAAACCATCGAACTGTTTAAAATCCAGATTTATTCAGGAAGTCGTTCTGTTGCCGAAAACACAAGAAGCAAATTTAACAGTTTATATAATGATTTGCCTTCTACCATAGAATATGATACGCCTAACTATAAAATTTGGGTAGGTAATTTTAGAAGCCGCCTTGAAGCTGACAGAGCATTGCTGAAAGTGAAAAAGGAATTTCCTGCGGCATTTATTTTTATACCTAAAAAGGAACGCAGTTAAAAAAGGCGTTGATTTATACCGAAAAAGGATATTTAGCCGTTTTTCTTACATTACGCCTCAATCAGAATTATTAATTATTAATGATTGTCAAATTAACCTTTTAAGCTTGCCTGTAAATATTCCCGGTTCATACGGGCAATGTTTTCCAAAGAAATTCCTTTCGGACATTCTACTTCACAAGCTCCTGTATTGGTACAGTTTCCGAAACCTTCTTCGTCCATTTGATTAACCATATTCAACACTCTCTCAACAGCTTCGACTCTACCTTGAGGAAGCAATGCAAACTGTGAAACTTTAGCCGAAACATATAACATAGCAGATGCATTTTTACAAGTTGCCACACAAGCTCCGCAACCGATACAGGTTGCCGCATCAAAGGCTTTATCCGCATCATCTTTACGAATCGGAATAGCATTTGCATCTTGTGTATTTCCTGAAGTATTTACCGAAATAAAACCTCCTGCGTGCTGAATTCTGTCAAAAGCACTCCTGTCCACAACCAAGTCCTTGATTACGGGAAATGCTTTAGCTCTGAACGGCTCAATGAAAATCGTATCTCCGTCCTTGAATTTACGCATATGCAACTGACACGTAGTAATTCCTCTGTCAGGCCCGTGAGCCTCTCCGTTAATGAAAAGCGAACACATTCCGCAAATTCCCTCACGACAATCGTGGTCGAAAGCAACCGGGTCATCTCCTTTATTTACTAAATCTTCGTTTAATACGTCAAGCATCTCAAGGAAAGACATATCAGGCGAAACATCATCTATTTTATACTCAACGATTTTTCCTTTATCCTGATTGTTTTTCTGTCTCCAAATTTTTAATGTTAATTTCATATCTTTTAGTTTTTTAGGCATTAGCCAAAAGGCATAAGGCATTAGCCTAAAGTTATTAGTTGTTAGTCAGGCTTTTTATAAAAGCGTTTAACATTTTACTTTCTTCTGTTATCAAATTTTCTATTTCCTTATATTGGTCTTCGGAAATAAAGTTTAATTCTTTTGCTATCAAAATCTGTGTATCCAATTCATATAAAGAACCTCTCGAAATTTTTAGAAACTGAATATAACTATTTTTAGAGTTTCTACCCCAGCCTTCCGCTATATTTGACGGAACAGAAACAGCAGAGCGTTTAATCTGATTCATTAAACCGAAGACTTCATCTTTTGGAAAATTATCTAAATTACTATATATCAACTTTACTAATGAGATTCCCTTTTGTCAAATTAATAAATCTTTATATGAACTGACTCCGTTACTCATAAACTTTTTACCATAAATATTACTTCCGGCTAACGACTTGTGACTAATGCCTCTTGGCTAATGCCTTGTGCCTACTTATAGCTTCTCTGAACTAATTTAATGTTTTCAAATACTAAATCCTCTTTGTGAAGCACAGCCTCCCTCGGATTTCCTGTGTATTCCCAAGCCGCTGCGTAAGCGAAATTATCATCATCACGTTGAGCTTCTCCTTCTTCGGTTTGGTATTCTTCTCGGAAATGTCCTCCGCAAGATTCGTTTCTGTGAAGAGCATCTTTTGCAAACAACTCTCCTAATTCCAAAAAGTCCGCTACACGAAATGCTTTTTCCAACTCTTGATTGAATCCGTCTGCTGTTCCGGGAACTTTTACTTCTTTCCAAAACTCCTCACGAATTGCTTTGATTTCTTCCATTGCTTCGGTAAGTCCTTGTGCATTACGAGCCATACCTACCTTATCCCACATTACTTTTCCGAGCTTTTTATGGAAATGGTCAACAGAATATTTTCCGTTGTTATTCATAAAGAAGTCGATTTGTTTGCGAACATTGCTTTCGGCTTCTTCAAATTCAGGTGTATCGGTCGGAATCTTTCCTGTACGGATTTCTTTCGATAAATATTCTCCGATAGTATAAGGCAGCACGAAATATCCGTCAGCCAATCCCTGCATCAAGGCAGAAGCTCCCAAACGGTTAGCTCCGTGGTCAGAGAAATTTGCCTCTCCGATACAGTAACAACCTTCAATAGTTGTCATCAGATTGTAATCAACCCAAAGTCCTCCCATTGTATAGTGAACTGCAGGATAAATCATCATCGGGGTTTCGTACGGATTTTCATCAACGATTTTTTCGTACATCTGGAAAAGATTTCCGTATTTGTTTTCTACAACGTCTTTTCCTAATTTATACACTAATTTAGCATCGTTTTCGTCAAGGTGCTTGATACGAGCCTGTTCTTTTCCGTATCTCTGAATTGCAGATGCAAAATCAAGATAAACCGCTTCTCCTGTTTTGTTTACACCAAATCCTGCATCACATCTTTCCTTTGCAGCACGGGAAGCCACATCACGAGGAACAAGGTTTCCAAAAGACGGATAACGTCTTTCCAAATAATAATCCCTGTCTTCTTCAGCTAATTGTGTTGGTTTTAATCTTCCTTCACGAATAGCCTGTGCATCTTCTAATTTTTTAGGAACCCAAATACGTCCGTCATTTCTCAATGATTCGGACATTAAGGTCAATTTTGACTGGTGGTCTCCCGAAACAGGAATACAGGTCGGGTGGATCTGCGTATAACAAGGATTTGCAAAGTAAGCTCCTTTTTTGTGGGCTTTCCAGGCAGCTGTTACATTAGAACCCATTGCATTGGTAGAAAGGAAAAATACGTTTCCGTAACCTCCTGTTCCCAAAACAACTGCGTGAGCCGAATGTCTTTCGATTTCTCCCGTAATCAGGTTACGAGCTATAATTCCACGAGCTTTTCCGTTTACGATAACTACATCAAGCATTTCGTGACGGTTATACATTTTTATTTTTCCACGTCCGATTTGACGGTTCATTGCAGAGTAAGCTCCCAAAAGCAACTGTTGCCCTGTCTGTCCTTTTGCATAGAACGTACGGGAAACGAGTGTACCTCCGAACGAACGGTTATCCAACAAGCCTCCGTACTCACGAGCCAACGGAACTCCTTGAGCCACACACTGGTCGATAATATTGGCAGAAACTTCGGCCAAACGATGTACGTTTGCTTCTCTTGCACGATAATCTCCTCCTTTTATGGTATCATAGAACAAACGGAAAGTCGAGTCTCCGTCTCCCTGATAGTTTTTTGCCGCATTGATACCTCCCTGTGCCGCAATCGAGTGAGCTCTTCTTGGGGAATCCTGAAAGCAGAATGCTTTTACGTTATATCCTAATTCAGCTAATGTTGCAGCCGCAGAACCTCCTGCCAATCCCGTTCCTACCACGATAACATCAATGTTACGTTTGTTTGCAGGATTCACAAGGTTAATATGAGCTTTATAATCTGTCCATTTGGAAGAAATATCTCCTTTTGGTATTTTATTATCTAATGCCATAACTGAAAATTATTTTAAAAAGAAACGAATGTAAATCGGAATAATAGCAAACAACAGAGGAACGATAATCGAAAATCCTACTCCCGCTTTTTTGATAAGTCCGTTGTATTTTGGCGAATTAGCTCCCAAAGATTGGAATGCACTTGCAAATCCGTGGTATAAATGAAATGCCAATACAGCCATTGACAACACATAGAATAATGTGAACCAAAGTCCGTATTTTTCATCTTTGAAGAAATCAACTGTAATTTTGTATAAATCTTTGTAGCCTTCTTTAACTTTTACACCTCCGAAATAAAAATCGGTTCTGTCTTTCAGTTCCAATGCTCCTAACTGAACATCTCCATAACTTATTCCTCCCTCCGGATTTTCCTGAACAATAACAAAAGAACCGTCAGTAGTATTGATTATATCTAATTCCTGTTCTCCCATTGGGGATTCAATTTTTATTTTTTCTGTTTGCAAAGGCATTTCAGAAAAGTGCATTTTAGCCCAAAAATTCATCATGTGTGTTGCGATGAAAATCAAAATAAGCGTTCCCAATACTGCCATGTTTCTCGATGCCCATTTGCTGTTGGCAGCCGCATTTTCTTTGGTATAGCCAATTGGTCTTGCTTTTTTGTTCCGGATTGTCAAGACGATTCCGTCAATTGCGTGGAAAAGAACCGAAAGATACGTAAGATACGAAAGAACTTTAACGGCAGGGTTGGTTGTCATAAACAACGCATACTGATTGAACTGCAAAGGTGTTCCGTAAATAAGTTGAAGATTTCCTGCCAAATGTCCGATTAAGAAAACACACAGGAACAAGCCCGTAAGAGCCATCCAGTATTTTTTTGCTAAGGACGACTTTAAAATTCCACTCATAAGGATATGTATGAAGTTAGTTAATTACAGACAAAAATACACTACACGACCTTTATAGGCAAACAACTTAAGGCTTTAAATTGGTATTTAGAATCATTTTAAAAAAAGAAACCAAGTAAACACATGCATATTAGAACATTTCGCAAGCAACAAAAGCAAATAATTGTTTGGTTAAAACACGAAGACTAACAATATTTTAACAATAACTTTTAATGAATTACAACTTAGAGCTCTCAAAATAACAATTATATGAATATTTTTAACTAATTTAGTTTTGTATAACTAATTAAACTATAAAAAGATGGAAGAGTATTTACCTTTAATTATTCAGTTAGTAAGCGGTGCTGTTGGTGGCAATATCGCCGGGTCATTGTTAAAAAATTCATCACTTGGAACCTTGTGGAATTCTGTAGTAGGGATTTTGGGCGGAGGTTTAGGCGGACAGTTATTAGGTCTTTTAGGACTTGGTGCTGAAGCATCTTCAGCCACAGATTTAGCCGGTATTTTAGGAAGCGTTGCAGGCGGAGGTGTTGGTGGTGGCGTGCTGCTGACTATTGTAGGATTGATTAAAAAATCAATGAGTAAATAAGTTTTATTTGCTATTGCAAAAATGGCGTACAATTAAAAGTTGTACGCCATTTTTATTTCCTCAAATGAAACCGTATTTTTGAAAAAAATAAACACCATGAAATACCATTCAATAAACAGCGAACTTTTTATCACAAACCGCAAGAATTTTACGTCTCAAATGAAGCCAAACAGTCTGGCTGTTTTTAATTCTAATGATATTTACCCCATAAGTGCCGACAGTACTATGCCGTTTGAGCAGCATCGTGACATTTTTTATTTGAGCGGTGTTGACCAGGAAGAAAGTATCTTGGTGTTATTTCCGGATTGCCCAAAAGAAAAGCACCGTGAAATTCTTTTTTTAAGGGAAACAAACGAACATATTGCCGTTTGGGAAGGCGAAAAACTCACCAAAGAAGCAGCCTATATAACCAGTGGCATCAAAACCGTTTATTGGCTTAGCGATATGGAAAAAATTATGTTTGAACTTATGACGCAATGCGATACGGTTTACATCAACACCAATGAGCATTACCGCTCACATGTAGAAACCGAAACCCGCGAAGACCGTTTTACCAAGTGGCTAAAAGCGAAATATCCGGCACATTCGGTAGCAAAAAGCAATCCTGTTTTGCAGCGTTTACGTTCGGTAAAAAGCCGGATTGAACTCGACCTGATGCAAACCGCATGTGATATTACCGAAAAAGGTTTCAGACGGGTTTTAAAATTCGTGAAGCCAAATGTATGGGAATATGAAATTGAAGCCGAGTTTATCCACGAGTTTTTGAGCAACCGTTCAAAAAAATTCGCCTATACACCTATTGTTGCTTCGGGAAAGAACGCCAATGTGCTGCATTATATTGAAAACAACCAACAATGCAAAGCCGGCGATTTGATATTGCTGGACGTAGGTGCCGAGTATGCCAATTATTCCAGCGACATGACCAGAACCATTCCGGTTTCAGGAAAATTCACCAAACGTCAAAAAGAAGTTTACAATGCTGTATTGAGAGTTAAAAACGAAGCCACAAAACTGCTTGTTCCGGGAACTTACTGGGCAGAATACCACGTTGAAGTCGGAAAACTAATGACTTCGGAATTATTAGGATTAAAACTTCTTGACAAGACCGATGTTAAAAACGAAAACCCCGATTGGCCCGCATACAAAAAATACTTTATGCACGGCACATCGCACCATTTAGGTCTGGATACGCACGATTACGGTATTTTGACCGAGCCTATGCAGCCCAATATGGTATTTACCGTTGAACCCGGAATTTATATTCCTGCTGAAGGCTTTGGCATCAGGCTGGAAGATAATGTTGTAATTCAGAAAAAAGGCGAGCCGTTTAACTTAATGCGCAATATTCCTGTTGAAGCTGACGAAATAGAAACATTAATGAATTCAAAGTAAACCAATGCTATTTGAATTTAAAGGAATTCCTGTTTTTTATACCGATGACGGAAACGGCAAGGCTATAGTTCTGCTGCACGGTTTTCTTGAAAGCAGCACCATGTGGAACGACCTCGTACCTGCACTTTCAAAAAACTACAGAGTTATTACCATCGATTTGTTGGGACACGGACAAACCGGATGCTTGGGTTATGTGCATACCATGGAATTAATGGCAGACGTTGTTGATGCTGTTTTAACACAGCTTAAAGTGGAAACGTTTACAGTAATAGGGCATTCCATGGGTGGTTATGTGGCATTGGCACTTGCCGAATCGGCTTTAAAAACCATAGAAGGATTGTGCCTTTTGAATTCTACACCACAAGCAGATTCGGAAGAACGTAAAATTAACAGAGACAGAGCTATTACGGTCGTTAAGCAAAGTCACGAAGCATTTATCAGCATGTCGGTTTCAAACCTTTTCTCGCCCGACAACAGAGACCGATTGGCTGTAGAAATTGAAAAGACTAAAGACGAGGCATTAAAAACCCCGTTGCAAGGTATTATAGCCGCTCTTGAGGGTATGAAAGTACGTAAAGACAGAAGTAGCTTATTGAGCAGATTACCCTATAAAAAACTGTTAATTGCAGGCAAAAAGGATTCTGTTTTAGACTATCAAAACCTGCTTGGGCAAATGCGCCGTATTGACATTGAAATTGTAGAGTTTCCGGATGGACACATGAGCCACATTGAAAATAAAGAGGAATTATCTTACAAATTATTTCATTTTATCGAAAAATAATTGCTTTTTAGCGTTTTTTGTGTTTTTTGTTTTAAGTTAGTCATTCCTAACCCAAAGACACATGAAAAAACCTACCAGAACCTCAGCCCCAATGAAACTTTACTGCACTATTTTTGGACATAACTATGAAGTGTCAAAAACAGTAACATCTCACGTTAAAGAGTACACCTGTACCTGCTGCAAAAAGCAATTAACGACCAACAGCAACGGCCATCTTACAGAGCTAACGCCAAAATTCAAAGAAATTAATTCCATTTTAGAAGAATTTTACACACGCAGAATGGAACATTCGCAGCAAAAAGCGTTCAGTTCATCGATATATTAACTGAAAACTCTTACTTTTCAGATAAAATATGTATATTTAACTTCCTCTAAATTAATAACTAAAATTCTGTTAAAGTGAAAAATGTCTATTGCTCTGTTTTTGGACACCGGTATGTCATTTCAAAAAAAATTACGCACCATGTTAAAGAGTACAAGTGCAAAAATTGTAGTGCGCAATTAACAACTAACGGTAAAGGGAGTTTGATACCGCTGACGCCAAAGTATAAAGAAATCAACACCGTTCTTGAACACATTCATAACAAACGTCTGCAAAAAAAGCAAAAAGAAGCACTTGCGTTTACTCACTAAGCGCATTCCAGCCTTTGGCAATCAACGGAATTAGTGTTTCGGCTCGTGTAACCAGATGCATCCCTTTTTCTTTTTCGGTTATGTAGCCTATAACGGTAAGGTTTGGATTGGCTTTGATTTTTGGATAATCATGTTGTGAAATTGTCATAAGCAACTCATAATCTTCACCGCCGTTTAAAGCAATGGTTGTGCTATCTATATTAAACTCTTCACAAGTTGAAATAACCTGCGGGTCTAACGGGATTTTATTTTCATACAATTCGACACCTACATTACTCTGCTTACATAAATGGATAATTTCTGATGATAAGCCATCACTTATATCAATCATTGAAGTGGGTTTTACATCCAAATCTTTTAGCAGTTTCACAATATCTTTTCGGGCTTCCGGTTTTAGTTGGCGTTCTATGATATAAGTGTAAAGCTCTAAATCGGGTTGATTGTTCGGGTTCACTTTAAATACTTCCTTTTCGCGTTCCAGCACTTGCAATCCCATATAAGCACCACCCAAATCACCGGTAACAACCAGCAAATCATTAGGTTTTGCGCCGTTTCTGTAAACCACATTTTTTGCGTCAATTTCGCCTATTGCCGTGACAGAAATAATCAATCCGGTGGTTGATGACGTGGTATCTCCACCTATTACATCAACGTTGTAAATGTTCGCAGCCGTTTCAATACCTGCATACAATTCTTGCAAAGCTTCCAGAGGAAATCTGTTGGAAACCGCAATTGAAACCGTTACCTGAGTAGCATTTGCATTCATGGCATACACGTCTGACAAATTCACGATTATTGCCTTGTAGCCCAAATGTTTCAAAGGCATATAACTCAAATCAAAATGGACATGTTCAACCAGCAAATCGGTTGTGATAACAATTTGTTTCTTACCAAAATTTAAAACAGCGGCATCATCGCCTATACCTTTAACGGTTGATTTCTGCCTGATTGTAAAATGTTTGGTCAGGTGGTCAATGAGCCCAAATTCACCCAAAGCACTCAACGGTGTGCGTTGTTGGTTTTTATCTTCTATCATTTTGCAAAGTTATTAATTAAGTATGCAATTACCCACTATTTTTATTTTTGAATTTATCACTAAAACCTATCAAATCATTTGCTAATATAATGTTAGGTTATATTGAAAAACGCTACTTATATTGTATATTTGCAGTCTATTTAGACAAAATCTATGTAACCTATGATAAAAGTTTCTGAAACAGCAAAAAAGAAAGTGGTTGAGTTAATGACCGAAGACGGTTTTAACTATGCTACAGATTTTATTCGTGTTGGCGTGAAAAGTGGTGGTTGTTCCGGTTTATCGTATGATTTAAAATTTGATAAAGCACAACAGGAAGACGATAAAGTGTTTGAAGATAATGGCGTAAAAATCATTGTTGACAAGAAAAGTTTTTTATACCTCATTGGCACTACACTTGAATATTCCGGCGGACTTAACGGCTCAGGGTTTATATTTAACAATCCGAATGCCAACAGAACCTGTGGATGCGGTGAAAGTTTTTCGCTTTAAAAGTCACCCCTTTTTCAGGGTTGAAAATCAAAACACACTATGAGTAAATATACCGAAGACGATTTAAGAGAAGAACTCAAAACCAAAGAATACGAATACGGATTTTATACAGATATTGAATCCGATACGTTTCCTGTGGGTTTAAATGAAGATATCGTTCGCGCTATTTCTTTAAAAAAGGAAGAGCCGGAATGGATGACCAACTGGCGTTTGGAAGCATTTCGTTCCTGGAAAGAAATGACAGAACCGGAATGGGCAAACGTTACCTATATAAAACCGGACTTTCAAGCTATTTCTTATTATTCAGCACCAAATTCAAAACCTAAATATGACAGCCTTGATGAAGTTGATCCTGAATTATTGGAAACCTTCAAAAAACTGGGTATTTCTCTTGACGAACAAAAAAAGTTAGCAGGAGTCGCTATGGATGTCGTGATTGATTCTGTTTCCGTGGCGACAACGTTCAAAAAAACCTTGAATGAAAAAGGCATCATTTTCTGTTCGATAAGCGAAGCCATCAGAGAATATCCTGAATTGGTCAAAAAATATATTGGCACCGTTGTACCTCAAAAAGACAACTTTTATGCGGCTTTAAATAGCGCAGTATTTAGTGACGGAAGTTTTTGCTACATTCCAAAAGGAGTTCGTTGCCCAATGGAATTATCCACGTATTTCCGAATCAACCAAGCCGGAACAGGACAATTTGAACGCACATTGGTCATTGCAGACGAAGGCAGTTATGTAAGTTATTTGGAAGGTTGTACCGCGCCAAGCAGAGATGAAAACCAATTGCACGCCGCGGTTGTGGAGTTGATTGCTTTGGATAATGCTGAAATAAAATATTCTACCGTACAAAACTGGTACCCGGGAAATGCCGAAGGAAAAGGTGGTGTTTATAATTTTGTGACCAAAAGAGGTTTGTGTGAAACCAATGCAAAAATCTCTTGGACGCAAGTAGAAACAGGCTCTGCCATTACCTGGAAATATCCATCGTGTATTTTGAAAGGCGATAATTCGGTTGGGGAATTTTATTCCATTGCGGTCACCAACAATTATCAGCAAGCCGATACAGGAACAAAGATGATCCATCTTGGTAAAAACACCAAATCCACTATTATTTCTAAAGGAATTTCTGCCGGAAAATCTCAAAATTCCTATCGCGGGTTGGTTCAAATTAGTTCAAGAGCTGATAACGCCCGTAACTTTTCACAATGTGACAGTTTGTTGATGGGCAATGAATGTGGTGCACACACATTTCCATATATCGAAGCCAAAAACAAATCAGCAATTATTGAACACGAAGCAACAACGAGCAAAATCGGCGAAGACCAAATATTTTATTGCAACCAGCGTGGTATAGACACCGAAAAAGCCATTGCGTTGATTGTAAACGGATTTAGCAAAGAAGTGTTGAACAAACTTCCTATGGAATTTGCTGTCGAAGCTCAGAAATTATTGGAAATTAGTTTAGAAGGAAGTGTAGGATAACAAATTCCTGCGGAGGCAGGAATCTTTGAATTAACGAATATATAAAGTTTAATTAAATAATATTTTCTCCCGATAATTATTGGGATTAGTGTAAAATAAATATGAAAAAAATACTCGTATCTTTTTTGATAATCACAGCATTTTTAAGCTGTAAAAACGATTCAAAAACAGAGAGTCAATCCTCAGGAGAGTTAACCCAATTAAGTGGCTATTTTGTTTATTACGCCGATGCGGCAGTATTGCAAACAAAATCTGAACTTTTTGGCGTGATTATCAATAAAAAAATGCAAGAGCTTAACAAACAGGCGCAACCATTAAAAAATGAACCAACAGACCAGGTTGCAGTAACCATCAAAGGAATAATATCAAAAAAACCCGCTGATGAAGAAGGTTGGGAAAACCGGATAGAGATTGTTGAAATCATAAGTGTTTCCAAACTTCCTGCAGAGGCAAACGAAGTCATCAAATTAGGAACAAATCAATAGCAAAGTAAGTTACGTGTTCAAAGTTTTAACCATAAACTATGAACCATAAACTTAAAACAAACAATATGTTAAAAATAAACAATTTACACGCAAGTGTTGATGGTAAAGCCATTTTAAAAGGTATTAATTTAGAAGTAAAAGCAGGTGAAGTCCACGCTATTATGGGTCCGAACGGTTCCGGTAAAAGCACCTTGGCTTCAGTTATTGCCGGTAAAGAAGAATATGAAGTTGAACAAGGCGAAATTTTGTTAGATAACGAAAATATTGACGAACTGGCAGCCGAAGAGCGCGCTCACAAAGGCATTTTTCTGTCATTTCAATATCCTGTAGAAATTCCAGGGGTTTCTGTGACCAATTTTATGAAAACAGCCATAAACGAAACCCGCAAAGCCAGAGGTTTAGCCGATATGCCCGCCAACGAAATGTTGAAACTCATCAAAGAAAAATCAGAGCTTTTGGAAATTGACCGTAAGTTTTTATCACGTTCCTTAAACGAAGGGTTTTCAGGTGGCGAAAAAAAACGCAACGAAATTTTTCAAATGGCGATGTTAGAACCAAAACTTGCTATACTTGACGAAACCGATTCAGGGCTTGATATTGACGCGTTGCGCATTGTTGCCAATGGCGTAAATAAATTGAAAAGCAACAACAATGCGGTAATAGTTATCACGCATTACCAACGCTTGTTGGATTATATCGTTCCGGACTTTGTACACGTACTTTACGAAGGACGCATTGTAAAATCCGGCACAAAAGAACTGGCACACGAACTTGAAGAACGTGGCTACGACTGGATCAAAGAAGAAGTAAACGCTTAAAAAAGTTTACAGTCTCAGTTTACAGTCTCACTGTTTACTGCGACTGCGACTGAAAACTTACAAAATGGATTTAAAAGAAAAACTCATAGCATCATTTTTAGCTTTTGAAAATCAGGTAGATATTGATTTGCCGGTTCACGATGTCCGAAGCGAAGCTATCAAAATATTTGAAGACCAAGGTTTTCCATCAAAACGTGATGAAGCTTGGAAATACACCTCGTTGAACAGTATTTTAAAACTCGACTACAGCGTATTTCCAAAACAAGGAAACGCCATTGAATACAGTGATGTCAAAAAATATTTCATTCACGATATTGATACTTATAAAATTGTCTTTATTGACGGTAAATTTTCATCAAATTTATCAGAAACCACACACGATGGTATTGATGTATGTTTGATGTCGTCAGCTTTAAACAAACCAAAATACCAATTGGTCATTGAAAATTATTTCAATAAAATTGCCACAAAAGACAGCCTGTCATCTTTAAATACCGCCTTCAGTAGCGAAGGTGCTTACATCCACATTCCAAAAAACAAGCTCGTTCAAAAACCTATTGAAATCATTCATTTTTCAACAGGCAACGAATCGGCGGTAATGTATCAGCCTCGAAATCTTGTTGTGGTCAATGAAAATTCACACGTACAAATCATCGAGCGCCACCAAAGTTTGACAGACAATCCGGTGCTGACCAACAGCGTCACCGAAGTTTTTGCCAACAAGCGAGCCATTGTTGATTATTACAAACTACAAAACGACAATGAAAATGCGTCATTGATTGACAATACCTTCATCAACCAAAAGCAGGAAAGTGTTGCATCGGTCCATACCTTTTCATTCGGAGGCAAGCTGACACGCAACAATCTCAACTTTTTCCAAAACGGCGAACGCATTGATTCAACCCTAAAAGGTGTGACCATTATTGGCAACAAACAACACGTTGACCACAGCACCTTGGTACATCATATAGAGCCAAACTGCGAAAGCCATCAAGATTACAAAGGCATTTTTGGAGACAATGCCACAGGTGTTTTCAACGGTCGCGTGATTGTCAACAAAGAAGCCCAAAAAACCAACGCATTTCAAGCCAACAACAATATTTTAGTAAGCGATAAAGCATCTATCAACACCAAGCCACAACTCGAAATTTTTGCTGATGACGTCAAATGTTCACACGGTTGTACCATTGGTCAGCTTGACGAAAGCGCTATGTTTTATATGCGTTCACGCGGTATTCCGGAAAAAGAAGCCAAAGCCTTGTTGATGTACGCGTTCAGTAACAACGTGTTGAGTTCGGTTAAAATCCCCGAAATCAAACAACGCATTACCAAGATTATAGCCACAAAACTGGGAGTTAATATAGGATTTGATTTGTAGTATTGTCATTCCCTTGAAGAAGGGAATCTCGTGAAATAATGTTCAATTTTTTTATTTGAAGCCATTTCCCGCTATCCGCTATACCTGCCTGCCGGCAGGCAGGTCTTTTTTGCAGTGTCACCTTGAGCGCCCGCCTGCCGGACGGACAGGCAGTCGAAAGGTCAAGCACAGCAAAAAAGGATACCGCTTCTATCGGGGCTAAAACTCAGAACATCAAATAAAAATTGTAATTTAGTGGGTAAAATTCAGCTATTATGAACATCATCGAATTAAAAAAGTCACTTATTTATAAACTTCAAAATTAAATCTTCCGGCGTATCCACACTTATTATATAGCTTTTTCCGGAAAGGATTATTTTAACCATTTTATTCCTGTCTTTTACGTAACTATACGAGTTTTCCATAGTACTCCCAATAAAACCAAAGTAGCCTTTACTACCAACTGTCATATCTAAGTTTGAAAATTCTAACCTTTTTATGTCAATAATTTTTTCTATATCAAGCTCTATTTTGCCCATAATTTTTTTCAAAATAATTTTTTTTCCATCAACAACAACTTCTTTTAAAGAGTTGAGGTAGAAATATAGCAGCAAAACAAAGATTATAGAAATAATCACATAAGATACTACATAATTTCTGTAGCGAAAAATCAGCTCCCATATCATCAATATAAAAATTAATATGATGCCAACGGTGACAATCTTAACACTAATGGAGCTACTACTGTGATAAACTGTTTTCATGACAATACGGTTCTGGTCTGAGTCCTTTTGATTTCAGTCAAATATAAGGTTAAAATACCACACATCGAAAAAATAGAAACTCCAAAGACAATTTTTGCTACGTCCTTTTTTATATGCTCCCCACAGTTCTCAAGGGGGAAAAAATTTACGTAACTTTGCAAGCTCAAGCATATATAAATGTTCAACATAGAAACCATACGAAAAGACTTCCCGATACTTTCACGTAAAGTAAACGGCAAACCTTTGGTGTATTTTGACAATGCCGCAACCTCACAAACACCACTACAAGTCATTAACA